>DATECH010000032.1:0-6843 GCA_035287005.1 Actinomycetota bacterium | reverse complement strand
GGCGTCACCCGGATCGTGGAGGTCGGCGCCAAGGCGGAGACCGCGCGCGAGGCCGCGGCGGAGGGTTGGCTGCTGACGACGCCCGAGGCGGTGGCCAACCTGGTCGCCGGCACGAAGAAGGGCGCCCCGATCGAGACAGCGAAGATCGCTGCGATCACGGGCGTCAAACGCACGCCCGACCTGTTGCCGCACTGCCACCCGATCCGCGTTACGGGGGCCGACGTCGTGATCGAGCCCGACGCAGGCTCGGGCCGGATCCGCGTGGAGGTCACCGTCCGAGCCACCGATCGCACCGGCGTCGAGATGGAGGCGCTCACTGGAGCCGCCGCCGCCGCCCTATCGCTGTACGACACGGCGAAGGCGTTCGATCGATCGGCCCGGATCGACGGCATCCGCCTCCTGGCCAAATCGGGTGGCGCCGGCGGCGAGTACCGCGCCACCTGAGCCTCGTCTGCCTGCCACAACGGCTTTCCACAGGACCTCCACAACCTGGGGAAAATCACACCGATGTACTTCTAGTGCACCATATGTAGTGCTACGGTCCCGTCCCAGCCCAGATGTTGTGTCGTTTCCGGGGATCGACGAACAGGAGGCTGGTTCGTGCAGTGGTTGCTGCTGGCGGTGTTGGGCATCATGTGGACGGCGTTCCTGGTGCCGATCGGCCGCAAGAGGTCCGACGCGCGGAGCGTCGTCGACTTCGAACGCAGGATGGAACTGTTGGCTCACGCAGAGGTGCACGGCACCAACGGCCGCTGGATCGTGACCCCGCGCAAGGGGGTCCGCTTCCTCGGCCCGCGTGAGCGACAGCAGGCGCGGGTGCGCGCCCGCCGGCGCCGCGTGTTCGTGATCCTGCTCGAGGCGATCGGCCTGTCGTTACTCATCGGCGTCGTCCCACCGTTGCGTGTCTCGTGGGTGGTCGCGGCCGCGCTCGGAGGCCTGCTGGTGATCTACGTTTGGGCGTTGCTGGTGATCAAGGCGCGCGCGGCCGCCGCACCGGCGCGTGACACGGAAGCGGCGCCGTCGCCGCGCGTGTCTCGGGTGCACGTGCCCCCGGTGATCGAACCCGACCAGCACGTCACCGTCGTGTCGGACGCCACGGTCGCCACCGCAGGCGTCTGAGTCCGCGGTGGACCTCGAGGGCCTGACCGACGACCTGCACGAGCGGTTCGACGCCAAGACCGCTGCCCGCGAGCAGGCGCTCCCGTCGGCTCGACGCACGATCCGCGCCTCCGCCAACGCGATCCGCGCGGCGCACCGAGGCGAGTTCGACACCGCGAGGGGTCTGATCGGCGACGCGCGCGCCGAGCTCGACGCCGGGCTCGCAGCCGTCGAGGACCAGCCGGACGTCCGGTACGCGGGCTACCTGCTCGATGCCGAGAAGGAGTACGCCGAAGCCTGTTTGACGCTCGCGCTGGTGCAGGGGGACCCGCTGCCGATGCCCGAGCAGGTTCGTGTCGGCGACGCGCCGTACCTCAACGGGATGGCCGAGGCGATCGGCGAAGGGCGCCGCCACATCCTGGATCTGCTTCGCGGCGGCGACGTGGAGCGTGCCGAGCGCATCCTCGCCGAGCTGGAGGACATGTACGGCGTCTTGGTGACCGTGGACTACCCCGATGCGATCACCATGAACCTGCGCCGGTCAACCGACGTGTCGCGTTCACTGATCGAAAAGACCCGCGGCGATCTGTCGATCGCATTCGTGCAACGGGACATCCACACGGCGCTTGACGAGCACGCGCGGTGGCTCCAGGCGCCGTAGCCGCCTCTGCTACGCTGGTCGATCTCGGGGGTGTAGCTCAGCCCGGTAGAGCACTGCGTTCGCAACGCAGGGGTCAGGGGTTCAAGTCCCCTCACCTCCACCGATCACCGGCGCCTCCAAGAGGTTGGCATTCCGCGGGTTAGGCCCTCCGGTCGTTGCATCGGCCCCCTTCGCGGGGGAGCATCCATGCATCGCTCGAGCCGGGGGGTCCCCAGTCATGGACAAGGCAACGTTCAGCTACGCAGGAGTCGGCGCGTCCGTCGCAGGCGTGATCGGCATCCTCGGGATCTACTCCGGGTGGTGGGAGACCGATTTCGCCACCTACAACGGCACGGCCGACATCTCGGGCCAGCTCGCCCTGGGTATGGCGATCGGACTGTTCGCCTTCGGCGGTGCCTACGTGCTGATCTCCGATGCGCGCATCCGGCGCGCGATGGGGGCGCTGGCGACGCTGTGCGCGGTCGTGTTGACCTTGTCGTGCGTATGGGCGCTGACCCGCTCCGAGAGCGTCGCCCCGTTCGCGGAGATCTCGATGGGTCTCTACGTTTCGACGCTGGGCGGCATCCTCGGTATCGCGGCGGGCTTCCTCGTGATGCGTGACACCGCGCAGATGGAGGCCGCCGGGAGTCCCGACGACCAACCCTCGAGCAGTGAGGCCGGGGCGGCGATCTGACCGCAGCCTCGGATCTGCCGGTCGCGCACCCCTGGTTCCACGCGGTCGATGCCGGGGGCGGCATCACGCGATTGTTCGAACCGCATGTCGACGACATGCTGGTGTCGAACGTGTGGCACGTGCCGGGTCGCGACGCGGACCTGCTCGTCGACTCGGCCAACGGCATCGGGGCGCTGAGGCCCCACCTCGACCCCTTGACGATGGGCAAACCCGTCATCGCGTTCGTCACCCACGGGCACTTCGATCACGTCGGCGGTCTGCACGAGTTCGACGACCGCCGCGTGCACGCGGGCGACGCCGACATGACGCGCGAGCCCTATCCGATGCGCCTGCTCCGGGAGGATTTCCCCGAAGGCGCGGACGAGATGTACGCCTACTACGACGTCCCGATGCCCGAGATCGCGGTTCGCGCCCTGCCCATCGCCGGCTTCGACATCGAGGGCTGGGTCACCCCCGGCGCGGAGCCGACGATGCTCCTATCCGAAGGGGATACGATCGAGCTCGGCGATCGTTCCTTCACGGTCGTGCACACACCGGGCCACACGGCGGGTTCCGCAAGCGTGCTCGACGAGACGGACGGCACGCTGTTCACGGGAGACACGCTCTACGTCGATGCGCCGTTGGACTGGGAGGACGCGGAGGCGATGGCTGCCTCGCTGGCGAGGCTCCGGGAGATCGATGCCCGGATCGTGCACGCCGGTCACGAACGGTCGTTCGACGGCGATGAGCTTCGCGCGACGGCCGATCGGTGGCTGGCGCGGCTCGGCGCCTGACGGCGCCGAGCCGCGCAGTCGCGCCTCCGGTTCCGCCCCGGGAGCCTCAAGACCCATCCCCGGTCATCCGCATGAAGCGGTGGGACCGGAGCGGTTCTCCGGCGACGCGAGCTGGACGCCCTGGTCGGGCGGTGGTAATCGGCGGGCTGGAGAGGTGAGCCTCGACTACCACATTTCAGGTATCGGCCTGGGGGTGGCGAACCTGGAGTGTCATCCCGCGAGTCATTCGTCCAGCCGCCTGGGCGCCGCACCCCAGTATCCTCGCCGCCATGACTGAACGCCTCGCACTGCTGCCCGAACGGATCGTCGACACGGACCGCGGCGAGGTGCTCACCGACCGCGCCGTCCTCGTGGAGGACGATCGCATCGCCGCGATCGTGGCGGCTGCCGACGTCCCCGAGGGTCCACGGCGCATCGAGTTGCCGGGCCACACCCTCCTGCCCGGGCTGATGGATCTCCACTCACATCTGGCGGGGGGCGAGGAAGAGGGCCAAGGCTACGCCTCGCTGGTGATGCGCAGCGGCGCGCAGGACGCGATCATCGGGGTGCGCAACGCGCGCCTCGTTCTGGAGGCAGGCTTCACCACCGTGCGCGATGTCGGTTCGTTCCGCGCGTTCACCGACGTCGCGATCCGAGAAGGGATCGAGAGCGGCTGGTTCCCGGGACCGCGCATGCTGTGCGCCGGCGCCTACGTCACGTGCCCCGGCGGCGGCGGCGATCTGACGGGTCTCGCGGTCGACGTGGACGCGGTGGTGCCGCGTGAGCTCCGGTACGGCGTGACGAGCGGCGTCGACCAGATGCGCGCCAACGTGCGGCAGATCATCGGGCGCGGCGCCGACTTCATCAAGGTGCTCGCGACCGGCGCGGTGCTGACGAGCGGCACCAACCCGGGAGCCCCGGAGTTCACGGAGGACGAGCTGCGGGCCGCCGTGGAGGAATGCGAGCTGCTCGGCACGTTCGTCGCCGCGCACGCGCACGGTTCGGTGGGGATCGGCCGCGCCGTGCGGGCGGGTGTGCGTTCGATCGAGCACGCCTCGCTGATCGACGACGAGGCGCTCGCGCTGGTGGTCGAGCACGGCACGTACCTCGTCATCGACATCTCCGACGGCGACTGGATGCAGGAGCAGGGCCCGGCGCTCGGCTACTCAGACGAGGTCATGCGGAAGGTCCGGTGGACCAACGACGTCAGCCGCGCGATGTTCGGCAAGGCAGTGGCCGCGGGCGCGAAGATCGCCAACGGCTCCGACACTGGAATCGCGCCGTTCGGCACCGAGGCGAAGAACCTCACGTGCTACGTGCGCTTCGGCATGACCCCGATGCAGGCGATCCGCTCGGCGACCTCCGTGGCCGCCGAGCTCATCCACTGGCAGGATCGCGCCGGCAGAGTGGCGCCCGGGCTGTTCGCGGATCTGATCGCGGTCCCGGGCGACCCCACCGAGGACATCACCCTGCTGGAAACCGTCCCGTTCGTGATGAAGGGCGGCCAGGTGGTCAAAGACGCGCGCTGATCAGCCGCCGTTCCATCCGGAGTCGGGTGCCCGGTCGACCAGATCGCCCAGACGGCCGGCGACGCGCCAGCGCACATCCTTCGTCATCTTGAGATCTCGGCGCGGCAGCCCGCACACGACTCGCGTATCGGTCGTGGCGACCGGCACGTAAGCCTTGTAGATCACGTCGGGGTTCCGTGACTTCACCAGACAGAACGCCGGCGCGGCCGGCGCCGCCTCGGGGTCGCCGAACATGAACACCGCGTAGTCGACGGCCCCGTCGCCGTAGGAGTCGATCTGCCAGAAGAAGGAGCCTTCACCCGTGGACAGGTCGAACGGCTTGTACGTCGACACGGCGATCCGGGTGCGGAACACGCCCTCGGCGATCTGCACGGTCCGGATCGAGGACGATGCGATGTCGAGCCCACCCCGCGTGTCTTGCGGATCAGTGGCGCTGACGCCCCATGCGCTCTGCACCCCGATGAACATGAGCGTGGCCACCGCCACGGTTGCGATACGTCGCATGTGATCCCTCCCTGCTCTTGGGCCGAACCCCGGTCCGAGGCTCACGGTGCCACCGCGACGAGGATGCGGTCAACCCGGACCTTCGGCTGCGGGGGGCCAAAGGTCGGACCGGGGGCGGGCGTTCGGTCAAACGCACCGGCTCGCTGGGATGATGCCAGGGTCGATCGATCTCGGAAGGACGTGGGAACCATGACGCTCTCGGCTGAAGAGATCGTCGACCTCTCGAAGCGTTACACCCTGTACGACTGGTCCGCGCAATCGAAGATCGCGCCGATGGCGATCGACCGTGCCGAGGGCGTCTACTTCTACACGGTCGACGGCGCGCGCTACCTCGATTTCAACTCCCAGTTGATGGGCGTCAATATCGGGCACGGCGACAAGCGCGTGATCGATGCCATCGCCAAGCAGGGCGAGAAGCTCCCCTACATCACGCCGTTCGCCGCCTACGAGACCCGGGCCCTGCTCGGACAGAAGCTGGCCACATTGTGGCCGGGCGATCTGGAGAAGTCCTTCTTCACGCTGGGAGGAGCCGAGGCGAACGAGAACGCGATACGGATCGCGAAGGCGTTCACGGGTCGCGACAAGGTGATGGTTCGTTACCGTGCGTACCACGGCGCCACGTACCTGACGTCGAACCTCACGGGCGATCCGCGCCGATGGGCGAACGAGAACCCCCCGATGCCCGGCATCGTGCGCGTGTTCGACCCGTACCACGGCGCCGATCGGCCGCAGGAGACCGCCGACCAGGCGCTCGACCGGCTCGAGGAACAGATCATGCTCGAGGGGCCCGACACGATCGCCGCGTTCATCCTGGAGACGGTCACGGGCACCAACGGCATCTTGATCCCGCCGGAGGGGTACCTGCAGGGCGTGCGCGAACTCTGCAGCCGCCACGGCATCGTCATGATCGCCGACGAGGTGATGTGCGGATTCGGGCGGACCGGCGAGTGGTTCGCCGTGAACCACTGGGGCGTCGTGCCCGACCTGATGTCGACCGCGAAGGGGCTGACCTCGTCGTACCTGCCGTTGGGCGCCGTCGCGATCTCGCCGGCGATCGCGCAGCACTTCGACGACCACGTCTTCTACGGGGGTCTCACGTACAACTCCCACCCGCTGTCGTGCGCCGCGGCGCTGGCCGCGATCCAGGTGCTGGAGGACGACGATCTCATCGGCAACGCGAAACGCCTGGAGCCCGTGATGCGCCGGCATCACGAGGAGCTCGCCGACAGGCATCCGAGCGTGGGGCTGGTCCGCAACATCGGGCTGTTCGGCATCCTCGAGCTGGTCGAGGACCGCGACACGATGAAACCGCTGTCGCCTTACAACGTCAACAACGACACGATGGTGGCGATCAACCGGGCCCTGCTGGAGCGAGGCGTCTTCACGATGATCCGCTGGAACGGGATCATGACGAACCCGCCCCTGTGCGTCACCGAAGAGCACCTGCAGGAAGGGTTCGAGGCCATCGATGAGGTGCTCTTCATCGCCGATCAGGCGATCGGGGCCTAAGGTCAAGGGTCGCGACATCCCGGCCGATGGCTGGAGGGTGGAACACCCCTATCGATCTGCCCTGTGGAAGCTCCTGCCGATCGCGGTGCTGGCCGCCGTGGTCGCGTTCGCGCCGCG
>DATECH010000031.1:0-13096 GCA_035287005.1 Actinomycetota bacterium | reverse complement strand
ACGACCACTTGGGGCTGGTCGCCATGAACAGCGTGTCGATCTCGCCGATCCGTTGATTCATCTGTGCCATCTGGATCTCGTATTCGTAGTCACTCACGGCCCGAAGGCCCTTCACGATCACCTGCGCACCCTGTGCTCGCGCATAGTCCACGAGCAACCCGCCGAAGGAGCCGATCCGCGCGTTGGGGAGGTCTCTGATCCCCTCCTCCAACAATGCGATCCGCTCGGCGAGCGAGAGCAACGGGGTCTTGGCGGGATTCTCCAAGACGGCCACCACGACGGTGTCGAACATGCTTGCGGCACGGCCGACGACGTCGAGATGCCCATTGGTCACCGGGTCGAACGTTCCCGGACACAGGGCTGTCAGGCCCATCGCTCCTCCCGGTACAAAGTGAGGAGGCTGTCTCCGTAGCGAAGCTGCCTCCGGACGGCCCAGTGTACCGGAAGCGCAGGCAGGGGACCCTTATGACCACGGGTCAACATGACGGTCCATCCCTCCGGGGCAAGCCATCCCGCGGCGAGTTCCGAGAGCAGGCCCTCGAGCGCCGCAGGAGGCGTCTCATACGGCGGATCCAGGAAGGCGATGTCGAACACCCCTTGCGCCACAAGGTGTCCTCGAAGGAACCGCTCGACATCGGCCTTCACGACGACGGCGTCCATGCGGACACGAGCCAGGTTGTCGCGGATCGCAGCGACGGCCCTCGCGGAGCGCTCGACGAACACGACCTCCGTCGCCCCCCTGGACAACGCTTCGATCCCCACGGCACCCGTGCCCGCGAACAGATCCAGGCACCTCGTGCCCCGAACATCGGACCCCAAGCTCGCGAACAGCCCTTCGCGGGCCATGTCGGACATCGGCCGGGTGCCCGGCGGCACCGCGGCCAATCGAGCCCCTTTGGCGCTTCCCGCGATCACTCTCACGACTGGAACAACCAGTCGATCGAGTCCGCGAAGCGCATGGTCAGCTCCGACAAGAGCTCCGGATGGGCATCCAGTCCGGGATCGGCGGCCACAATCGCGAACGCCCGCGCACGGGCCCGCTTGACCAGGTCCACGTCGTCGGCGAGACGGGCAAGCTTGAGGTCGGGCATCCCGGACTGGCGGGCGTCGAACAGCGTGCCCTCCCCTCGCAGGCGGAGGTCCTCGTCGGCGAGCTCGAACCCGTCGGTCGAGCGAACCATCGCCTCGACGCGGGCGCGCGCCTCCTCGTTCGCCGGGTCGGAGGCGTCGAACAGGACGCAGGTCGCCGGGTGCTGCCCACGCCCGATCCTTCCGCGCAACTGGTGCAGCTGCGCGAGCCCGAAGCGCTCCGCGTTCTCCACCAGCATCACGGTGGCGTTGGGCACGTCGACGCCGACCTCGATCACGGTCGTCGAGATCAAGACGTCGGAGTCACCCGCGCGGAATCCGTCCATGATCCGGTCCTTGTCCTTGGGGCGCATCCGACCGTGCAGGAGTTCCACCCGCAGGTCCGGGAAGACCTCGGTGCGCAGCCGCTCGGCCTCGACCTCGGCGGCCTTCACTTGCGTTCGGTTGCCCTCATCGATGGCCGCACACACCACGAACGCCTGCCGGCCAGCCTGGACCTCCTCGCGCACGAGTGTCTCCGCCGCGGCGCGTTCGGGCTCGCGGCGCGCGGCGATCGTGCGGATCGGCTGGCGACCGGCTGGGAGCTCGTCGATCACCACCACGTCGAGATCGCCGTAGTAGGTCAGCGCAAGCGTCCGCGGGATCGGGGTGGCGGTCATGATCAGCACGTCGATGTCGCCTCCACCCTTGCCCTTCAGGGCCATGCGCTGGTGCAGCCCGAACCGATGTTGCTCATCGACGACCGCGAGACTCAGGTCGGCGAACGAGACGCTTTCCTGCACCAACGCGTGCGTGCCGATCACGAGGTCGATCGATCCGTCCGCCGCCCCCGCCACGATGCGCGCGCGCTCCTTGCCGGTAACGCTTCCCGACAGCAGCGCGTAGGTGAGCGTCGGCTCGGCGACGCCGGTGGCGGTCTGCGCCTCGGCGAACAACGACCCCTGGTCCCTCGGCCCCTCGGCTGCGGCGGCATCGAGGAAGGCCACCGCCCCGAGGCCCGCGAGCAGCGCACGCGCCGACCGCAGGTGCTGCCCGGCGAGCACCTCCGTGGGGGCCATGATGGCCGCTTGGTGCCCCGACTGGATCGCCACCAAGCACGCGTGGATCGCGACCACCGTCTTGCCCGCGCCCACATCGCCCTGCAGCAGCAGGTTCATCGGGTGTGGCGCCTCCATCTGCTCGCCGATCTCGGCGAACGCCCGTTCCTGCGCGGCCGTGGGCGCGAACGGCAGGGTGGCGATCAACGCGCCGGTGAGCGATCCGGCCGCCCGGTGCGCGACGCCCTTGCGCTCGGCTTCCAGCCGCTTCTTGCGGAACGCGACGCCGAGCTCCAGCGTGAACAGCTCATCGAACTTCAACCGTTCTCGTGCCGTCGCGAGCTCTCGATCGTCGGACGGGAAGTGGATCCAGCGCAGCGCCAGATCGCGGTCCGCCAGCGACTCGGCTTCGCGCAGCTCATCGGGAAGCGGATCGGGCTGCGGCGCGAGCTGCTCGAGCGCCCGCCACATCAGCTCCCGGATCGTGCGCGCGGTGATGCCGTCGGCCGCTCGATACACGGGGGTGATGCGTCCCGTGTGGACCAGGTCCTGCTCGCCGCTTCGCAGGACCTCGACCTCCTGGTTGGCGAGCTGCAGCCGACCCCGATACAGCTGGACGACGCCGGACACGGCGAGCTCCGAGCCCGCGCGGTACCAGCTGGCCACCCACGGTTGGTTGAAGAACGTCAGCTCCAAGAACCCGGTCCCGTCGCCGATCGTGACCGTGACCATCGACTGGCGGCGGCGCGTCTGCCGCTTGGCGACGCTGCGGACCGTTGCGATCACCGTGGCGTAGGCATCGAGTTTCAACCGACCGATCGGCAACACGCGGGAGCGATCGATGTACCGGCGGGGGTAGTGATGCAGCAGTTGACCGACCGTGACGATCCCGAACGCGTCGGACAGCACGATATGTGCCTCGGGCCCCTTAGTGCGCCCCGCTCTGCGCGCGGCCAGCCCGGCGTCGATCGCCGTGATCGGATCGTCGGGGTTCAGCGGCATGAGCTGTCCTTCACGGTGTCGGGTTCTACCATGGTCGCATGACACCTCGACCGGCCGTGGCCCTCGCGAGCGCACTCGCGCTCGCCTCCGTGCTCGGCGCCTGCTCGGCCGCGGCCTCCACGCCAGCGTCACCCGCCACGCCCGCGTCCTCGACGGTGTCGCTGCTGCCCAGCGAGGTCGACGCCCTGCCGACGATGGATCCGGACACCTTCGCCGCGATGATGGCACAGCAACGCGGCACGCCGGTGCTCGTGAACTTCTGGGCATCCTGGTGTCCGCCGTGCAGGGAGGAGACGCCCGATCTCGTGGCGGCGCATGAACGCTGGGGCGATCGGGTGCGGTTCGTGGGGGTGGATCTGTCCGACGATCGCGCGGGCGCGACCGCGTTCATCGCCGAGTACGGCGTGCCGTACCCCAGCGTGTTCGACCCCACGAACGCGATCGCGGTGCACTACGGACTCTTCAGCCCGCCGGCCACGCTGTTCTTCGACGCCGAGGGCATGCTGCGGGCCACGGTGGCGGGCCAGGTGTCGGCGAGCGATCTGGAGGCGAACCTGCGCGCGATCGCCACCGGGGCGTAGCGGCAGCTCTGTTACCCTTGTCCGGCTATGGCAGCCGTGTGTGACATCTGTGGAAAGAAGCCGTGGTTCGGCAAGTCGGTGACATTCTCGCACAAGCGGAACAACCGCCGGTGGGATCCGAACATCCAGCGCGTTCGCGCGCTGATCAACGGCTCTCCGAAGCGTGTGAACGCGTGCACGAGCTGCATCAAGGCCGGCAAGGTCGTCCGCGCCGCGCGCGGGTAGCGCCCCCGGTCCGCATCAGCCGATGATCGACGAGGCGAACCGGTAGCCGGCCTTGCCGTCCTGCTTCGTCCGGTACATCGCCTCGTCCGCCCTCGCCACGATCGATGCGGCGCTTTCGCCCAGCGAACCGATCGCGATGCCGACGCTCGCGGTCACCGTCGCCACCCCGGCGGCGACCGGGATCGGCTTGCCCACTGATCGCACGATCCGGGTCGCGATCTTCTCGGCGTCGTCGGGCGAGACGAGGTTCTCGCACAGGACCACGAACTCGTCCCCGCCCATGCGGGCGACGATGTCGCCGGGCCGGATCACCGACTCGAGGCGGCGCGACGTCTCCGCCAGGACGCGATCGCCCGCCTGGTGTCCGAACACGTCGTTGACGTCTTTGAAGCCGTCGAGGTCGAGATAGAGCACGGCGATCGCGCGACGGGAACGTTCGGCGCGGAACACGGCCCGCACGAGCAGCTCATCGAACAGCTTGCGATTCGACAATCCGGTCAGCGGATCATGCGTCGCCTGGTGCTCCAGCTGGTCCTCATGCAGCTTGCGGACGGTCGCATCTCGCGCGATCACGGTGAACATGTCGCTTCCCCCGACCGAGGTCGCGGCCAAAGAGACGTCAAGCGGTAGCGCGGTGCCGTCCTTGCGCCTGCCCTCGACCATGTGTTCGTGCTCCTCCCAACGCACGTCGTGGAGTCCCGCCTCGTTCTCCACCGTGTCTAGGATCGGCACGATGTCCCCGATCGGCCGGCCGACCATCTCCGGCTCCGTCCAGCCGAACAGCGATTCCGCCGCCGGGTTCGCGGACTCGATGTGTCCATCGGCGTCGGTGGTCACGATCGCCTCGACGGCGGAGTCCATGACGGCCTTTGCGCGCGCCTCCGACGCAGCGAGATCCATGCCGAGACGGGTGGCGAGGTCCAGGGCGGCTACGCGCGAGCGTCCGAGCATGAACAGCGCGAGCGCCACGACCGCCGTCGCGACCAACCCGGCCGCGAGCGGCGCCCAGGGGAAGGCAAGCGCCTCGGGATCGAAGCTGCGCGTCGCAACCAGATCGATCGACCACGCGGTGCCGTCCACGACAACGTGTTCCGTGGAGCGGAAGACCGGCTCGTCACCGTCCGTGACGCCTGTTCCGGTCGTCGACCCCAAGACATCCCCGTTCATGTCCCATCGCAGCGTGGCGCGGATGCCTTCCTGGGGCTCGGCGAGCATCTCGCCGGCGAGCACCGAAGGATCCAGGGTCGCGCCGACCCACCCGACGAAGTGCCCGTCGCGGTGAACCGGTGCGATCAGCTGCATCCGCAGCTGGGAGTACGTGTTCGCCTGCGGCGGGGTCATCGTGACACCGCCGTTTTCCCCGACCAACTCCAACGCGTCTCGGGCGCTCGGATCCTCTGCGAGGTCTCGCCCGAGCAACCCCGTCGCCGCCGAGCGAGGTGCGACCATGGTGACGGGGTAGCTGATCTCACCGCCCGCACGTCCCGGACGGCGATGGATGAATTGCAGCGCGATCACCGAGCGGTGCGCCTCGGCCAGTTCCTGCGATTGCGTGAACTCCAGGAATCGGTCGTTCGTCGGCGCTTGCACCTGGAAGAAGCCCTGCGTCACGGTGAGCATCCGCCGGTAGGCGCGCACCGTCTCCTGCACGTGGGTGCGCTGGGTGGACACGACGTCCTGGAAGCGTGCCTCCGCAGCGTCGCCGCGGTCCGCCCCCCAAGCGGCGGCGACGGCCGTCGATGCGGCGACACCAACCACCAGCGCGGCGATCGACGCAAGGATCAGCGCGTGTCCACGCCGGCGGTGCAGCTTGTTCGCTGCCTCGAAGGTGAGGTCCCTGCGCATGCGACTCCTCCGCCGCCCGCCGAAGGCGGGCTCAACCTCATCCCTCGACGGGTTCAGGCACCCGCTTGAAGGCCCGCAGTGCCCATCCCGGATGGCCCGCCGTGACTAGGTGGCGCTCGGCCGTTTCCCCCACACCCTTGGCCGGTCCGTACAACGGGGGCGGCAGGCGCTGGCCGCGGGCGGACCAGGGGCGTTCGATACACTTGGCCTCGTTCTCCACTCCGTACAAACGCCGGTTCCGGCGTTCTTCGACATCCGAGGAGGCCCACGTGGCACAGGTGTTCCATAACCCGACCCCCGAGGAGCTGCGAGCGTTCACCGAGGAGATGCCCGAAGCGCGGATCTCCGAGTTCGGCAACGTGAACGTCCAGACCACGGTGTTGTCCCGATCGGCGGCGTCGACCTACGTGGTCGACCGCGAATCCAGCGGCGGGACGATGTCGCGGGAGGACTACGAGACGATCGCCGAGCTCCAGGACGCCTACATCGCCGAACACGACACGATCGTGATCGACGGCTACATCGGCAACGACCTACAGATGCGCACCGCCGCTCGCCTCGTGATGGAGAAGCGCTACGCGAACATCGCAGGCATGCAACAGAAGCTGTACTTCGAGCGCTCCGACGGCGCAGACCCCCAGGTGCAGGTGATCTACACGCCGGGACTCAAAGCCGAGGGCTACCCAGATGACCGTCTGATCGCGGTCGACCTCGACGACTACACGACGCGCGTCCTCAACTCCGACTACTTCGGGGAGTCCAAGAAGGGCGGCCTGCGCATGTGGAACGACATCGTCTACAACAAGGGCGGTCTCGCCCTGCACGCCGGGCTCAAGGAGATCCCGACCGCCCACGGCAACAAGGTGTTCATGATCATCGGGCTGTCCGGCACCGGCAAGACCACGACCACATTCACGACGCAAAACGGCTCCAAGCCCATCCAGGACGACTTCGTCGGCCTGATGCCCGGCGGTCACGCCTACGGCACCGAGAACGGATGCTTCGCAAAGACGTTCGGGCTGGACGCCGATTTCGAGCCCTCGATCCACGGCGCCGTCGTGAGGTCGAACGCGTACCTGGAGAACGTCTACCAGGACGACAGCGGCGCCGTCGACTTCTTCAACGAGCACTACACCAAGAACGGTCGCGCCGTGTTCGAGATGCAGGATCTGATGTCCTACGAGGACGCCCGCAACGTGGGAACCGTGGACTACCTGCTGATCCTCAACCGCAACGAGAACATCATCCCGGCGGTCGCCAAGCTGTCGCAAGAGCAGGCGGCCGCGTTCTTCATGCTGGGCGAGACGACAGGCACGGCGGCCGGCGGCGCGTCGGAGGAGGGCAAGTTCCTGCGCGTGCCAGGCACGAATCCGTTCTTCCCACTCCCCCACGGCCTGCAGGGCAACCGGCTGCTGGAGCTGCTGGCCGAGTACCCGATCGAGACGTACCTGCTCAACACAGGCCGCGTCGGCGGCACGGACGATGACGACCGCTCCAAGAAACTACGGATCCCCGACACGTCCGCGTGCGTGAAGGGTGTCGCCGAGGGCACGATCTCCTTCGAGGAGGATCCCGACTTCGGCTACCAGGTGGCAACGACGGTTCCCGACCTCGACGACGCCCAGAAGCTGCAGCCACGCCGCCTGTACGAGGCGCAGGGTCGCAGCGAAGAGTACGCGTCGATCGTTGAGAACCTCAAGGCGGACCGCATCGCGCACTTGCAGCAGTTCACGCAACTGTCCGAGGACATCATCAAGGCGATCGGCTAGCACAACCGCGTCAGCGCCGCACTATGCGATCGGAGGCCGGGGTTCGTCCCCGGCCTCCTCGCCGTTCGGATCGGTCCCCGACGCAGCGCGCGCGCCGAGGAACCAGCCCGCGATCAACTGCATCGCACCCAGGGCCAGGAACACAACGAACAACCAGGAGTACTGACCCGCTTCGTCCGCGTACCCGCGCCCTCGGGCCGTGATCGTGCCGAACAGGATGAACAGGACGCAGGCGAGCACCCAGGTGCCGACGCGACCCGTGACGAAGAGGGCGAACAGCGCGTCGTCGACCGCATCCTTGGCCCCGAAGCGATGCTTGGCCCAGTAGCGGGCCGAACGAACGGCCAGGCCGGCGAAGACCACCGCAGCCACCAGCTCGATCGCGTTCACGCCGATCCAACCCTGCGCATCGTGCCCCTTTCGCCCGCGAACCGACCCGCGCGCGCCTCTGACTGTCCCACAAGGCACCGCGGGGACGGCGGCACCCGCCGCGTTGCGCTTCGTCTGGTGCGGGCCGTAGCATGTGCCTCCCTTCACCGCGAGGAGGAACGCAACCATGGTGAACGCGTACATCCTGATCCAGACCGAGGTTGGCAAGGCCGCCGCCGTCGCCTCAGAGGTGCGAGCGGTGCCAGGTGTCGCCGAGGCGGAGGACGTGACCGGTCCCTACGACGTGATCGTTCGCGCCGAGGCGGAGACCGTGGACGACCTCGGCAAGCTCGTGGTCGCCCGGATCCAGGCGGTCGAGGGCATCACCCGCACGCTGACCTGTCCCGTCGTGCATCTGTAGGAGGATCGACCGGCCGGCGCGCCCTCACGCGTCCGCTCGACCGTGCAGCTGCCGAACATCGACGTGCTTCGCCCGCTCGGCCTCGAAGCGTTCCACCGCGAGA
The DNA here is from genome assembly GCA_035287005.1 of Actinomycetota bacterium. Taxonomy (GTDB): domain Bacteria; phylum Actinomycetota; class UBA4738; order UBA4738; family HRBIN12; genus AC-51. The sequence goes on along the minus strand of DATECH010000031.1, from coordinate 4,655 downwards.
TCGAGCAGCCGCTGGACCAGGTCCGCGTAGGGGAGGCCGCTGGCCGCCCACAACTTGGGGTACATCGAGATCGAGGTGAACCCCGGGATCGTGTTGATCTCGTTGATCCACACCTCGTCGTCGCGTACGAACAGGTCGACGCGCGCCATCCCGGCGCAGGCCACGGTCGAGAACGCCGCGATGGCGATCCGTTGGATGCGCGCCGTGAGCTCGGGGGTGAGTGGCGCGGGGATCAGCAGGTTCGCTCCCTGTTCATCGAGATACTTGGCGTCGTAGTCGTAGAAGTCGTGACCACGCGGCTCGACCTCGCCGCACACCGACGCAACCGGTTCGTCATTGCCCAACACCGCGCACTCGATCTCGCGCACCGGCTGGATCGCCCGTTCGATCAGGGCCTTGCGCTCGTATCGGAACGCCTCCTCCATTCCCGCGTCGAGGCCCTGGGCGTCGGCGACCTTAGAGATCCCGACCGATGATCCGAGCGACGCCGGCTTCGTGAAGACCGGGAAGCCGAGCGCGGTGGCTCGCGCCGAGACCGCCTCGGGGTCCTCGCGCCACTCGTGCTCGGCGACCGCGGTGTGCGGCACGACGGATAACCCCGCCGCCGCCCAAAGGGCCTTCTGCATCGCCTTGTCCATGCCGAGCGCGCTGCCGAGCACGCCTGCGCCCACGTAGGGCACGCCCGCAAGCTCCAGCAGTCCCTGGATCGCGCCGTCCTCTCCCTGCGGACCGTGCAACACCGGGAAGACCACGTCGAAGGCGGCGCGCGACCCGTCGGCCAGCTCGAGTTCGGGATGACCGGCCGTGTCGTCGGCCAGCTTGGCCACGACGCCGGCGCCGGCGACGACTTCCGGCAGGCGCCCCGTTTCGGCCGGCAACGACGGCGGGCCTGCCAAGACGTGCCAGCGACCGTCACGAGCGATCCCGATCGGGATGACCTCGGTGGTCGCGGGGTCCAGCGCGTCGATCACGGAGCGAGCCGACAGGCAGCTGATCTCGTGCTCGGAGGATCTGCCACCGAACAGGACGGCCACGCGGCGACGACGTTCCACCGCGCCACCCTAGCGGGTGCTCCACCCGGCCGGGTACCGCGCGCGGAGCTGCTCGACCTCACGGGTGAGCGCATCCATCAGCTCCTCGGTGAGGCGTCGCACGCCGTCGTGATCCGCGGGATCGACCCCACGTCCGGCGACATCGATCGGCGCACCAACGCGCAGCCACACGGGTCGACCGGGGCGCAGCGACCCGTGACCGGATTTCTGCCACACAGGCGCGGAACCCCAACTGACCATCGTGATGATCGGAACGCCCGCCGCCAACGCCAGGCGAACCGTTCCGGTCTTGCCCTGCATCGGCAACCCGTCCGAGCGCTTCGTGACGGTCCCCTCGGGGTACACGACCACCACCTCACCCCGCCCGAGCGCCTCCTCGGCCGCGCGCAGCGACGACACCTGATCCCCGGTTCCCCGCGCGACGGGGATCTGCCGTGTACCGCGCATCGCCCACTTGATGCCGGGTGCGCGGAACAGTTCCTGTTTGGCGAGGAACCGTGGTCGACGGCGAGCGCGGATGACCGCGTAGGCGTTCACGAGTGGATCCAGGTACGACGCGTGGTTGCAGGCGATCAGCACAGGACCCCGAGCAGGGATCCGTTCCAACCCCTCGAGCCGCCAGCGAAACCACGCCCGCAGTAGCGGGAAGACCGACCATCGGATGGCGTGGAACCAGGGCTCTACCAGCGGAAGGTCCTCCTCAGTCGGTGCTCGTCCCTCGAAGCCCGAGAGGCTACCGCATCGACTCGGCTAGGCTGCAACGCATGCACGCGATGGTCCTGCCCGTGAAGTCCCTCGGCGAGGCGAAGGCGCGTCTCGATCCGGTCCTCGCGCCCCTGGAGCGTGCGGCGCTCACCCTGGCCATGCTCGAGGACGTCCTCGATGCGTCGCTGGCGGTGCCGGGGTGGACGACGTGGGTGGTGTCGCCGGACGAGGCCGTGCTGGAGGTGGCCGCCCGCCGCGGCGCGACCCCGATCGTCGAAGACGAGCCGCCCCTGGGCGTAGCGATCAAGCAGACGGAGGCGGAGGCGATCGGTCGCGGGTTGGACGCGCTGGCCGTCGTGTTACCCGACACGCCGCTGATCACGGCCGCCGCGCTCACGCGGGCGGTGCACACCCTCGGCCCCGTCGTGCTCGCTCCCTCTGCCGACGAGCGCGGCACCAATCTCCTGCTTCGGCGGCCACCGCGAGCGATCGAGGCGCACTTCGGTCCCGATTCCTACCGCAGGCATCTGCAGGCGGCGGCCGAGGCCGATCTGCCGATCGCGGTCGTCGAGCGCCCGGAGCTCGCCTTCGATCTGGACGCGCCGAACGATATCCTCACCGTGCTGCACAGCTCCCGGGCGACCCGCACCCGTGAGGTGCTCCGCGACCTTCGGGTCGACGAGCGAGTGACGGCGCGCGCCAGCGGGACATGAGGAGAAGCGACGTGCAAGGAACGATCAAGAGCTTCGACGCGAGCAGCCGGACGGGCTCGCTGCTGACCGACGACCGCACCGAGATCGCGATCGACGATCGCTCGTTGGCAGATCCGTCGATCCTGCTGCTGCGGATCGGCCAACGGGTTCGATTCGAGGTCGAAGCCGCGGACGAAGGCGCCGTTGCCCGCGGGCTGCACCTCGTGACGCTTTAGCGCTGCGGGTGAGGGCGACGCTACTCGCCCAGAACCTGGGCACGGAACTCCTTGCCCGCGGTGAACGAGGGAAGATCGCGGGCGGGCACCACGATCGGCACATCCGGCTTGCGCGGATTGCGCGCGATGCGCTCGTTCCGATGCTTGCGCTCGAACGTGCCGAAGTCCGCCAGCGTAACGCGCTCCCCACTGACGACCGTCTCGCGGACCACGTCGATCGACGCGTCGACGACGCGGGCGACCTCGGCCTTCGAGACGCCGGTGCGCTTCGCAACCTCTGCAACCAAGCCGCCCTTGTTCACGGTGCCCTCCACTCCTCTAGGAACCGTTGCCACGCTACCTCTCCCCGGTGAACGCGGTCAAACCGTATCCGGGCGTCGCGTTGAGGTCTTGCTACAGTGCTCACGCACTCGGTGGCCCGTGGTGTAACGGCAGCACGGCTGACTCTGGATCAGTTGGTCTTGGTTCGAATCCAGGCGGGCCAGCCAGTTGTTCGACGCAGCGAGCGCTCAGCCGCCGCTGTATCCCGGCTCCAACGGCAGCACGAGCGGCTCGCGCGGGTCGCCGGTGAAGTCGAAGGCGCCGTCCAGCGACCCGAGTTTCGCCATCTCCTCCCGTATGGTCGGCCGAGCGTCGGGCCAGCCATCGGACAGCGGATCGAGCCGCTGGCCGCCCAGGAAGCGATCCTCGATCAGCTTCAGGAACGCATCGAAGCTCAACGTCGTGTGATCGATATGCCCGCCCTTCGCCCACGGACTCACCAGGAACGTGGGCACGCGCAGCCCCCATCCGTTCTCGTCGACGACGGGTGGGCGTACGTGGTCGTAGAAGCCGCCCCAGTCGTCCCATGTCACGAAGATGGCGGTGTGGTTCCACTGATCGGCCGGGCCCCGCATCACGGCGTTGATCAGCTTGGTCACGTACGCCTGTCCCTTGGAGATGTCGTCGGGTGGATGGTCGCCGGCATCCTTGACCGGCACGATCCACGACACCGAGGGCAGGTTGCCCTGGCCTGCCATCGCGATGAAGTCCTCGTTGGGGCGGATGTTCGCGAACTGCCCGGTGGCCTCCGTCGCCAGGAAGCCGGGAAGCGGGTTCTGGACATCCGCGGTCTTGGGCCCCGTCAGGCCGCTGCACGGCGGCTTGATGCACGAGCCTTCGCCGACGAAGTACCCCCAGCTGACGCCCTCCTTGTACAGGAGCCAGGTGATCGGCGCCCAGATGTAGGGGCGTGGGTACTTGGTCGCGTCCTCCGCTCGCCAGGTGGCCCCCGGCCACTGGTCGTCCCAGTCGTCCCCGTAGGCGTTGGCGCCGTGGAAGGCCAGCTCGGAGTGACAGCTCATCGGATCGTTCAGGTCGGGGCAGTACGCCGACCATCCCGACAGCATGAACAGGTGCGACGGCAAGGTCCACGAATCCACGGGCGCGAACATGCGGTCGAACAGCGTGTATCGATCCGCGTACGCCCAGTAGTTCGGAAGCTCCCGCCGGGTGTGGTAGCCCATGATGTCGGGCTGTCCCTGCGGCCCGGGCGTCGCCTGCGGGCACGGCGGCTCCGTCGGGTGCAGCATGCACCCGTTGCCCTGTGTGGACAGCGCCTTGATGAACCCGTCCATCGCGCCGCCGTCCACCGATATCGTGGATGCGATGTGGCCGTGCGGCCCACCCTGATCGATGAAGTTCGTGTCGTGGAACGGTCGGTCGCAGGCGCCGGTGCGCGGGTTCGGCTGGCACACGGTCGGGGTGCCGTCGGCGTCCATCGGGATCCCGTCGGCGCCCGGGTAGGTGCCGAAGTAATGGTCGAAGGAACGGTTCTCCATCACGATGAAGACCAGGTGATTGATGTTGTCGATCCCCTTGCGGGGAACGATCAGCGCGCTGTCGTCATCCGCGGGCCGGCGGGCGGGCGGGTTCTTCAACGGCCGGAGATCGACGCCCGTCGGCGCCGCCTTCGGATCGGGCGCGAGCGC
>DATECH010000030.1:0-10514 GCA_035287005.1 Actinomycetota bacterium | reverse complement strand
CGCGCCGCCTTCGGCGGCGCGCGCGGCCTGCGCCTGGACGGCGCGCATCGCGATCGCCAGGCCCTCGTTCGCCGTCGCGTACGCGCCGAGCAACCCGTCGCGCTCGATGATCGGCCACAGCCGCAACGCCTCGTCGGGTTCGATCATGCGCCCGTGCCATCCGAAGGACTGCGCCGCGCCCCACCGGCGCCACAGTTCCGCGAGGCGTTTCTCGTTGTACGCGACCTCGAGGGTGCCGACGGGCAGCAGGGCGGGACCACCGTCGAAGGTGAGCTCGCCGAACGTGCGGATCGTGGCGTCGGCCGTGTGCGACATGAACGCCGAGGTGCTGGTGCGACTCACCAGCCCCGGCGCGTGCGTCGAGGAGCCCCCCGTGGCGAACAGCGGGCCTTTGTCGAGCACCGTGACGTGTCGTTCCCCGCGCGCCACGAGCTGATCGGCCAGCGCCGCGCCGACGACGCCCGCCCCGATGATCACGATCGCGCGGTGCGTCATGCCGGTCCTCCGCTCGGCGGCTCGATGATGCCGTGCGCGATCGCGGCGGCGTCAGCGGTGCGCGTCCGGTCGACGAATACGTGGTACTCGCGGTCCAGGAACGCGAGGAAACCGGCGGACGGCGGCTTCACCCACCACACGATGCCGACCGCCTCGAGCGCGGCGCCGATCTCCTCAGCGTGTTCGAGCGTGCACGCGCACAGATGGACCGTCCGCACGTCGTCGGGGACGTCCCAGACGCGCTTCACGCGTGGCCATCGATCCTAGTCGGCGTCCTCGGCATCCTCGGCCGCCTCCGCAGCGGCAACCGCGATCTCGGCCTCGGCGACTGCGTCGGCCGCCATGTCCTCGGCGATGACCTCCTCGACGACCGCCTCGGCGGCCAGCTCGTCGGCGGCCGCGTACAGCGCCTCGGCCTCGACCGCCTTCTCCACGGCGTCCTCGTGCAGCGCCTCGGCGACGACCGCGTTGTCGACGGCGTCGTCGGCGATCTCCTCGGCCGCTTGTTCCAGGTTCTCGTCGGGCATGGTGCCGCTCCTTCCGTGCGTGGACAGGGAAGCGGAGGCTAGCACGGCTGAGCCACGGGCTCGCGGTCGCGATCTCGAGGGTCGTCCTCGATTCAGGCCTTGATCCGCTCCCGCCTTGGGTCGTACATCGGCACCAGCGACAACGTCACGGGGTAGCGGCGCCCGACGATGTCGAGTTCCCATGTTCCCGTGGCGATGAAGCCGTCGGTGATGTCGTCCTCCCGCTCGATCATCGCCAGGCCGACGCCCCCGCCCAGCGTGTGCCCGTAGGCGCCGATCCGGTTCTCGCCGACGTGAACGCCGTCCCGGTAGAGCTGCTCGTGCCCGTACAGCAACGGCTCCGGGTCGTTGACGAGCACCTGCACCATGCGCGCGACCCGCACTCCCGAGTCGCGCTGTTTCACCAACGCGTCGCGCCCGATGAACCCGCCGGGCTTGTCCCACGACACGACGAAATCGAGGCCCACGTCGATCAGGGTGTCGGAGTTGTCGATGTCCAGACCGTAGTCCCGGTAGGCCTTCTCCAGCCGGAGTGAATTCAACGCCCCCAGTCCGGCGTTGCGGATCCCGAGGTCCCCGCCGGCCGAGAACAGCGCGTCGAACACGGTGAGGGCGTGGTCGGTCGGGATGTGCAGCTCCCAGCCGAGTTCCCCCAGGTAGGTCACGCGCATCGCCAGTGCGACCCCGTTGCCGACCTCGATCTCCTTGGCCCGCATATAGGGGAATGCCTCGTTGGACAGGTCGGCAGTCGTTAGGCGCGAGAGGAGCTCGCGCGAGCGCGGGCCCTGCACGGTCAGCAGCGTGCGCGACGACGACATGTCCGTGATCGCGACGAACTCCCCACCCTCGGCGTGGCGCTCGAGCCACGCGATCATCCGGCGATGGATGATGTCGGCCCCGACCACCAAGAAGTGATCCTCACCCAGGCGCGTGACCGTCACGTCGGTCCAGATCCCGCCGCGTTCTGTGAGCCATTGCGTGTAGACGATCTTGCCGATCGGCACGCTGACGTTCGAGGCGCTCACCGTGTTCAACAGCGCCTCCGCTCCGGGACCCCGCACGAGGATCTTTGCCATGAACGACATGTCCATGACGCCGACGGCCTCCCGCACGGCGCGGTGCTCGTTCGCCTGCGCCTCGAACGACTGATCCCGGGCCCAGCCCTGCGGCCGCTCATGAGAGACGCCTTCGTCGGCGAACCACTCGGGGACCTCGTAGCCGGACAGGACCATGAAGTCGGCGCCCGCGTCGGCGAGGCGATCGTGGATCACCGAGCGCCGGACGTCGCGCCCCGTCCGCGGCTGCCAGGAGGGGAACGCCGAGTCGCCGAACAGCGCGCCCAGCAGTTCGACGCCGCGCTCCGCGCGGAACGAGCGGTTCGTCATGAACGGCATCGCGCGGTCCACGCTCATGCCGGTGACGTCCATCGGCGGCTCGCCGTCGATGATCCACTGCGCCATGAGCGAACCGACGCCGCCCGACAGCAGGATGCCGAGCGAGTTCAGCCCGCACGCCGCGAAGAATCCCCGGAGCTCGGGCGCCTCCCCGAGCAGCGGGCCGATGTCCGGCGTGAAGCTCTCCGGACCGCAGAAGAACTGCCGGATGCCCGCGTCGTGCAGTGCGGGGAACCGGTCCATCGCGTCGGACAGGAACCCGGCCATGCGATCCCAGTCCGGTGGGAGCACCGCGAAGCCGAGGTCCGGTGGGATCTGGTCCAGCGACCACGGTGCCGCCTTGGGTTCGAACAGTCCGACCAGGATGCCGCCGGCTTCCTCTCGGTAGTAGCCGTAGCGGTCGGGATCCTCCACGACCGGCAGGTCGGGGTGCGCCCATGCGACGGTATCGGTCAGCAGGTAATAGTGCTCGGCCGCCTGCAAGGGGATCGTGACGCCGGCGAGCGCGCCGAGTTGCCGTCCCCACATCCCGGCGGCGTTCACCACCGTGTCGGTTTCGATCGTGCCCCGCTCCGTGATCACGCCGGTCACGGCGCCGCGCGCGGTCGTGAACCCGGTCACGGCGACGCCCTCGACGATCGTCGCCCCGCCCATCCGGGCGCCCTTGGCATAGGCCTGGGTCACGTCGGCGGGGTTGGCGCGACCTTCGTCGGGTACCCACGCCGCCGTGATGATGTCGTCGACCTTGGCCTCGGGCCACAGCCGCCGGACTTCCTCGGGCCCCACCAGCTCGATCGGCACGCCGTGCGCCTTGGCGAAGATCGCCTCGCGCGTGACGGTCTCGACGCGCTGTGGTGTGCACGCGAGATGCAGGTGGCCGATCCGACGGAACCCGGTGTCCTGGCCGGTCTCTTCGGTCAGCGTCGGCAGGAGATCCGACGTGTAACGCGACATCCACACGAAGGTCTCGTTCGGCATGCCGGCCGAGGTGATCAGCCCGGCGGCGTGCCAGGTGGTGCCGGCAGTCAGCTCCTTGCGCTCGAGGAGCACGACGTCGCGCACCCCCATCTTCGTGAGGTGGTAAGCGATGCTGCAACCGATCACGCCGCCGCCCACGATCACCACCTGGGCGCGGTCGGGGACTGTGCCATTCGTCACGATGCCTCCTGCCGTGTAGGGCCGGCGGGGCGCCGGCCGGTTCGCGGGCACATGCTAGCCGGGGTTGAACGCCGGTTAGTAACCGGTCGCCGCGCCCGTACGACGGCGTAGCGGCGCGATGGGGTCGACGTGGATCAGCAGCGCGCCGATCGCCACCAGGGCTACGCCGATCGTCGGGATCACCACGATCGAGCCGGGCACCGGGAACGCGCGGGCCGCGAGCAGGGCGAATCCGGCACCGGCGGCCAGGGTGCCGGCGATCGCGACCGCCACGCCGGGCCAACGGGCTCGCGACGGCGGTGGCGCCTCGACCGGTCGCTCCGCCCATCGGAATCCGAACAGGAACGGCAGGATGCAGATCGCGCACACCAGCCACCACGCCGGGCGAAGCAGCCACCAGGCGTTGGAAAGCGCCTCAGGTTGGGGAGCGAGCCCCGTCGGGAACAACAGCACCGCGGCCAGCACGACCGCGCTCATGTTCCACAGGTAGAAGGTCATCACCATCGAGTTCGCGACGACGACCGCGAGCCACGCGCGCGGCCGCTGCAGCCAGCGGTTCGCCGGCGCCTGGAACAGCAGCGTCGCCCCGAACTGCCAGATGCCGAGAGCAACGAGCGCCAGCGACGGAGGCTGCGCGTTGGATCGAGGCGCATGGGTCAGCCCGATCATCGACACCGGGTAGTCGAACCACCGGACCATCACCGCGAGCGCCGCGAGTCCACCCCCCATCATCAGCCACGGAAGGAAAGGTTGCCCCGCGAACGCACCCTCGCGCCACAGGAACCCCAGCTCGAGCAGCGCCAGCCACACGAGGGCGTAGTTCAGGGCGCCGACGACGGGGACGTCGGCGCCGAAGCGCAGGTTGTCGACGACGAAGGCCCCGATCACCAGCGCGGACAGGACGCGGGCGCCGCCGAGCCGTCCATGCACCGTGTACAGGGCAGGGACGGCCGCGACCGCGAGCGTGTACACGGCGAGGAACCACAACGGGAGGGCGACCTCCTCGCCACCAGTTCGTGCCACGCTCGCCGGCAGGATGCCGGTCGCAACGCCGACGACCGGGATCAGCGTCCAGAACGCGACGAACCACACCGCCGGCCGGATCAACCGAGCCGACTTCGCACGAAGCCAGTCTGCGTATCGCGTGCCGCGACCGTGCGCCGAAGCCCACGACCCGCCGTTCGTGAACCCGCCCACGATGAAGAACAGCGGCATCACTTGGAAGACCCACGTCAGGATCTGCAGATCGGGGTTCAACTCGAGCAGGTTGGATCCCGTGAAGGTTCCGTTGCGGTGGCCGAGCACGGCCATCGTCCAATGCCCGAGCACGACGACGCCGATCGACACGACGCGGATCAGGTCGACGTATCGATTCCGCGAATCGGGCGTGGCCTCCGCCATCTTCCGAGCGCCGGGCGAGGAGCGCGCACGCCCAGTGGGCTCCATGTTGTCCATGGTTGCACGTGGCGCCAGCGAGGGAAAGTTGCGGCTAACGCCAGCGGCTGGTCTCGCGCACGTCGACGACGACGTCGGCGGTCTCGCGCTCGCGGATCGCAGCGCGAAGTTCGGCGGCGATCGAGCGGTCTCCGACGGTCTGCCCCGACAACCGGGCTCGAAGGCCGCTGTTGTCGTGATGCGGGTTACCGACAGAAACACGCTCGAGGAGGGGGTGCGTGGTGGTCATCTCGTTCCTTCCGACTGGTATGGCGGTTGCCGTGATGACGCTAGCGAGGCATCCGGGGGATCTCAACGGCCCTGTGGCTCATCCTCCGTCCCGGATGCGTGCATCGTTCGGCCCTAGGTCGGATGGCTCGCACGGCGCTCCATGCGCACGCCGTGCCAGGTGCCCTCCTCATCGGTCCCCTCGAAGCGCTCCACCACATGGAGTCCGACCTTGGCGGCCACACGCACCGACGCCACGTTGCCCGCGTCCGCGTACGCGCGAACCACATCGGCGCCGAGGGTCTGCAGCGCGTAGTCCACGATCGCGCCCACCGCCTCCGTCGCGTATCCGCGTCCTTGATGGATGGGAGCGACCGTGTAGCCGACCAGGATCACGCCGGGCTCGTCCTCGGCCGGGCGAAGCCCGACGTCGCCGATCAGCTCCTCCGAGCCGAGCGCTTCGACGCTCAGCTGGACCCAGCCGCCCGGCTCGCCCGGCGCTCGCAGCAGCATCTGCTCGATCTCGCCGCGCACGTGATCGGGGTCGGTCTTGCTCCAGCCCTGATGGACGTGCACCTCGGGGTCGCTGCGGTAGGCGGAGATCGCCTCGGCGTCGTGTGGCCGGGAGCGGCGCAGCCGGAGTCGCCCGGTTCGAAGCTCGGTGAAGTCCGGGTCTGCCTGCACGCGAGCCAGGGTACCGGGGGTGGAGCAGCTATCTCGTGAACGTGAAGTGTTCCCGCTCCATGCGCGACAGCTCGTAGACCGCGGCGCGCATCTCCTCGTCCTCGGGGTGGTCGCTCAGCCAGGCGCGCAGGGCGGCCATGACCGACGAGATCTGGTTCAGCGAGGAGGCGGTGGACACGAGCGTCAGCAGTTCCGTGCGTTCCATACACCTATAGGTACTGCGCCCGGGGTGGCGGAGTCCGCCCTGGGACGGTGTTGCCACGCCAGCACCACAGATCCGCAACAACCACCCGCGAGTACCATCGAGGGGTGGCCATCGCGATCGGAGACCAGGCGCCGCCGGTGCAGGGCGTGCTCGGCGGGGCGCCGCGCGTGCTCGTCTTCTTCAAGGTCACCTGCTCGACCACCCGCCTCGCGATGCCCGCTGTGCGGCGCCTCGCGGGTGCCTATGCCGGCCATGTCGCCGGCGTGGGGCAGGACGCGCAGCCGGACCTCGACCGGTTCGCCGAGGAGTACGACCTGTCCATGCCTCTGGTGCCCGACCTCGATCCCTATGTTGCGTCTGACGCCTATGGGATCGTGTCGGCGCCCACGGTCGTCGCGGTCGGTGCCGACGGCGCCGTGCTCGACGTAGCCGAGTCGTGGGATCGGAAGGGGTGGAACCGGCTGTCGGCCGCGTTCGCCTCGTCGCTCGGTGTCGATCCCGTCGTGGTCTCCGTGCCCGACGACGGGCTGCCCGACTTCAAGCCCGGCTGAACCACCCGCAACGTCCGCTCGGTCTGAGCGGGCAGCGGAGCCGGCGCCGGAATGCACGCCGCCTCCACGCGCGGTAGGTTTCCGCCACCGACCTCGAGCAAACGATCACGGGAGGCACCGTTGACGGACGCGCGAACCATCGCCTTCTTCCCCGAGCCGGGCGCCTGGGGCCCGACCAATAACTGTGTCGCGATCGCCAACGTGCTGGCCGTGCGTGGCCACCGCATCGTGTTCGTGATCGATGAGTCCTTCACTGGGGTGCTCGAATCCAAGGGGTTCGAGGAGCGTCTGATGCGCATGGCCCCGCCCGAGGAGAACGCCGACCCCGACGCGGATCCGTGGGCGGAGTTCATCCGGGTGACGGCGCCGGAGTTCCGCAAGCCGACGATCGAGCAGATCGAGACGGTGACCAGGCCGATCTGGGAGGCGCTGGTCGCCGGCGAGCAGTACAGCCACGACACGATCATGGGTATCTGGAGCGAGGTCCGCCCGGATGTCGTCGTGACCGACAACGTGACCGGCTATCCCGCGATCGAGCTGGCCGGCTGCCCGTGGGTGCGATTCGTCTCGGCCAACCCGCTGGAGATGCACGACGAGTTGCTGCCGCCGGTCCTGTCGGGGCTGCCGGTTGCCGACCGTAGCCAGTGGGAGCCCTTTCGCGCCGAGTACCACCGCCAGCACGAGGAACTCCTCGCCCAGCACAACGACTTCCGAGCCTCGGTCGGCGTCGCGCCTTGCGCGCTGGACGAGTTCAACACGCACTCGCCGTGGCTGAATCTGTATCTGTTCCCCGAAGCGGCCGACTACCGGCGCGCCGAGCCGCTCGGTCCGACCTGGCACCGGCTGGAGTCGACCGTGCGTTCGGGCGAGGCGCCGTTCGACGTCGCGGAGTCCGTGCCCGGCGACGGCAAGGTCGTCTACCTGTCGCTCGGGTCGCTCGGGTGCATGGACGTCGAACTGATGCAGCGGCTGATCGACGCGATGGCCGAGACCGAGCACCGCACGATCGTGTCGATGGGACCGCTCGGGGACCAGATGACGCTGGGGCCCAACATGTACGGCGCCGCGTTCCTGCCACAGCCCTCGATCCTGCCGCAGTGCGATCTGCTGATCACCCACGGGGGCAACAACACGACCTGCGAGGGCTTCCACTTCGGGTTGCCGATGATCGGGCTGCCGCTGTTCTGGGATCAATACGACAACGCGCAGCGGCTGGACGAGACGGGGTTCGGTGTTGGGCTGCCCACCTACGACTGGACAACCGCGCAGCTGACCGGGGCGGTCGACCGGCTGCTCGGCGACGAAGCGCTCGCCGCGCGCATGAAGGACATCTCCGCGACGGTCCAAGCGAACCCCGGCCACGTGAAGGGCGCCGAGTTGATCGAGCGACTCGCCGTGACGGCTGCGCCGGTCACGCGCTAGGTGACGGGCGGTCCTGCCAGACTGCACCGCGTGAGCACGACAACGGCCTCGCGAGCGCCGATCGACGTTCCCGACGGGTGGCAGGTGCAGGACCGTGCGACCGTCGGACCGTTCGTCACGCGCGAGATCTACCGCGTCGCCGACGGCACGCTCGTGGAATGGAACTCTCGACGTCATCGCAAGGGGCACGAACACGTGGGTGCCGGCACGCTGTGGTGGCAACCGCGTTCGATCGGATGGTGGATCGCCCTGCTGTTCGCCATCGGCTCGTTCCTGTTCGCGATCGGGGTGGTGCCTGCGTACGCGAGCGCGGTCGGGGGATCGGTCGATGCCTTCACCTTCTTCGTCGGGTCGATCTTCTTCACGGGCGCCGGCTACCTGCAGTTCGTCCAGGCGATCAACGCGCCGCAGACCCCGGATGGAACCGGTCGCCGGCGTCGGCGACTGTTGGCGTGGCAGCCTGCCCGGATCGACTTCTGGGCGTGCGGGGTGCAATCGATCGGGACCCTGTTCTTCAACGTGAGCACGTTCGCGGCGACCAGGGGGGCGCTGGACGCCGCCCAGGAGCACCGCTTGATCTGGGGGCCGGACATGCTCGGGTCGATCGCGTTCATGATCGCGAGCTCCCTTGCGTGGTTCGAGGTGTGTCACCGATGGTTCGCGGTGCAGGCGCGCAGCCTGCCCTGGTGGATCGTGGCGATGAACCTTGGCGGTTCGATCGCCTTCCTGATCTCGGCGTTCGCCGCGTACATCAACCCCGAGACCGGGGAGATCGCCAATATCCCGGTCGCGAACCTCGGCACCTTCGTCGGCGCGGTGGGGTTCTTCGTCGGGGCGATGCTGCTCGTCCCCGAGATGGGCGCCGAAACCGCTACGACGTAAGCTCTTTGTCGATCGGGGTGCGGAAACGCGGGATCACCCGGACCTCGCCCAGCCACTCGGCGAGCCGCTCCTGCTCACGTCGCACGCGCCGCGCCGTGGCCCGGTCCACCTCCTCGAGGAGCCTCACGACGATCGCGCCGTCTGCGTTCTGCGCCCAACCGCCGATCACCCGGCCGTCGGCCCACACCGTCGGCCCCGCGTTGCCGTTGCGATCGAACAACGCTCCCGCGTGGCCGCCCAGGTACCAGTCTCGCTGCTTCCAGCCCATGACCGTCGGGTCCAGGCTCGGCAGCAGCGCGACCCATGGCTCGGGTGAGGCGACCGGTGCGAGGTCGTCGGCCAGCAGGTAGCCGACCCCGTCGTCGAGCCCCACCTCGACGACGTCGATCGCCGCGAGCGCCGCGTTGGCCGTCCGCGCGGTCCACCCGGTCCACCACCGTATGTCGAGGGCCGTGGCCGGGCCGAAGGTGCTCAGCCAGCGACGCAGCAGTTCGGCGCCGGCGGCCTCTCGGCCGATCTCGGCGAGCGGCGCGCCGAGCCAGGTATCGGTCGGCGCCCATCGGTACTGGCTGGAGACCCACGTGCCACGCGGACGACCGCGCACGATCCGACCCTCTGTCGCCAGCAGGAACAGCACGCGGGTGGAGATGCCGACCTGCCCGCCCCAGGTCTTGCCCTCCCCGAACGTCAGCTTCTCGCCGAGCTCGGGAACCACCTTCGTGAGCTCGGTGGCGGTCGCCTCGCCGCGCTCGTGCAGTGCGTCCATCGTGCGCCGTTCGACGCGCCGCAACCACCGGGCCCCGTCGCGCGCGAGGCCCTGGTCCTCGATCATCGCGAGCAGGCGCCGACGCTCGGGCGGCACCAGGATCTTGGCGCACGCCTCGTCCATGACCGCCGCGAGGTCGACGGGCACGACGAACAGCGTGCGCCGCATGCCCAGCATGCGCACCAACGTCTTGCGCTCGTAGAGCGATCGCTCCAGGTCCTCGTGCACGAAGTCCGCGACGCGCGCCCGCGCCGACAGGTAGACCGTGACGGGGTCGCTGGCGTGCAGCCCGACCATGGAGGTCGCGGCCTCCTCGACCGTCTCCGCGCGTCCGGCGAGCAAGTGGCGGACCCCCAGACGGGCACGGCGTTGTGCGACATCCACGACCTGCATGGCGACACGCTACCGGGTCCCCGTGCGGCGGGAGGGGCGTAGGCTGCCGGATCGATGGACGAGGTCTGCTTCCGGTCGGCAACCGAGTTGGCGCGAGCGCTGCGCGCCGGGGAGGTGTCGGCCCGCGAGGTGCTCGACGCCCACCTGCGACAGATCGAACGGGCGAACCCGGCGGTCAACGCGATCGTGACGCTCGTACCCGAACGCGCGATCGCCCAGGCTCGCGCCGCCGACGAGGCCCTGGCCCGAGGCGATGCCATCGGCGCGCTGCACGGGCTGCCGATGGCCCACAAGGACCTGGTCGACACCGCCGGCATCCGCACGACGTACGGGTCGCCGATCTACGCCGACCACGTGCCCGACGTCGACGAGCCA
>DATECH010000029.1:0-11769 GCA_035287005.1 Actinomycetota bacterium | reverse complement strand
GTTCCTGACCCGCGCGGGGGGTGCGGCGATCGCCATGCCGAGCCTTGCGGCGATCCTGGCCGCGTGTTCGAAACCCGGCGAATCGGCGAGCGGCAGCGGCAGCGCATCCGAGATCCCGATCGCCACGCTCGACAACCCGGTCGAGCTGCCGCTGACGGCGGAAACGATCCCGGCGGACACGCCCCTGGAGTCGGGACCGCTCGTGCTCTACAACTGGGCGGACTACATCCACAAGAAGGTGGTGGAGGAGTTCGAAGAGGAGTTCGGAGTCTCGGTCGAGATCACCACGTTCAACAACATGGAAGAGGGGATCCAGAAGGTTGCCAACGGACAGGTGACGCCCGACGTGTTCGTGCCCACCCCTGGATACCTGCGACGTCTGGTCGACAAGCAGCTCGTGATGCCGTTGCAGCATGAGTTGGTCCCCAACCTGGAGGCCGTCGTGTGGCCGAGCTATTCGAACCCCGGTCCCTACTACGACCTCAAGGCGAACTACACCGTTCCGTACACGATCTACACCTGGGGCGTGGCCTATCGCCGCGACCGGGTAAGCGACGAGGAGGCGGCGGCCGCAGGGTGGGACGCGCTCTGGGACCCGAACCACGCCGGCGAGATCGTCCTGTACGACTCGTATGGCGACACGATCGCGGTCACGATCCTTCGCAACGGTAGCCTGGACGTGAACACGGGTGACCCCGCGTTGATCACTGCGGCGAAGGAATCGATCCTCGAGACGATCAACGAGAATCAGGCGGCCCTGAAGATCAATGGCATCTACGCCAAGCTCCCCGCCGGCGACTACACGGTCGGGGAAGCCTGGTCGGGCGACATCGTGGGCGCGCAGTGGTACCTCCCCAAGGGCGTGGGCACCGACGTGCTCGGGTTCTGGCGGCCGCCGACCGGACAGACCATGATCGGCAACGACCTGCTGGTGGTGCCCGCCGCGGCGAAGAATCCGCGCCTCGCGCACGAGTTCATCAACTTCATGCTCGACGAGAAGCATGGGTACGACAACTTCGTCAACTGGAACGGTTACCAGCCGCCCTTCACGTCGATCGACCCGGACAAGTTGATCGACGACGGGGTTGTTCCCGAGAACCTGGCCGCCGCCGTCGTGACGGAGGACATGTTCAAGAAGGACCTGACGCCGGTCGAGTTGCCGCCGTCGGTCGACCAGCTGTGGCTCGATGCATGGGCCGAGATCAAGGCCGGTGCCTGAGATAGCCGCGAGCACACACGCGGAAGTGGACGCGCCACGGCGGCGCGGGAAGCGTCGCCGTGGACGCGCCGCTGAGAAGCAGCGCACCGGAGTCTGGTACCCAAGGTGGTACTGGCCGTCGTTCATCACGCCGGCTTCCATCTCACTCCTGATTCTGTTCGTACTGCCCTTCTACGTCGTGTTCAGCGTCGCGTTTGGTTCCGTCGACTTCGACAACTTCGGCATCGCGGTCCCGTATTACGCGCCGTGGTGGTGGTCTTTCGATACGTTCAACCTGACGCTCAGCAAGTTCTACGTCGAGGGCGCCATCTACCAGGATCCGTTGATCCGCACGTTCGAATACGTCATCGCCGCGAGCGCGATCTGCCTCGTCCTCGGCTACGCCGTGGCGTACTACACCGCCCGATTCGCGACGAAGTACAAGGGACTGATCCTGATCCTGCTCGTGTCTCCGTTCTGGATCAGCTATCTGATGCGGATCTACGCATGGCAAGGGCTGTTGGACCCCGACGGCCCGATCAACTGGCTGCTGAGTCCGATCGGACTCGGGCAGACGAACTGGCTCGAGGGCAAGTCGATCACGGTGATCCTCGGGCTCGTCTACGGCTACATCCCGTTCATGATCCTGCCCCTATACGCCTCGCTGGATCGCATCCAGGAGAGCATGCTCGAAGCGGGGCGGGATCTCGGCGGGAACGGTCGTCAGACGTTCTGGCGCGTCACGTTGCCGCTGTCGCGTCCCGCGATCCTGGCCGGCATCGTGATCGTCACCCTGCCGATGTTCGGCGACTACTACACCAACGACCTGCTCGGTTCGACCAAGACCTCGATGTTCGGCAACCTGATCTCGGTCCAGAAGGAGGCCGCCGGGGGTTCGACCCGAGCCGCCTCACTCGTGCTGCTGCTGTCGGTGATCGTCATGGTCCCGATGCTCTACTACCTTCGCGAAACGAAGCGACAGGCGGAACAAGCGTGAGCGCGACGATCGACACGCCCGCGAAGACCCCGCGCGTCGGGTACTTCGCCAACCCCTGGCGCAAGCCGCGGTTCCTGCAGGCCACGACGATCGGCTACCTCACCTGGTCCCTGCTGCCCGTGCTGATCGCGGTCGCGTTCTCGTTCAACGACGGTCGTTCCCGCAGCGCCTGGCAGGGCTTCTCACTGCGGTGGTGGACCGCCGACCCCACCGACTCGCTGCTCCACGACGCGGCACTGCGGGCCGCGATGCTGCAGACCTTCAAGCTCGCGATCATCACGGTCGCGGTCGTGGTGCCGCTCGGCACGTTGTTCGCTATCGGGATCGATCGCTGGCACGGTCGGCCGGCACGCGCCGCCAACTTCACGATGCTGCTGTCGTTCGTGGTGCCGGAGATCATCCTCGGCGTCTCCCTGTACATCCTGTTCACGAACCTGCTCGACGGCTACGTGACGCTCGGCACGAACGCCCAGATCCTCGGGCTCGTGAGCTTCCAGCTCAGCTACCCCGTCATCATCGTGCGGGCGAGGCTGCTGTCGATCGGCCCTGAATACGAAGAGGCCGCGATGGACCTGGGCGCCACGCCGGGCCGGGCGATCCGGCGCGTGCTGCTGCCGCTGCTCGCGCCCGCGATCCTGGCGAGCGTCGCCCTCGTGTTCGCCGACTGCGTCGATGACTTCGTGACCGTGGCCGCGCTGTCGGGACCCGCCAGCAGCGAGACGCTGGCGCAGAAGATCTACTCGGCGGCGCGATCCTCCCCGACACCCGAGGTGAACGCCGCGGCCACGATGATGCTGATCTCCACGCTGCTCGTGATCGCCGGCGGACTGCTGTTCTACAAACGGTTCAACCGGGGCCAGGACACCGGCGGCGCGTCCGAGTTCGTGCAGCTGTAGCGATCAGCTCTCGTCGAGACTGACGTCGAGCTCCGCCTCTTCGAGCACCGCGGTCCCGCCCTCGGGCAGCACCCTGAGCGCCTCACGGGGGAAGTGCACCGTGATCGCGTCGCCGGATCGCTGCGGATCCCCGACGCCCGTATTGGGGGTCCACGCCTGGATCGTCTGGCCGGTCGCCAGATGCAGGATGACCTGCAGGACCGAACCGACGTAGACGGTGCGCTCGACCATGGCCGGGATCCGGTTCTCGCCGGTCGCGCCCTGCGCCTCGATCCCGACGCGCTCGGGCCGGATCGTGACCTTGCAGTCGCCCACGGTGTCGGCGTCGCCCTCGCCCGCGACCAGATCGAACTCCCCGACCGTGACGCGGCAGCCGCCGCTCCCGGTACCCGCAGCCTTCGCGTCCATCAGGTTCGACACCCCGAGGAAGTCGGCGACGTAGGCGGTGGCCGGCGACTCGTAGATGTCCTTGGGGCCACCCACCTGCTCGACGCGACCCTGGGACATCACCGCGATGCGGTCGGACATCGTGAGCGCCTCTTCCTGATCGTGCGTCACGTAGATGAAGGTGATGCCGACCTCTTCCTGCAGCGCCTTGAGCTCGATCTGCAGGCGCTTGCGGAGCTTCGCGTCCAGGGCGCCGAGCGGCTCGTCGAGCAGCAGCACCTTCGGGTTCAGGATCAGGGCCCTCGCGAGCGCGACGCGCTGTTGCTGCCCGCCCGACAGCTGGTTGGGCCGGCGCTTCGCGAACTGACTCATCTGCACGAGCTCGAGCGCCTTGCCGACTCGCTCGGCCATCTCGGCCTTCGTCGCCTTCTGGTACTTCAGACCGAACCCCACGTTCTCTTCGACGGTGAGATGCGGGAACAGCGCGTAGTTCTGGAACACCGTGTTGACGTTCCGCTTGTGCGGCGGGGTCTGGGCCATGTCGACGCCGTCGAGCAGGATCTGGCCCTCGGTGGGGCGCTCGAACCCGGCGATCATCCGCAGGCTCGTCGTCTTGCCGCACCCGGAGGGTCCGAGCAACGAGAAGAACTCGCCGGACGGCATGTCCAAGTTGACGCCCGCGACCGCGGTGAAATCACCGAATCGCTTCACCAGATCGACGAGTTGCACCTCTCCGCCTGCCATCGCGCGCGGAGCATACCGTGGTGGCGCCCCGCCCAGTCAAGCGCTCACGAACCCCCCCGAGGAAACCTGGCATGATGTCGCGCCATGCAGCAACCATTCGGGCCCCCGACACCCGACGTCGGCGAGGAACGCCGGCGCATCCCGGTGCTGCTCACCGCGTACTGGGCGTTCGGGCAGTACTGGGGCATCTGGGTCATCCTCGTCGTGCAGGTGCAGGCGTATCACGACCTCAGCTTCGGCGACATGGGACTGCTACTCGCCCTGCTGTCGCTGGTGGCGATCGTGGTGATGGCGTTCGTCGCGCCGCGGCTCGCACGATTCCCGCTGGGCGCGCTGTGCGCGGGAGGCCTGCTCGCGTTGGGCACCGGATCGCTCGGCATGGCGGTCCTACCGTCGCGCGCGCTGTGGATCGCCTTCGCGATCGCGGGCGTGGGCAACGGAATGATCGACGTGTTCTTGAACGTCGAAGGTCAGCGCGTCGAGGCCATCACCCGCGCGCCGGTGCTCCAGTGGCTGCATGCCACGTACGCGATCGGGGGGATCACGGGCGCTGCGATCGCAGGGCTGATCGCGGCGGCGAACATCGACTTCCGCGTGGGGCTGTTGCTGGGGGCGGTCGCCCTGTACCTCGCCGCGTTCTTGAACGCGACCCGAGGCACGTCGGAACATGGGTCGGCCGACGCCGACTCCGGATTCTCGCTGACCGCGTTTCGTCGACACCACGACCTGTGGCTGCCGGCGCTGGTCGTGCTGTCAGCGTTCCTGGTCGAAGGATCGATGGACACGTGGTCAGGGCTCTATCTGTACGACCAGCTGGGCGCGACGGAGTTCCAGGCGGCGCTCGCGTTCGTCGCGTTCTCGGCCGCGATCTTCCTCGGGCGGATGTTCGCCGGGCGCGTCCTGTTCGGCCTCGGACGCCGTACCACGATCATCGCGTCGGGGGCGGGGGGCATCGTCGGCGGCGCGATCGCCGCGCTCGGAGCCGACCCCCTGCAGGTGGCGTTCGGGTTCCTGCTGATGGGGTTCTCGATCGCCGCCGCGGCGCCCGCGGGATTCGGCCTCGTCGAGACGCTGGCTCCGGACGATCAGACGAACGCGATCGCCGCCGTGACCACCGTGGGGTACTCCGGGTTCGTCTGGAGTCCGCCGATCTTCGCGTGGCTCGCGCAGGCGTTCGACCTGCGCGCCGCGATGGGCGTCATCGTCAGCGCGACGATCGGCATCCTCATCGCGGGGGTCCTGTCGCCGAGAGATCGCCCCGTCCGCGTCGACGCTCGGTAAGGTCGTGCGCATGCAACCGCGCGCACTCGTGGCGGCGGCGGCGCTCGCCGCCGTGCTCTCCGGGTGTTCGTCGCCGCCCGACCCCTATGCCTCCTACCGCCAGACCCGCGTCGAGGACGTGCCGGGAACCTTCGGCTGGCAGCTCCTGCCGCTCGATGCCGGCTACCGGCCCACGATCGCCCCCGAGGATGCCTACGCGAAGGTGTACGGCGCGGGCGAGCAGCCGGACGCGACGGCGATCCTCGCCCAGGTCGCGAACACCGACGAAGGGACGCTCGGTCCACCCGCGTGGGTGTTCGTCACGCCCGACACGTGTTTCGCGACCGAGAAGGGCGACCTGGTCTCACCCGGTCGGTCCGACGACGGGTGCACCAACGACAATCTCTACGTCCAAGGGGTGGACGCAACCACGGGCGAGACGCTCGGTGGCTTCTCGGCCTTCGATTCCCCCACAGGTTGGACGCCGGCCCGCGCGGGAACGCCGGCGACGGTCGTCGTGACCACTCAGGCGGGCACGACGCGGCTCCAGTGAGCCAGCCAGCGGGCGTCCCGCGACGGATCGAACCCCACCAGCATCTGTCCTGCCGCGAACTCCTGCTCCGACACGATCGCTCCTCGCAGGTTCGCAGGCACGGCGCCGTGCCACGGGAACGACGGATCGGCGAACGCCTCGCGGTTCGCACCGATCATCGGCACCTGGTAGCCGTTCCACGCGAAGTTGTCGAGCGCCACGTCGAACCGGAGCAGATGATCGAGGAACGCGTGCGCGGCGACGGGATTGCGCCCGCGCGCGCACACCGCGGTGAGATCGAGTCCGACGACCCGTGACGCACCCGACGGCGACCAGTACCGCAGGGCCGCAGCCACCTCGCCCGGGTCCTCGCCCTCCATCGCCGCGTACCGTGGCGCGGTGAGCACGTCGCCGGACCACGCCTGGTGCACGGCGAACGTGCACTCCGCAAGACCCTCCTCGGCGCCGTCGTCGGTGAACCGAGCGCCCGTCGCCTCGACCGCCTCGGTCAGGAAGTCACCCGCGGCCGTCAACTCCTCGTCGGTGGCTTCGGAGAGGTCGACGACCCCCGCGTGCTGCAACCCCAACGCGATCGCCTCCCGGTACGAGTCGTACAGGCCGACGAGCCCCCGGTATCGGGCGTCGGTGAAGATCGCGAACGGGTCGTCCCGGCGGTCCGGAGCGTCGAGGGAGGCGACCATGTCGCTGCGCCAGCCCACCCCGCTCGTGTAGACCGTGTACGGGGTCGTGTAGCGCTGTCCGGGGTCGTAGAACGGGCCATCGCCTCGGAACCAACCCCAGAGGTTCCGCACGTGCGGCAGGTAGTCGTGGTTGAGCGGTCGGAGCAGACCAGCCGAAACAATGCCCGGCAGCACGTCAACCACCGGGAACACGACGTCGAAGTCGGCCGCCGGATCCTGAAGGCGCGCGACCGCCTCGCTGATACGCGTGAAGCTCTCGACCTCGACGTGCAGATCCTGTTCGGCATACGACTCCTCGAACGAGGCGAGCACCCGGCCGGACAGGTAGTCCTTCCATTCGTAGACGCGCAGGGTGGCGCCCCGCTCGATCGGCAGGTCGCTGGCGAGCGCGAGCCCGACGTCCACCGGCAGGGGCTGGCCGAGCAGGGAGGAGTCGGCGGTCGCGGCGCCGCGGCGCCCGCAGGCAGCCGCGGCGCTCGCGAACGGGAGGCTCACGGCCAACAGCGCAGCGCGCTGCAGGAACTCCCGCCTTCCCAGCTGATCCATATGGTCAGCCCTCTTCGATCGTCCCGTCGTGCCACTCTGGGTCCGCTTCCATAAGGGCCCGGAACTCCATGTAGCGCTCGTGTTGCGCGGGATCGCTGGCATTGGCGTCGTAGCTCGCGCGGTCCTCGAAGACGACGAACAACCACTGCACGTCGCTGTCGTTTTCCGACAGGACGAGCGACCGCAGATAGCCGGCGGGCTGCGCGCCCTCCATCTGGGCGTCCATCACCTTCTTCACGGTCTCCTGGTTCTCCGGTTTCACGCGCATCTTCGCGACGGTGCCGTACATGGCTTCCTCCCTTTCGACCGGACCGCCCGGTCTTCACCACCAAGCCTAGGGCCGGTCTCGGTGGCGGGGAACCCCTACGGTTCGATCGCGGGCGGGAGCTCCCCCATGCCCCAGGCGTCGGAACCGCCGTCGACGACCACCGTCGTGCCCGTGACGTAGCCCCCGCCCGCCGACGCGAGGAACGCGATCGTGGCCGCGATCTCTTCGGGCCTGCCGGCCCGGCGCATCGGCACCTGCTCGACGAAGCCGTCGACCACCGCTTGCCCGCCGTACTGCAAGATCCCCTCGGTCTGGACCACGCCGGCCGCGATGCACACGGCCCGAACGCCGTATCTGGACCACTCGAGCGCGATGCCGGCCGCGAACGTCTCGAGCGCGCTGCGGGCCATCGACGAGTGCACGACCGACGGGATCCCGCGGCGAGGACTGAAACCCATCAAGGCGATGAAGCCGCGGCGCTGCGGGATCATCCAGCGCTCGGCGACACGCTGAGTGACCTCCCAGCTGGCGTCGATGTTCAGCCGATGGACCGCGCGCAATCCCTTCAAGGACGTCTGCTCCAGGGGCGCGGCGAACTGGCCGCCCGCGCTGTGCACGAGGATGTCTACGCGCCCGTACCGGTCCCCGACGGCGTCGAGGAACGCCGCCACCTGTTCGGGCTCGCGGACATCGCAGGGGTGAGCAAGGCAGGCATCGCCGAGCTCGGCGGCCACATCGGCCAGCGGCTCAGGGCGTCGACCGCAGATCGCCACGGATCCGCCGGCCGCCACGATCGCCTTCGCGGTGGCCGCGCCGATGCCCGTGCCGCCTCCGGTCACGATCGCGATCTGTCCGGCCAGCGCGTCGGCGGTCAGCGGCGAGCGGAAGCCATCTACCATGGCGGGAGTATGAAGGACGCGACGGTGAACGGGGCGGATGGCGTCCGGCTGGCCGTGCGGCTGTTCCCGAGCCCTTCCACGGACGCCGGCACGCTTGTCCTGCACCACGGTCTCGCGTCCAGCCAGCACATCTGGGATCTGATGCTCCCGACGCTCGTTCGTCGCTTCCGCGTAGTCACCTTCGACGCGCGGGGACACGGACACAGCGGCAAACCGGCGTCGGGGTACGGGTTCGACCACGCGGCGGCGGACACCCTGGCCGTCATGCGCGCCGTTCGCGCGCAACGACCGATCGTGGTCGGGCATTCGTGGGGAGCGATGGTCGCTCTGGAGCTCGCCGCACGTCAGCCTCGCGAGGTGAATGGGGTGGTCCTGATCGACGGTGGGATCACGCGTATGCGCGACGGGTTCACGGACTGGCCCGAGGCG
Organism: Actinomycetota bacterium; assembly: GCA_035287005.1. Taxonomy (GTDB): domain Bacteria; phylum Actinomycetota; class UBA4738; order UBA4738; family HRBIN12; genus AC-51. The sequence goes on along the minus strand of DATECH010000029.1, from coordinate 2,912 downwards.
CGAGCGGCGCTGTCCCCGCCCCACCTCACGGGCACGCCTGTGGAGGAGTTCCGCGCCATGATCCCGATGTTCTTCGGCGATGCGGTCGAGGTGACCCCCGAGATCGAGGACATCGTGCTCGCCGTGATGCATGTCGGCCGTGACGGCACGATCCGCCCGCGCCTTCGCCGCGCGAACCACCTGCGGATCCTGCATGCGATCTGGCAACAGGATCCGGCGTCGCTGCACGCGCGGCTCCGGAGGCCTGCGCTGGCGATCCTCGCGCGCGGCGGCGACGCGATGTGGGATGACCGCCGTCGTCGTGCGGTCGCCGCACTGCGAGCGTCCGGCTCCCCGACCCGCACCGCATGGATGGACGGGATCCACGATCTGCCCCTGCAGCATCCACACGTGCTCGCCCGGCGGATCGCCTCGTTCGCCCAAACCGCCGTACGATAGGCACGATGCTCGTCTTCCTGTTGATCTTGATCCTGCTCGCCGTGCTCGGCGTGCTCGGGCTCGCGCTGAAGATCGCTGCCGCGCTCGTGTTGGGGTTCCTCATCACGGTGACCGCGATCGTCGCGGCCGGCTATCTGTTCGTCCGTCACCAGATGCGCCGCGCCGAACGTGAGATGAGCGATCCCCGTCGTGGCGCTGTCGCCGGCACGACCGTCGAGATCGGGCAACCTCGGCGGGAGCCGGGCACGACGACCGACCCGGGCGTCGACGACCGCTACTGAGCCCGCGCGGCGCGGCGAACCAGACGATCTCGGTTGCGGATCGGCGCGTCGCCGATCAGCTCGTACGCCACGCCCCGCGACCGGCCGGCGTCCTGGCGTGCATCGCCGCGGGCCAGCGCGGTGGCGGCGGCCCACACCGCGGCCGACCGCCACGGCTCCGGTGGCGCCTTCGCGATCTCGGGCCGGTTGACGGCGAGTGACGTCCACTCGTCGCCGATCCCCAGCACGGTGGACGCCAGGATGTGTCCGCCGACGTAGGTCTGCACCAGACCGTGGCCGCTGTAGCCAAGCCCGGCGTGCACGTTGCCGGGATCGAGCGTTCGGTAGAAGGGCATGAACGTCGGCGTTTGATCGATCGGCCCACCCCACGCGTGGGTGAACCGGATCCCCTCCAGCTGCGGGAACATCCACAGCAGCCCGCGAGCGGGCGCCTCGGCCAGCCTCCGGACGTGCGTCGCTGCCCGGCTGCCGCCGCGGCCGCCGTACACGGCGCCGCCCGCGCCGCCGCCGATCACGATCCGGCCGTCGTCGGTCGGACGCAGGTAGTAGAGCCATTGGCGACCGTCCGCGATCCCGACATGCGACGTCCAGCCGATGTCCGTGAGCAGGTCGGGGATCGGCTCGGTCGCTACGACGTAGTCGGAGATCACGCCGAAGCTGCGCCGAAACGGCGGCAGGTCGGCCGCCCACGCCCCGGTCGTCAGCACCACCTGCTCTGCCTTGACCGCGCCGTGCTCGGTCCGCACGACCGCCGGGCGCGAGCGATCGATCCCGGTCATGCGCGTTCGCTCGTATATGTGCACACCGCGATCCCGCAGGACTCGCCGCAGCCCGCGGGCGAGCCGCGCCGGCTGACACACGGCGCCGTCGGGATAGAACGTCCCGTCGAGGAACCGCGGAGAGCCCGCGCGGGCCTTCGTCGCTCGTGCGCTCAGCGGCTGCGCGCGATCGCCGACACCGAGGCGCTCGAACAGGTCGACGTCGGCGCCGCCCATCGCCTGCTGCCACGCGCCCGTGCGCACCCCCATCGTCCCGTCCTTGTGGAACCAGCAATCGATCGCGTGCTCGCGCGCGAAGCGACCGATCTCGTCGATGCACGCCGCCTGCGTGATGGCGTACCGGACCCCCTCCGCATCCCCGAAGAGGCCCACGGTCGCCGCCACGTCGAACCACGACGCGGAGAGGAAACCACCGTTGCGACCACTCGCGCCGCCTCCGACGATGTCCTGCTCGATCAGCGCGATCCGCAGGTCGGGCGCCCTCGCCGACAGCTGCACCGCCGTCCACAGCCCGGCGAAACCACCCCCGACGACGCACACGTCCGCGACCACGTACCGGTCGAGCGGCGGGCACGGCTCCCCGGGGTCGGCCGCCAGGGCCTCCTGCAGCCAGAAGCTCCGCGCCGCGCCCGGCGAGGGCATATCGATCACGACGCCGCGCCCTTCCGGCCGAACCACCACAGCGTGATGACCCGCGTGGTGCCGATGAACAACGCGCCGAAGACCACCGCGACCCCTGCGAACGTGAGGATCTCCCGGGCGCTCCACGCCTGCACCATCGTCGCGCGCACCACGACTCCCAGCGGGATGCCGAGCGCCATCGTGAGCATCAGGCGGGTGTGTGTCGGCGGGCTATACGTGCCGAGGCGCCACGCCGTGACGAGCCACGCGGCGGTGAACACGGCGGCGAGCGCAAGGAAACGGCTGGCGACGTCCTGCCCGTGGCGGTCCAGCCCAACCGCCAGGAACGCGAGCAGCCCGACGAGGTCACCCACGAGCGTGGCCCGAGCCAGGCGAGAACCGTCGGTCATGGCACGCATCGACCCATCATCCCAGGCGGGCACCCGTAGGCTGAAGACGTGTCAGGTGCGATGACGCTCGAGGACGTGCTCGACGCGCTGCGCGGCGTCGCGGACCCCGACCGTCTGCGAGGCATGGCCCGCGTGGGGATCGAGGTCGACGACGCGCTTGGCGTCTCCGTGCCGAACATCCGCACGATCGCCAAACGCGCCGGCCACGATCACACGCTCGCGCAGGCCCTGTGGGATGCGGACATCCATGAAGCGCGCATGGTAGCGGCCCTTGTTGCGGACCCGGGCGCGTTCACCCTGGCGCAGATGACCGCGTGGGCTCGCGACCTGGACTCCTGGGACGTGACCGACATCCTGGCGGACGCCTTCGTGTCCTCCCCACA
>DATECH010000028.1:0-10627 GCA_035287005.1 Actinomycetota bacterium | reverse complement strand
AGTCCCATGACTGGTGGCACGTTCACGACGACGATCCAGGCCGCACCGGAGGTGGTGTGGGGCCTGGTTGCGGATCTCGGCACGCACGCGTCCTGGTCGCCGAAGCCGTACTCGGTCGAATGGACCAAGGGGCAGCCCAACCAGGTGGGATCGACGTTCCACTCGGTGGGGCACATCCCCGGCGACAAGCACCACCCGAACGACGGCGAGGTCATCGAGCGTGTGGAGCCGACCAGGTTCGCCGTGCGCTCCAACGACGACGGCGGTCTGTTCCTGAACGAGTTCGACCTGAAACCCGTGGGGGACGGCGCCACCGAGGCGACCTTCACGCTGACGTTCCCCAAGATGAAGGGCATGAACGCCGTCTTGGTGCCCGTGCTGTTCCCGCTCGTCGGCAAGGCCGATATCCGCAAACGTCTGAGCATGCTGAAGGAGAAGGCCGAAGCCGGGAGCTGATCCGGGGCAGTCGCGAGGCGGGGGATGAACGGCGACGGCTGGACATCGGTGATCGAGGAGGCCGACCTGCCTGAGGCGCGTGCGGTCGCTGTCGAGTTCGGCGATGCCCGTGTGTTGTTGTATCGGTCGGGGGAACGGCTCTTCGCGATCGGGAACCGCTGCACGCATCAGGGGGCGCCGCTGCACCGGGGACCGATCCGGGTTGTCGGATCCGTGGCGACGGTCACCTGCCCGGCGCACGGCAGCATCTTCGGATTGGAGGACGGCGCGATCAAACGTGGCCCCGCGAGGGAGCCCGTGCCGGCCTTCGACGCGAGGGTCGCGTCGGGCATGATCGAACTGCGTGCCAGAGATTGACACGTATCGAGGGCGCCAACCCCAAGGGCATCGCCATGACGATCGGCGCCCGCATCGCGGGGGGCAGAGGTGCTGGTCTCTCAGACCACGAAGGACCTCGTCGCCGGCAGTGGACTCAACTTCGAGAACGCCGGGGAGCGTGACACCTGGCCTGAGCGAGGTGGCGGATGGGAGAATGGCCTCCGCACGGGGCGGTAGCTCAGTTGGTCAGAGCAGCGGACTCATAATCCGTCGGTCGCAGGTTCGAGCCCTGCCCGCCCCACCAGCTCGACCAGCGGAACCGCACTTCGAGCGCAACCCTCAAGGAGCCGCTTGGGCAAGAGTTGGGCGAATCTGAAATCAGGGCAAAGGAAAGCCCCCGGGTTTCTGGGGGCTTCGTCGCGACCGGGCGGAGGCTCAGTACGAGTCGCGCTGCTGGCCCATCGACAAAAGCTGCGTAATGAAGTCCAACGACACGCCGAGGTCGTCGGCGACCTGTCGCGGATTCTCCCGTCGGCACATTCCCGCAGCAGATCCACCTGCACTCGTCCGGACCCCACGATGTCGTCGGCCTCCATCGCTTTGACCACGAAGGATGACTGCTCCAGGAAGCCTCGTCACGCTCCTTACCGCCGCGCTGGCGCACGATTGCCCGTTCGCGCGGTGGACAGCCTGCGCGACCTCCTGCTCCAGCTCTCACCCACGGCGCGTGACAAGCTCCGACGCGAACAGGCCGGCGCGACGGAGAACTCGAGACCCCTCGGCTACCGAACACCTGAGGCGGGCTCAGAGGAAGCCTTGACGGTCATCCGCCGATCGTTGCCGACGTGTGTGCAACGCACTGGCCGCCGCGAGGGAGCCCAGCCCCAACACCAGCCCGGCCCCAAGGGTCCCGGCTCTTATTGGCAACCGTCGATCAACCTTCCAGGGGGTTGGGACTGTCTCGAATGCGCGAACCGTGCTGCAGTACGTGTGAATGGCAGATATCGGCGTTGCTGTCTGGTAGGCATGACTTGGATACGCCGCCGCGACGCCAATCGCCGCGGCGACGATGACGACCGCAATGACCACCAGCGCCAATTCCCGGCTCACCTTTATGGCCTAACGCCGTCGGGCTCCCGAGTCAAGGCGGCCGTTCGCCCGACAGTGGCCCCCGGTTGCACCCCGGGGAGACGCGACCCACCGCTCTTTCGACAACGCTGAACCGGCCGTCTTTCCAGGCCCAACCGCTCCACGGATTGGGCGTCGAGCATCACGACCCCAACTCGACGTTCCTCGGCGGCATCTATGTGCTGAGGACGGAGCCCTGCACGACCTACTTCATCGAGGCCGGCGGCTGGCGATAGGAAGCCTACACATACGACCGGCCCTCTCGTCGGCTTGAGTTCACAGATCCTTTCGACGACGGTACCTGGCTGCCCACTTTCTCGCCCTAAGAAACCGCAGGTCAGAGCGGGTTAGGGCAAGTGAACGCAGGTACTTCACGGACTCATGATCCGTCGGTCGCAGGTTCGAGCCCTGCCCGCCCCACCCCCATTACGTCAGTGCCGCGATGGCCGCCATCTCCTCGGCGGTGAGGCGCCACGCGGCAGACGCCATATTGGCCTCGACCTGGTCAGGCCGCGTGGCGCCGGCGATGACGGACGCCACAGGCTCGTGCGACAGCAGCCATCCGAACGCGAGCTCCAATATGGAGTGCCCGCGTTCCTCGGCAAACCTGGCGAACGCGTCGACGCGGTCGAACTCCTCGTCGCTCACGCGCTCCTTATAGTGGGCGAGCCGGGTCCCCTCCAGCGGCGGCTCTCCCCGGCGGTACTTGCCGGTCAGCACGCCGCTTGCGAGGGGGAAGTAGGGGATGTATGCGAGACCGTTGGCCGCCGCGCCGGCGAGCCCGTCAGCTTCGTCGCTTCGCTCGAGCAGACTCAGCTCGTTCTGCACGCTGACGAACCGAGCCGCGCCCCCGGCGACGGCGTCGGCGGCCTCGCGTTGCTGCTGCGCGGAGAAGTTGGAGCACCCGATCTCGCGCACGAGGCCTTCCCGCACGAGTTCGTCGAGCACCGCCAACGTGTCCGCGATCGGCACCTTCGGGTCGGGCTCGTGCAGTTGGTACAGATCGATGCGATCGGTCGCGAGTCGCTGCAGGCTGTCGTGGATCGCTCGTCGCACGTAGCCGGGCGCGGCGCCGACCTTGTCGGGGGCGACCTCCATCCCGAACTTGGTGGCCAGCACGACCCGGTCGCGGCGTCCTGCCAGGATCCGACCGAGGAACGTCTCGCTGCGCGTGTCCCCGTAGATGTCGGCGGTGTCGAGGAAGGTGACGCCGGCATCGAGGGCGGCGTCCACGACGGCGCGCGTGCCGGCCTCGTCGACACGCCGTCCGAAGTTGTTGCACCCGAGCCCGACGACGCTGACGTCGAGCGATCCGATCTTCCTGGTCTCCATGGGCGCGATGCTACCCGCGTGGCCGCGGTCAGGCGGCGTCGCGGACCGCGGACTCGCACCCGGTCGGGCCGGACCCGTGCACCGCGTCCAACCACGCCTGCAGGAACGGCGTCAGCAGCGACGCCAACACCCCTTGTTGCCCCAGATCGGGGTGGACGCCGTCGCTGGACAGCGCGTCGAGCGGCACGAGGCGATCCCAGTCGAGCACGGTGCCGTTCGGGACCTGTCCCATCGCCGACACGATCGCCTCGTTCACCGCGGGCACATCGGTGTCGGGACCGTGCGCGGTCACCCACAGGAGCATCCGGGTTTCGCCTTGATCATCGACGATCCGCTGTGCGTTCGTGGCGGTCGCCGCCGGATCGGCGTCGTTCACCCCGATCTCGATGACCACCACGTCGGCGACGGGGTCCCCGAGCGACTCGGCGATCCCGGCGGCCCCATCGGACCCGCGGCCGATCGACGCATCGATCGCTACCGTCCACTCGGGCAGGCCGGCGATGACGTCGTCTCCACCGCCCTCCAGGATCGAGTCGCCGATCATCTGCGCCGTCACGGGGTCGCTGATCTTGTTCTCGTTGGGGATCGCGAGCCACCGACGGGTGTCGCCGTCCGCCTGGACCCACAGGTAGCGGGGGTCCGAGGGATCTTGGAACAGCGCTCCCAGTCCGGTTATCCCCATCGGGAACGCGGTCGGCGGCACTGCCGGCACCGGCACGGCATACGACCCGCCGAGGAAGCGCCGCGTGGCCTGCCCGTCGTCGATCACCGCCACGGCGGGCATGGAGGGATCGCATCGGTAGGCGAAGGCCTGGTCGAACGGCGCACAGGAGCCGTCGACCCGGCGAACGAGCGCCACGGTGATCGGCGAGGGCGCCGCCGGGGCCGCGCAGCTGTCGCGCTGGGCGACCGGCGCGAGCGAGGGGGTCGGCGTCAGGCTCGGCGGGACCGCGGTCCCCTGCGCCGCAGCATAGTGGTCGCACGCGGTGAGGAGCACGAGACCGAGGATCGCGGGCGCGAGTCGTACGAGGAGGCTCCGGGAGGTCGTCATCTGACCCAGGCATCCTAGCCGGGCGTCGCGAGGGCCCGGCGGATCGCTAGAACTCCGGATCGAGCGGGACCGGCTCGTTCACGGCGGTGTTCGTACACGCGTTCCCGGCCCAGTCGGTCGCGACGTTCGAGGGGTTCCATCGGGTGTTGCTCGTCACGACCGCGCTCCCGACGGCTCCACCCGGCGTGCCGAGCACGACGATGACCGAGTTCCCGGAGATGGTCATCGTGGAGTTCGTGAAGGCGACGGACGTGGCGGTGTACCCCGTCGAGCCGAGCCGCACGACGCCGAGCGGCAGCTGGGTGCTGTTCGCGGCGTTCCAGATCTGCACGCGGTCGCCCCCGCCCCCGCCTGCGTTGAGCAGACGCAGAGTCACGGATGTCGCCGTACCGTCCCATCCCAGGATGATCGAGTTCGCATCGATCGGTTCGTTGTACGTGTACGTGATGGAGTCTCCGGTCTCGGCCTTGCCGACGATGCCTCCGGAGCTGTTGGCGGTCGTCAGCGATGAACCAGCGGGCCGCGTGTTGTCGACCATGACGGAGAAGCCACCGGTCGTCGCGGTATGCGCGAACGAGTCCGTGGCGGTCACGGAGAACGCCTTCGCCCCGGCAGCCAGGGGGTTGTTCGCTGTCAGCATGGCGCTCCGGTAGTTGTAGGTCACCCCGGCGATCGTCCAGGTGCCAGCCGTCAGTGCGGACGCGGTTGCCCCCGTCGTGATGGTCGACACGTTCGCGGTTGCCGTCGTGATCGGGCTGCCGGGGTCCGTGATCGCGGCGTAGACCCGATAGCTGCCGTTCTGACGGATGTAGCCGGGGGTCCCTCCAGCGGCCTTCTGGATCGCGGCCGCGCTCACGACGGGCGGCAACGTGTCGACCGTGACCGTTGCAGAGGCTGTCGACGAGCCGCTGGAGCCGATCGCGTACACGGTGTGGATCCCGTCGGCGGTGCCCGCGGGGATCGTCACCGACGTGGTCGACGACCCACCGGCCGGCACCGGATCGGGGGCGATCGAGCCGGTGAGCAGCGGGCCGGTACTCGGGTCGTCGAGTCGCCAGATGACCGTCTCACCGGTCACGAACGAGGCGATCGTGCCCGCCTGCACGCTTGGCAGCGCGGTGATCGTCGCCGCTGAGGAGAACGTGAGCGACGGCGAGGCGACGGCGACCGTCGCGCTCGCGGGGCTCTCGCCGCCGAGCCAAGCGAGATGCTTTGGGGTGATCGTGTAGTACCAAGAGCCGGGATCCACCGCGTTCTCGGTGCAGGTCAACGTAGTGATCGTGCCCGAGCAGTTCGCGCCGATCGAATCAGGCACGTTCGTTCCCGCGTCGTAACGGGTCACCAGGTAGCCGTCGACGCTCGCGCCATCGGCGAACGTCGACGTCGTCCAATCCACGGTCACGTTGCGACCGTTCGACGATGCCGTGGGCTGGTTGCCGCTGGGAGCGACGTCCGCGGCGGCGAGCCCGTCGCCGGCGCCCGGCGCGGACCACTGCGCGTTGGCGACCCCGGGGATCGCAAGCAACATCGCGACCAGGAGGGCAACCGCGCATGCGCGCTTCATATCCGTACCGACTTCGCCTCGTACTCGATCCTCCATCGGGTACCCTGGCAGCGGTCGGGTGCTCTCTTGCGCATCCGCACCTCGAGACGTACCCTCCGCACGCTACCTGCCGGGATCCTGCGCATGCCCTTCCAGGGGCTGATTCGGAGCCACCGGGCGGGGCAGCGACCCAGAGGTCCATGCCCGCGTCGGACGTGCGCGCGGATCCGGTACACGCCGACGCGCACCGACAACGGGTTCCGGATCCGCACGCGGTAGGTGGTGACCCGCCCCGGATACATCTTTGCAACGCTGCTACGCAGGTGGAGATGGCGAGACGCCTCCCGGGGTGCATCCGCATCACGCGTCGACCAGCTTCCCGCGACCGCGATCGCGGACACGGCGAGGACGCCCGCCAGGATCGGCGCCACGACGGTGGCGCGGAGCGGTCTACGCACTGGCTTCACCACCTCACATGGCGTGTTGAGGGCGGGGCGTGAGCCCCGCCCTCAACAAAACGCGTGGGTCGTCGTCGTGTTGCGCTAGGCCGACGTGCCGCTGACGGTCAAGTTGATCGTGAACGTCGCGCCCTGGCACGCGTCCGGGGTCGCGGCCCCGGCCATCGACACAGCGTTGGTGAGCGGGCCGGCGAACTCATCGGCGCCGCCCGGCGCAGCGTCGTCGGCTGCGAGGGCGATCGGCAGCTGCGGGTACGCGCCATCGAGCGAAACCACGGTGTTCGGGCAGGCCGGGTGGCCGGCGTCGACCGTGACGGAGTTCTCCGTGATGCCCGTCAAGCTCACCGGGTACGCGTTGGGGTTGTGGAACGACACGTACAGGCTGGCGTTCGTCTTGCCGGGGTACAGCTCGGCGACCGTTCCGGTCGCGGCGACGTCGATATCCTGCGCCGTCAACGCCTCAGCGGCACCATCGCCGGTGCCGCTGGCGGTCCACCAGGCGAAGGCGACGGTGGACGCGAGCAGGATGCCGAGGAAGAGCGACAGCAGGGACGCTCGCTTCGAGAACGTGCGGAAGGTCATCGATACCTCCTGGGTCGGGGGAACTTCTCTGTCCAGGGAGCTATCGGAGTCAGCCATTCGGCACGCGATACCTCGATTTTGGGAAATCGGGGTGACGGGTTTGTGGGAATCCGGATGCCGGGTCTCAGGTGCTCAGGAGGGCAACACGGTCGCCGACCCGCACCAGGCCGGGGCCTTCGACCTCGGCGTAGACGCCGAACGGCACCCCTTGGCGGCGGGCCATCATCGGGCGGAACGAGGCGATCTGCTTGAGGGTGTTCCAGTCGCGCAGGCCCGTGCGGGGATCCTGGGTGGTCACGACGCAACGCGGAACCTGGCCACAGATCCGCAGGACGGCGTCGCCGATCCGCACGCGCCGCCCGTCCCACCCGTCCTCCTCGAACGCGGCACAGCCGTCGAGCTCGAGGTTCATGCGAAAGCGCAGCGGATCGAGCTCGCCTGCATGCGCTCCTCGGCGGCCCAGTTCGGCGACCGAGGCACCGGACACGATCGTGATCGGATGCACATCGGAGCCATCACCGTCGCGATCGGTTCGGATAAGCCGCACCGGCGCGCCGACGGAGCTTGAGAAGGCGTCCGCGAACGGCCCTTCGACCTCGTGGCCCGACACGACTCGCCCGTAGAAGTCGGTGTCGTGCGCCGCGCCGAGTCGATCGACGGGGCCTCGGGCGACGGTGCCGTCCGGGAAGGTGCACGTGAGCACGTCCGTCTCCCCATCCAGTGCCGATGTCACCTGGACCAGCTGCCCGTGAGCCGAGCCGCCGAACAATCGGCCACCGTCGTCGATCAGGAAGAAGCGCCTGTTCCCTGGGATGCCGATGTCAGTGAGAGCGGCGTATCTAACCTGCTGCAGCGCGGTGCTTTTCACCACCGTGACGTTGATGCGGGCGAGCGTCGGCATCCGCAGAAACTACCGGAAGACGGATCGACCTGGTACCGGGACATGGCCTATGATCCGGCCTCTCAGCTCAGGGTGAACCGGAGGGGATGAGCGATGGAGCACGGCGTACGGGAGCACGACGAGATGCCGCACGGCATGGTCGTGTCGAACCTGCTCGACCTACAGGCACGACTTCGGGGAGACCCCGCGTCCTTGGTGTCGCCGCGCGAGGGACGATCGACGTCCTCGCTCGACCCGGTCGAGGTGACGCACGACGATCTCGTCGTCGCCGAGCCGCTGCGTCGGTTGCGGCCCGCCCCGGAGCCGCTCGTCGAGGCGATCGACGATGCGGACGAGCGGATCCAAGCGCTGCAACGCCGGTTGCAGTTCCTCGAGCTGGAGATCGACGCGTACGACCAAGCGGTCGAGACCGACGCGCCGCAGGGCCCGCCCCCCGCCACCCACACGTCGGTCGTGGACCTGCAGCACGTCGTCGAGGGCCGGCTCACCGAGGACTGATCGCGCCTCCGGGCGTCGCGGCCCCGCATGGTAGCGTCGCTTGCATGGCTCCTGCGCTGCACGACGACGTCGCGCCGCTCGGCTTCCTGATCGGCACGTGGCGCGGTGAAGGCCGCGGTGGGTACCCGACGATCGAGCCGTTCTCCTATCGCGAGGAGCTGACCTTCGAGCATGTTGGCGAGCCCTACCTTTTGTATCGCCAGGAGAGCTGGGGTCTCGAGGACGGCGCGCCGCTGCACTTCGAGCGGGGGTTCCTAAGGCCTGGAGATGGCGACGGGTCCCTCGAGCTCTGCCTGGCCCACCCGCTCGGGTTAACCGAGGTGGCGCACGGTTCGTTCGCCGGCCGGTCGCTGACGCTGACGGCCGTTGCAGCGGGGATCGGCCATACGACCACGGGCATGGACGTGCAGAGCCTGGCACGCCGCTACCTGGTCGAGGATGACGTGCTGCGGTACGAGCTCGACATGGAGATGGGCGCGACGCCGATGACCCGGCACCTGGACGCAACACTTCGGAGGGTCTCGTGAGTCGGGGGAGCCTCAGCCCGAAGCGTGCGTGGTTGTTCGCCTGCGTCGCCGGCCTGGGCATCGGTGGTCTTCTCTACGCCGCGGACCAGCAGGGACCGGCGAACGCCGTATGGGCCGTCACCACGGTGCTCGGTGGCGTGCCGGTGCTCGTCGGCGTGGTCCGTTCCTTGCTCCATCGGGAGGCGGGCGTCGACGTCATCGCGATCCTCGCCATCATCGGGTGTCTCGCCCTGGAGGAGTACCTCGCCGGAGCCGTACTGGCCGTCATGCTGGCCAGCGGACAGGCGCTGGAAGACTTCGCCGAACGTCGTGCGCACCGTGAGCTGTCCGCCCTGCTCGAACGGGCGCCAACCATGGTGCATCGATACGAGGCCGGTGCGCTGCAGACGCGGGGGATCGACGACGTCGGACTGGGGGACCGTCTGTTCGTCAAGACGGGCGAGGTCGTGCCGGTCGACGGGCTCCTGGAGGGTCATGCCGTCTTGGACGAGGCGGCGCTCACCGGCGAGTCACGCCCGGTCGAGCGTCCGTCGGGAGATCTCGTGCGTTCCGGAGCCGTGAACGCAGGCCCCGCATTCGACCTGCACGCGACGGCGACCGCTGCGGACAGCACATACTCGGGCATCGTGCGCCTGGTGAAGGCGGCGGAGAAGGAGAAGGCTCCCGCGGTCCGGCTGGCCGACCGCTACGCGATGTGGTTCATCCCGATCACGCTGGTGATCGCTGGAGGCGCGTGGGCGGCGACCGGCGACCCGATGCGAGCGCTGTCGGTGCTCGTGGTGGCGACGCCGTGCCCACTGATCCTGGCCGTGCCGATCGCGATCGTGGCCGGTATCTCGCGCTCGGCGAAGCGGGGCATCATCGTCAAGGGCGGCGGCGCGCTGGAGACGCTCGCTCGCTCGACGATCCTGCTGTTCGACAAGACCGGCACGTTGACATCGGGCATCCCGCACCTGGCAGACGTGGAATCGTTCGGGTCGGTCGATGCCGACGAGCTGTTGCGTCTGGCCGCGTCCCTCGACCAGGTTTCGCCGCATGTGCTCGCCGCCGCCATCGTGCGCGCCGCTCGCGAGCGCGGCGGTGCACTGACGTTCCCCGGTGCCGTGAACGAGCGATACGGGTCGGGCATCAGCGGTGTCGTGGAGGGGCGCGCGGTCACGCTCGGCAAGACCTCGTTCGTCGCCGGCGATCGGCCCCTGCCGCGACGCGCCCGTGACGTTCGGCGACGCACGATGCTCGACGGGTCATCGTGCGTATTCGTCGGGGTCGACGGCGAGGTTGCCGGCGCCCTCGTGATCGATGACCCGATCCGCCCCGACACGCCGCGGGTGATCCGGTCGCTTCGCCGCACCGGGATCCGTCGCGTCGTGATGGTGACCGGTGATCGCCCCGACGTCGCGGAATCCGTCGGCGCGGCCCTCGGTGTCGATCGCATCCTGTCGGAGCGGGCGCCCGACGAGAAGGTCGATGCGGTGACCGCCGAGCGGAACGAGGGCGTCGTGATGATGGTCGGGGACGGGCTCAACGATGCGCCCGCTCTCGCGGCCGCCGACGTGGGTGTCGCGATGGGCGCCCGCGGTGCGACCGCGTCGTCGGAGGCCGCCGACGTCGTGGTCGTCGTCGACCGGCTCGACCGGCTGGTTGACGCGATGGCGATCGCACAGCGCTCGCGACGCATCGCCGTGCAGAGCGTGCTGCTCGGGATGGGCCTCGCGTTCGGCTTCATGGGCATGGGCGCGTTCGGCCTGTTCACGCCCGCGGTGGGCGCGCTGCTCCAGGAGCTGATCGATGTCGCCGCGATCCTGAACGCGCTGCGGGCACTGAGCTCCGGCG
>DATECH010000027.1:0-7574 GCA_035287005.1 Actinomycetota bacterium | reverse complement strand
GGTCCCACAGCTCAACGACGGGTTCCGGCTTGAACAGCGCCGGGTCTGCGATCGTCTCGGGCCGGAAGAGGTACTCGGACACAACGGTGGTGTGATCCGGTCCCTTCGGGTATCCGATGTAGTACATCACACAGTCTGGGTGCAGGTTCAACAGCAGGTTCGGGAACTGGTACGCCCCGTAGTACATCGAGTAGTCCTCGGGCTCGAGATCGGGGAGCTTCGGCAGCTCTGATTCGCCCGATACCGTAAAGCTCGTCGCACCGTCGCGCATCCAGTTGCCGTCGTCGCGCGTCTCTTCGTCCCAAACCTCGCCGAAACGAAAGAGCGGCACCACCTGCACGAGCTCGGGATGCACCTGCGGACAGTGCAGGCACTCGTTGTAGTTCTCGACCACGATCTTCCAGTTCGCGGCGACCTCGTAGACGATCCGCACGCCGACACGCAACTCATCGAGCTTGAACCGGTCGAACATCGCGACGCTCTCAGCGCCCTCAGTGAGGTACTGGGTGAACGGGCGCGGGCGCTTGGCTAGGTTCACGAAGATGAAGCCGCCGTACGTCTCGACCGGGAACCCGTGGAGCGGGTAGTCACCCCGGTCGAACAGCTCGCCTTCCTTCACGTTCGGCGTGCCGATCAGCCGGCCATTCAGGTCGTAGGCCCAGGCGTGATACGGGCATACGAAGGCCTTCCGGACGTTGCCGAAAGCCGGCTCGTCGTCGAGGAACTTCGTGCCCCGATGGCTGCAGACGTTGTAGAAGCCGTGGAGCTCGTCCTTGTCGTTGCGAACGATGAAGACCGACTCGCCCGTGATGTCCCGCACGATGTAGTCGCCGGGGTTCGGCAACTCCTCGGTGCGTCCGAGACAGACCCAGTCCCCCCACCAGACCTTCTCGCGCTCTTCGTCGTAGATCGCGGCGCTGGTGTACTCGGCGCCCGTCAGGGTCGGGCGTGGCTTCCAATCGGTCTCGTCGTAGCGGATCGGCTGCGTCTGCATCCACTCAGGATAGGCGGTACCCCCCGGCGTGCGGTAGACGAGCCGATACGATGCGACACATGCCCGTTGTCGCTGGATTCAACCTGACGCCGGTGAAGTCCACCGCGCTCCAGCGCCCCGACGAGATCGACCTTCGCGTCGAGGGAGCGGTGGGCGACCGACGATTCCTCTTCGTGCGTGTCGATCCTGATGGCCCGCACAGGCTGTCGGGCGTCTCGAAGGCGTCGTTGATGCCGATCCGGACGACCTACTGGCCCGAGCGCGAGCAGCTCGAACTGAACATGCCAGGCACCGGCTCAGGGGCAGAGGCGATCGGGGTCGGCGAGCCCATGCAGGTTCAGCTGTACGACAGAGAGGTTTCTGCCCGGTGGGTTCACGAAGCGTTCGAGGACTTCGTCCAGGACGTGACGGGCGATCCGTCCCTCTTCCTGATGCGCGTCGACGAGCCCGAGTATGCGGGCGGCACACACCGCGCCTCGATCGTGTCACGGGCATCGATCCGCGAAGTCGGACTCCGCGCAGGCGATGAGGCGCTCGATCCGCGCCGGTTCCGCATGTTGATCGAGGTCGACGACTGCGAGCCGTACGAGGAGGACTCCTGGCAGGGGAAGCGCGTTCGTTTCGGGGAGGCGATCCTGCGGATCGGCGACCGGATGCCGCGCTGCGTCATGACCACGCTTGACCCGGACACCGGGAAACAGAACGCGCCAGTGCTGGATGCGTTGGCACAGCACCGCAAGGTCGGATCCGAACTCTTGCTCGGCGTCTACGGCGACGTGGAGCGACCGGGCCGGGTGCGGGTGGGCGACCCGATCGAGACCCTCGACTAACCCGCCGCGAACGCGCGGATCTCGGCGGCGTGCTCCTCGTAGTGTTCGAACGTCTCGCCCGTGAACTCCTCGACCGCTTCGTCGGTGACGTCGATCAACGCCTGCAATCCGACGCGGGCTCGCTCGCGGTTGTGCTCGGACTGCACGATGATCTCGTCCCAGCCCATGCCGCGCCCGTCCTCGATCACCTTGTCGTTGAAGGCGTCCCAATCCTGGTCCTCGGGCGCCGGCTCGCCGCGGCCGATCCGCTCCAGCACCTCGCCCACGTAGCCCGCCCAGTAGCCGCAATGCCACACCATGTCGTGCGTCGACCACCCCGGCACGACACCCTCGACGTCGCGACGGTCCTCGGGCACTGACGCGAACGCGTCCACGAACGCCGACCACGCTGCATCTTCACGCTCCAACAGCTCATCTTTCGTCATCTCACCTTGTCCTCGGGAAGCCCAGGTCCACCGATGAGGTGGACGGATCCGGCCAGCGCGACGTGACCACCTTGCCGCGCGTGTAGAACGTGATGCCTTCGGGACCATACATGTGGTTGTCCCCGAACAGTGAGGCCTTCCAGCCACCGAACGAGTAGTAGGCGACCGGCACCGGGATCGGCACGTTGACCCCCACCATGCCGACGTTGACCTCGAACTGGAACTGCCGCGCCGCGCCGCCGTCGCGCGTGTACAGCGCGACGCCGTTGCCGTAGGGGTTGTCGTTGACCAGCCCAAGCGCCTCGGCGTACGTGTCGACGCGCGTGACGCCGAGCACGGGCCCGAAGATCTCGTCGCGGTAGCAGTCCATGTCGGTCGTCACGTGATCGATCAGCGACACGCCCAGGAAGAACCCTTCGCGGGCATAGACCGGATCCTCACGTCCGTCTCGCACGACCGTCGCACCCTGCGCAGCCCCGGACTCCAGGTAGCCGGCCACCTTGTCGCGGTGCTCGCGCGTGACGAGCGGTCCCATCTCGGAGGTGGGTTCCGTGCCGTCGCCGACCACGATCTTCGGGAGCCGCTCCGCGATCTTGGCGACCAGCTCGTCGCCGATGCCACCGACCGCGACCACCATGCTGACCGCCATGCACCGCTCGCCCGCGCTTCCGTACCCCGCCGACACGGCTGCGTCGGCCGCCATGTCGAGGTCGGCGTCGGGCAGCACGATCATGTGGTTCTTCGCGCCGCCGAGCGCCTGCACCCGCTTGCCGTTGCGCGTGCCCGTCTCGTAGATGTACCGCGCGATCGGCGTCGACCCCACGAACGAGACCGCCGCGATGTCGGGGCTCTCCAGGATCGCGTCGACCGCGACCTTGTCGCCGTGCACGACGTTGAACACGCCGTCGGGCAACCCGGCTTCCTGCAGGACCTCCGCGACGAACATCGATGCGCCCGGATCCTTCTCCGAGGGCTTCAAGATGAACGTGTTCCCGCATGCGATCGCGTTGGCGAACATCCACATGGGCACCATCGCCGGGAAGTTGAACGGCGTGATGCCCGCCACCACGCCGAGCGGTTGGCGGATCGAGTACGTGTCGACACCGGTCGCGACCTGCTCGGAGTAGCCGCCCTTGAGCAGGTTGGGGATGCCGCACGCAAACTCGACGTTCTCGATGCCGCGCTGGATCTCGCCGGCGGCGTCCGACAACACCTTGCCGTGCTGCGACGTCACGATCCGCGCGAGCTCGGGCTTGCGCGCCTCGAGCAGCTCCCGGATCCTGAAGAAGATGTCGGCGCGCTTGGACAACGAGGTGGCGCGCCAGGCGGGGAACGCCTCGGCGGCCGTAGCGACCGCCGATTCCATCTCCTCGGTCGTCGCGAAGTCGACCTCGTGGGTCCGTTCCCCCGTGGCGGGGTTGAAGACGGGGCCCGTGCGCCCGGACTCGCCGAGCACGACCTTGCCGCCGATCCAGTGACTGATGCGCTCCACGGGTATCACTCCTTAGCTGAGGGCCACGAGTCCGGACCAGGGTAACGAACCCGGGACTATGCTCGCGCCATGGAGTGGAACGACCAGCTCGTGCTCTTCGGGCGCATCGCGCTCGCCACCCTGCTGGGGTTCGCGATCGGACTCGAGCGCGAGTACCGGGGCAAGAGTGCGGGCGACCGCACGTTCGCACTGCTCGCCCTCGGGTCGGCCGCGTTCGTTGGTCTCGGGGTGGAGCTCTTCCCGGCCTCCGCCGACCGCGTGATCCAGGGGGTCGCCGCGGGGGTCGGGTTCCTCGGCGCGGGGATCATCTTCCGCGGGAACCGGGCGAACGAGCCGCGTGGGCTCACGACCGCCGCCGCCTCGTGGGCGGTCGCGGCGATCGGCGCGCTGACCGGCGCCGGCGTCTACTGGGTTCCGATCCTCACGACGGCCCTCGCGATCGCGGTCCTGGAGTCCGGGCAGCTGCCGTACATCCGCCGGATCGGGCGCAACCACACGAGGTCGGACGATGAGGGTGAGCGGTGACCCTCACCACAGCGTTCTGATGGGGTAGCTGCGGAGCGTTTCGTCGCCCGTGACGAGGTCGAGGTCTTCCACCAGCGCCTGCGCGATGAGCATCCGGTCGAACGGATCGCCGTGGATCTGCGGAAGCTCGGAAAGCATGGCGACGTGCCGGGGCTGGACGTCGAGCAGCCGGAATCCGGCCTCCAACGGCACGTCGACGAGGAACGACGCCGGTTCGGTGGGAAGCCTGAGCCTCCCGGCCAAAGCCTTCGTCATCAGTTCCCACAGCGAGGCGACGCTGACGGTCACACGAGTCGCTCGATCTTCGAGCAGATCGAATATCCATTCGGGGAGCCGCTCGTCATGTACGAGGTACCAGACAAATGCATGCGAATCGAGAAGGACGTTCACTCGAGCGGGAACCCGGGGAATATCTGCCATGGCAGCGGCTCGTCGAAATCGTCAGACATCCAGATCTGGCCCTTGTACTTGCCGCCCATCCCGCGCCTCGCGCGCGGTTCGATCGGCACGAGCTTTGCCACTGGCTTGCCGGCGCGGGCGATCACGATCTCCTCACCGCGCTCGACGCGCTCGAGCAGGCGAGACAGGTGGGTCTTCGCCTCGTGCACGTTGACGGCGTCGAGGTGCGCGATCTCTTCCGCTGTCGCCACGGCCACATGATGACTTAGCTAAGCCAGCTTAGTCAAGCTACCCGGTCGTGATCGCGCCGATACAGCTTTCGAAGGCCTCCAGGGTGCGGTCGACGTCCTCGTCGGTGTGCTGGGCCGACATCGAGAATTCCTCGAACCACGCCGAGCCCATCGGGATCACGCCGCGGTTCAGCATGCCGAACCAATAGTCGTCCCAGCGTGCGGTGTCGTTCTTACACGCTTCACGGAAGTTGTTCGGCTGCTCGTCGAGCCCGAAGAACAACCCGCCGAGGGTGTTCACCTGCGTGACCTGCGCGGTGACGCTCTTGTCCTTGAAGACCTCGCGCATGCCGTCAGCCAGGCGAGTCGTGAGCCGCGTCATCTCCTTGTAGGCGTCGTCGGTCATCACCTTCGTCAGGCAGGCGAGGCCCGCAGCCATCGCGAGCGGGTTCGCGTTGTACGTGCCGAAGTGCACCATCGGTCCGAGCGGGGTGACCTGCTCCATCAGTTCGCGCCGGCCGCCGAACGCGCCGACCGGCACCCCGCCGCCGATCGCCTTGGCGAGCGTGACCAGATCCCCCTTCACGCCCCAGTACTCGGTCGCGCCGCCCGGGGCGATCCGGCAACCGAGCTTGACCTCGTCCATGATCAGCACGGCGCCCTTGGCGGTGCAGAGGTCGCGGACCGCCTCGAGGTACCCGGGCAACGGCGGGATCACGCCGCCGTTGGTCATCGCCGGCTCGATGATCACGCCCGCCACGTCGCCGTCGTGCTCCTCGAACGCGCGCTTCATCATGTCGATGTCGTTGAACGACACGACCGCGGTGTACTCGGTGGATGCAGGCAACAGGCCCGCGGAGTCGGCCGTCGCGTTCGGGTGGTCGTCGGGTCCGGCCGCATCGGCGGGCGCGCCACCGATCGAGATCAGCAGGTGGTCGGTGCCGCCGTGGTACTGACCCTCGATCTTCACGATCGTCTTGCGTCCCGTCGCGGCGCGCGCCAGCCGGATCGCCGTCTGCGTGGCCTCCACGCCCGATTGCGTGAAGCGCACCATGTCGATCGAGCCCGGATAGCGCCGGATCACCTCCTCGGCAAGCCGCCCGGCGAGCTCGGTCGGCATGCCGTAGAGCGTGCCGTGCGCCGCCTGCTTCTGGATCGCCTCGACGATCACCGGGTTGGCGTGCCCGGCGACCATCGCCGCGTAGCACAGCGAGTAGTCGATGTACTCGTTGCCGTCGAGATCCCAGACGCGCGAGCCCTTCGAGTCGCCCAAGTACAGCGGGTACGGCGGCTTGAACTGGATCGCGCTGCCGACGCCTCCGGGGATCACCTTCGCGGCGGCCTCCCAGGCGGCCTTCCCGTTGGGGGTCCTGCGCTCGTACTCCTCGACGCCGTAGGTCATGGTCGGTTCCCTCCGTCGGGTGGAGGAGGCTCCGGGGCCTCCGGATCGTTCGAGTCTAGGTCCCGTTTCTCGCTGAGAACAAGCGCCTCTCGCACGGTGAGAACGCTGCTCACCACCGAGCAGGCAGCGCCGCGGGCCCACGGTACTCCCACCCGCGGAAGGCCGGTGGGTGTCGTGGATCGAGCTCGAGACCGGGGAACCGGTTCAAGAGGAGCCGCAGGCCCGTTCGCATCTGGATGCGGGCGAGCTGGTGCCCGACACAGAAGTGCGGACCGAAGCCGAATGCCGCGTTCGCGTGCCTGGCGCGGAGGGTGTCGAACGCATCGGCGGTGTCGCCCCAGATCTCCTCGTCGCGATTGGCGGAAGGGATCATCAGGCCGACGGCTTCGCCGGGCGGGATCGTCACGCCGGAAAGCGTTGCGTCGCGACCTGCGACGCGCCCCTGCGTGCCGATCGGCGACACCCAGCGAAGCCCCTCGTCCACGGCGCGGCGGATCAAGGTCTGCGGCGCCGCGCGAACCGCGGCGAGCTGGTCCGGGTGCTCGAGCAGCCCGACGATCGTCGAGCCGAGGCCGTGCGCCGGCTCCTGCAGGCCGCCGATCAACGCAAGCTTCAATGTCGGCATGAAGCCACGCATGCGAGCGTCGAGGTCGCCGTCCTGGGCGTGCAGCATGTCGGACAGCATCGATCCATCGGGCTCGGCAAGCAGCCGTTCCAGCCGGGGCCGCAGGACGTCGTCGACCTCGGCGGCGGTGGCGTCGGCGATGCCCTGCTTCTCCGGATCCCCCTCGTAGTTCGAGGTGCCGCCGGCGATGTCGTGGAACCAGCGGCGAAGCGTCGGTGCGTCGAGGTCCTCGGGCAACCCGATCGCGCGCGCGAGCGACAGGACGGCGAGCGGCTCGCAGTAGGCGTCCATCAGGTCGGCCTCGCCATCGGCGGCGAATACGTCGAGCAGCTCGCTTGCGATCGTTTCGACGATGTCGGGCGCGGTCCGCTCGATCTGCCGCGGTCGCAGGGTGCGCTCCATCGGCTCGCGAAGGCGCGTTTGCTCGTCCCCGTCGACCGTGAGCACGGTCGGGCCGCCGCAGGTGCGGTCCAGCGGCGAGCCCGGCAGCGCAGCCGGGAAGCGCGCGGGATCCTCCGCCGCGTCCACCAGGTCCTGCCACCGGGTCACCAACCACAGACCGACGGCCGGCACGAACGCGACCGGCTCGTCGTGCCGCAGCCGTGCGTAGATCGGATACGGATCCTGCTCGAGTTCCTCGACGGTGACGTCG
>DATECH010000026.1:0-7959 GCA_035287005.1 Actinomycetota bacterium | reverse complement strand
CAGCGCGACGCCGGGGACGCGGCTCGCAAAGAGCTGCTCTCGTGGCGACTCGCCGAGCTCCAAACGTTGGTGGACCGGTTGCTTGACGAGCGTCCGCCGCTGGAGAACGGGAAGCGGCACCTGGTGCTGGTACCCGAGGCGAGACGGCCCGCGACGACTCGATCGCCCCACTGAGCGACCGACGTCAGCCGGCGGCCGGGCGGGCGGCTCCGCGGTGGGTGACCTTGGCGAGGAACTTTCCTGCCATCGCGCGCTCGTTCGCCGGCAACCCCACCGCGAGCACCACCGCGAAGTAGGCGACGGCGCCGAGGGCGGCGGACGCCATCAGGTTCAGGAACCACTTCGCCTCGGGGACCACGAGGTGCACCGCGATCATCGTGGCGGCGCCGATCGCGGTCGGTACGAGCAGTCGCACGTAGGCGCGCTCGAACGGCCAGATGCGCAGGAACCGCTGCACCAGGAAGAGCCGGGCGAGCGCCGTGAATGTCAACGTGATCGCCTGCGCGATCGCCGCCCCCTTGAAGCCCAGCACGTCCGGCTGCGCGAGCACGAACGCCAGCCCGATGTCGATCGTGAACCCGCCGATGTAGACCAGCAGGTCCCACCCCGTGCGGCCGGCCATGATCAGGATGAAGCCCACCGTGCCAACCATCACCGGCACGATCATGCCGATGATCAGGATCCGAAGCGCCGGCGCGCCCTCCACGAACTCCGGTCCGAAGATGCGCAACACCTCCGCGGGAAGGATCGCGAGCACCAGCAGCACCGGGATCGTGGCGGCGAGCGTCCACCTGGTCACCTGCTTGTACAGGTGATCGAGCCGGTCGATCTCCCCTCGGTGATGCAGGTCGGCCACGAACGGGCTGAACGTGAGCGACACGCTGGTGAGGAACAGGAACAACGATTGCCCGGCGCGCAGCACGCCTCCGTACACGCCCACCTGCTCCTGGCCGAGCACGCCGAGCGGCGCCATCAGGTACGACAGCACGAAGAAGTCGGCCCAGAAGATGAGCTGGCTGAACAGCGTGGCGGGAGCGCGGAGGGCGCCGAACCGGACCAGCGCGCCCGTGTGCTCTTCCGCGATCCCTTCACCGACCGCCGTCGCCGGATCGAACTTCGCCCGCTCGCGGTGCCACCCCCACCACGCGATCGCGAGCGCGAGCGCCCATGACAGCGCGAACGCGAACGTGGTGATCGCCGCCGTCGCGGCCGCAACGGCCCACAGCACCAGGGCGAACGCGATCCAGCCGATCGGCTGCGCAGCCCACTGCGCCAGCAGCGTGTAGCGCATGATCTTCAGGCCGCGCGTGGCTCCCATCGCGGTGAAGGCCAATGCCGCGAGCGGGATCGTGATCGCGGCCGCGCGGAACGCGTTGACCGCGGCGTCCGGGATCCCGCTGAACGTCTCCGCGAGCCACGGCGACGCTGCGAACACGAGCAGGGCGAATGGCACCGACACGACCGTCGCGATCAACGTCGAGCGGCGCACCAGACCGCGACTGCGCGCAGATTCGCCGCGACCGACCAGGATCGCGACCAGGCGCACGTTCGCCACGTCCATGCCGAACCTCGTGGCGGCCGCGGCGATGAAGGCGAACTGCGTGGTGAGCGTGACCACGCCGAAGAGATCTCCGCCCAGCCGATGGGTCATCAGGACCTGGGCGACGAAGGTCGCGGCGGCGCCGACCACCAGACCGACCACGTTCTGGCCCGTCTGACCCACGATGACTCGTTGGTCGCCCGCGCCGCCGGTCGCCGGCCCGGTCGGGTCGGATGCCTCCGCTAGCTCCTCGAGGATCTCGGATCCTTCGTCCATACGGGCGAGAAGTATGTCAGGGCGGTGTTGTGGTCCAGTCACGCTCCTCGGCCGGCATACCGAGGCCCTCGAGCGCCGCGTGCCCCCGAGACGCGGCCGCCTGGTCGCCGGTGCGCCCGAGCGCCAGCGCGGCCTCCGCTCGCTCGAAGACATCGCCGTAGTCGTGCCATCGCTCCTCGAGCGACGTCCACGCCGCTGCATCGCTGACCCCTTCCGCCTCGCGCAGCACGGCGGCGGCCGTGTCGATGAACAGTTCGTCGCGCATCGTCGCCGGCTCCGAGCGCTCCACGAGTTCGCGAGCGACGTCGTTCGCGCCGACGGAGACGGCAACGCGCACGACGGCCGGCGCCGACTCGGATCGGTACATCACGGCCCGCCCTGCGGTTGCCGACTCGAACTCCCGAACCAGCTCCGCGGCTCTCGTGACATCGCCGCGCCGCGCCGCTGCCTGCGCGGCGAGCGCGAGCGCGGGAGCGAGCACCTGCAGCTCCCCCATCCCTCGCGCACGTGCGAGCAGCCCCTCGATGTCGCCCATGGACTCGCCGCGTCGGACTCGAACCGCGGCGGTCCAGATGTCGACCGCAACCAACAGGGCCTCGTCCATGCGCGTCTCATGCGCGAGCGGCTCGGCGCGGGCGAGCAGCTCGTCCCATCGACCAAGCTCGTACAGCAGTTCCAGGGCGGAGACCTTCGACCACGACCCCTGGCTGAACGCGCCGCGCCGGTCCGCGAGCGCGCTCCCCTCGTCGAGGCGTGCCAGTGCGACCGCGGGCCCCTGCACCTGCCACTCCCGGTCGGCGATGTAGCTGAACGACGTCACGATCTCCGAGACGGCCCCGAGCGCCTGCGCCCGCTCGAGCGCCTCGTGGAGATCGTCGATCCCGTCCGGATCGCCGAGCGCGATCCGGGAGTCGCCACGGATATGCAGGGCCATGATCGCGACCATCTCGGTCGCCGCCCCGGACGAGAGCGACTTGTCGGCGAACTCCGCCGCCGGACCGGGGTTCCCGGCGAACATGTGGTCCTCGGCCATCCAGGCGTGCACGAGCGCCAGCTCCCCCGCACCATCGGGCTGATCGGCGAGCAGTGCGGCGGCCGTGGCCAGCTCCGCACGCGCCTCCTCCGCGCGCGCGTGCGCCATGAGCTGCCCGCCGACCGACGCGCGGGCTCGGGCCTCGGCGACACGATCACCGCGCGCGTGATGCAGCTCGACCGCACGCTGATGACGACGCAGCACCTCGTCTCGGTGCAGCAACCCGGCGCGCCGGCCCGCCAGGGCGGATTCCGCGAGCGCCTTCGCGTAGATCGGATCCGTCTCGTCGGACACCGCCAGCAGTCGCTCGAAACGCGACAGCGCCCCCGCGGGATCCAGGCGGAGGGCGACCCTGCCGGCGGTGAGCAGCCACGTCGCCGCCTGCGGGCGCCAGCGATCGGCCTCGTTACGTTCTCCGGACGCGTTCGCCAGCGCGACGGCCTGCTCGAAGTGGTGTGCGAGCGCGTCGGCGAACTCCTCCGCCCGCTCGCCCATGGTCGCCTCCATCCAGGCGCCGGCGGCGGCGTGCTTCCTCGCCCGCGCCATGCGGGGGAGGCGTGCGTAGGCGACCTCTCGCACCAGCGCGTGGCTGAACCCGTACTCGGCCTGCTCCGGGAACCACGACGCGGTCGAGCGCACGATCAACCCCCGTCGCGACAGTTCGGCGAGCGCCACGTGTCCGTTCGTCGACGCGCCCTCGGCGATCGCGGCGAGCGCGTCGGGCCAGAAACGAGTCCCGATCACGGCCGCGTCCTGCAGCACCGCGCGGATCTCCGCTGCCACCGAATCCAGCCGGGCGCCGATCACCGCCTGCACGGACACGGGCATGTCGGCCTCGACGACTGCCCCCACCCGGTCGGTCAGCATGCGCACGTACTCGATGGCGAACAAGGGATTGCCGCCGATATTGCGCAGCACCCGGCCTCGCTCGGCCTCGGAACGGATCGCGGTTGCCAGCAGGGCGTCGACGAGTCGCGCGGTCTCCTCGTCGCTCAAGGGGTTGAGGCGGACCGTCGTGCTGTTCGAACGACCACCGCCCCACGCGGGATCGACGTCGAACAGCTCGGGACGGGCGGTGCACAGCACGACGAGGGGCGCGTCAGCGTCGTCGACGATCGCGGAGAGCACGTCGCGCAGCGCCGGCTCGGCCCAGTGCACATCCTCGATCGTGACGACCACGGGCCGCTTCGTGGCGGTCGACGCCAGCACCCGGGCGGTGGCGGCCGCCACCTCCGCCACGGGGATCGCCCGGTCGACATCGGAGTCGCCGACACCGGCAACCACCGACAGCCGGTCACGGATCCAGGCCCGCTCGCTGTCGACGGACTCCACGCCGTACACCAGCGTGGCGACGGCCTCGGCGACCCGGTCGTGATCGTCCCCGGGTTGCACCCCCGCGAGCGAGCGCACGATGTCGGTCAGCGACGAGAACGCGCTGCCGCCGCCGTACGGCGCACAGGCCCCCTGCAGCCACGTCACCTCGTCGCCCAGGCTGTCCCGCAGCTCGGATACCAACCGGGTCTTGCCGATGCCGGGCTCGGCAACGATCGTCACGAGCTGCGCGCATCCCTCGTGCCGCGCACGTGCCACGGCGTCTCGCAGCAGCGCGAGCTCGTGCAGACGCCCGACCAGCGAGACGGCGGGGGCCTCGGTCGCGACCTCACGTTCCTCGATCACCTGCCACGCTCGGATCGGCTCCGCCTTGCCCTTCGCGGTGAACGGCTCGAGCTCCCGGAACGCAAAGCGGTCGCGCACGGCCTGCCAGGTCAGCTTGCCGACCACGACGCCTCCCGGCGGCGCCACCGCCTGCATGCGGCTCGCCGTGTTCACGACGTCGCCGGCAACCGCCTCCCCGACCTGAGGACCGGTGCCCATCACGACGACCGCCTCGCCGGTGTGCACCGCGACCCTGATCGGGTGGTCACCCCCGGATGCGGCCACGAGCTCCATCGCTGCGCGCACGGCGCGCTCGGCGTCGTCCTCGTGGGCGACCGGGGCGCCGAACACGCCCATCGCCGCATCGCCGATGAACTTGTCGAGGTGCCCGCCGAAGCGTTCGATCGCAGCCTTCGCACGTTCGTGGAACGGGATCAGGGTCCGCCGCACGTCCTCGGGGTCGGCGGCGTCGGAGCGCTCAGTGAACCCCACCAGATCGGCGAACAGGATCGTCACGGTCCGGCGCTCCTCGGCCGCCGGCGGCTCCAGCGAAGCGCCGCAAGCCATACAGAAGCGCGCCTTCTCCGGGTTCTCCGTGTGACAACTGGGGCAGATCACCACGCGCGGCAGTCTAAGTCGCAACGCCCGAACTCCTGCCGGGCAGCATGCGTACTGCTTGGGTAGAGGGTTGTTGGGAAGGAGCATGCCGTGACACGCACCGGATCCCTTATGGCAGCCGCCGCGTTGGCGGTCGCGCTGACCGCCTGTTCGTCTGCCAGCAGCACGACCGGCGCCGCCGGGGGGTCGTCCTCAAATGCCGCCACATCGGGGGCCGCGATGGTCGAGACCGCCGAGATAGGCGACCTCGGCCCGGTGCTCGTGAACGCCGACGGCTTCACGCTGTACCTGTTCGAAAGCGACACCGGCTCGACGAGCACGTGCACCGGTTCGTGCGCCGGCACCTGGCCCGCGCTCACCACCGATGGCGCGCCGGCCGCCGGTGACGGCGTCGACGACGGCAAGCTCGGCACCACCGCCCGCGACGACGGAAGCACCCAGGTCACGTACGACGGGCATCCGCTCTACACGTACGCGGGCGACAGCGCGGCAGGGGACGCGAACGGCCAGGGGATCGGCGATGTGTGGTTCGCCGTGACCGCCGACGGCACAGCGGCGGCGGCCGGTGGCACCGGCGATACGGGTGGCGCGTACGGACACGGCTAGCGCGAGGGAGCTGCGTGCTCGCTCTCGCACCGCTGAGTGAGCGTGAGCTTCGGCGGGCCACGCGCTGGCATGAGCACCTCGGAATACCGCGTCGTCGTCTACGCGAGACTGCCCTGAGATCGTAGCGGGGAGGAAACGGCCACCAGCCGCCAACTCGCAGCGTGCAAGGCGTATGCGAAGGCACAGGGCTGGCCTCGGCTATGGCGTGACGCTGCTGGATCCGCCCTCGTGAGCTGGGCATCTTCACGACATATGCACGCTCACCTAGGCCTTTCGGCCGTTCCCGTATCCCCCGTGCAGCGGATATCAAGGGAGGGACAACCGGCCGCCGAGGGTGGACGGCAGGGTCGATAGCGGGAGGGGATATGCGTCTCCGTCGAGAAGACGGTGCGTCTGCGGTGGAGTTCGCGCTCGTCGCGCCACTCCTGTTCATGCTGCTGTTCGGCATCATCGGGTTCGGCATCGCGTTCTTGCGGGTGCAGTCGATCCGGACCGCGGTTCGCGAAGGCGGACGCGCCGCCGCGGTCGGTGCGAGCGTGAGCCAGATCCAGCAGAAGACCGTCGACGCGTCATCGGGCTCGATCCCGACCGGGCAGAACGGGAACGTCGTCGTGTCGGCGCCGCTGGGTGGGTTCTGCAACCCGAACAACATCGGGCAAGACGTCAGCGTCACCTACAACACGGCCAACCTGCCGGGTGGTGGCGTGATCGTCCGCATCCCACTGTTCCCCGACATCGTTTTGGATCCTGTTATCTCCGCCTCCTTCCGATGCGAGGTATGACGAGATGCTGCCCGCTTCCCGGGTCCGAGATGGAGAGGGAGGCGCCGTTGCGATCGTCGTTGCGGTCATGCTCGTGGTCATGCTCGTGGCGGTTGCGCTGGCGGTCGACGTCGGTGGCCTCTACCTCCGTCGCCGCGAGTTGGTCAACGGCGCCGATGCGGCGGCGTTATCCGCTGCACGAACGTGCGCGCGCTTCGGCATCTCGCCGGATCAGTTCGCTTCACCCGAGGAGGCGGCCGATCATCAGGTGCAGCTGAACGCACCGATCACGAACGACGAGATCGCCGGTGACAACGTGACGTACCGGCCCCCGATCTGTGGAGACCAGTACGGTCACGTCACGGTGCAGTACACGAGCCAACAGTCGCTGTACTTCGCGCCCGCGATTGGTTTCGAACACACGTCGCCCGTCACGACGACTGCGACGGCGAGCTGGGGACTCGGCAGCAACAATTCGGTGCCGACGGTGTTGAGCAACCTATTCCAGCCCGGCGTCTGCGTGATGCCGCCGACAGGCGAGCCGGCCATCGGCCAGCGCTGCGTGTTCTGGTTCGACAACGATGCGCTCAACGGTGGCAACTTCACGTTCCTCAGCCTGCACGCCGCGGGCTGGAACGTGCCGATCGACTCGAACTGCCCGCAGTCGTCCTCGGGCGGCACCTCGCAGCTAACGAAGTGGATCAACGGCACGAGCCCCACGAGCGTCGTGCTCAACTGGACGTACCCGACGTACGTGTGCACGGACACCGGCATCCGAGGCGTGGGCGGCAAGGGCGGGCCGAACTCACAGGTGTGGAGCGCGTTCGCGGGCTTGAAGGGGCAGACCAAGGACTTCCCGATCAACTGGGAAGGATGCGGCACCCCATTCGTGCCGTGCCCTCCGGTACCGGGCGCCCCGAGCCAAGGGACCGTTTACAGGAATGACCAGATCGACAAGTACGACATCATCGGCTTCGCGGCGATGACGGTGAATGAGGTCTACGGGTCCACCGATCCGGAGATCGCAGGCACGCCCTCAGCAGACTACGACTGCACCAGGAGCGTGCCGAACAGCGCCACCACGATCCCTGCCGGGACATACACGTGGATCGAGCTGGCGGCCCTGCTGAACGGCGGGCCATGCAGACCGCCGCCGTCCGTGCCGGTCGATGCGGTGAACAGCGTCACCCTGCAGGGGCTGGCCAGTCCTGCGGATTACACCTACGACACGACCGGCGTGACGCTCACCACGCCGCTCGCCGCCCAGACAGATGTGAGCTTCTCCTTGCACATAGACGCGACGTATGGACCGTGCGGGGACGTGGAGCTCCACGACAACAGCGCCGTGTGCGTCATCCTCACGTACCTGGGCTCGACGCTGACGAACAACTACCCGGCCGATAAGAAGGACAACCTCACCGTCGTCCAGCTGTGCGATCTCAGTTACGGCACGTGTCTCGATCAGCGTC
>DATECH010000025.1:0-15676 GCA_035287005.1 Actinomycetota bacterium | reverse complement strand
GAAGCCCGGATAGCCGTCCGCCGAGAAGTCGACGACCGAACCGTCGGCGGACGGCGGCGGCAACGCCGGGTTCTCGACGTGGTTGGGGTCCGAGGGGGCGGCGGCGCCGGGCGACAGGCGGAAGGGCAGAGCCCGCACCATCGTGGCGGGGATCCGCGGCATGAACGAGAAGACCGCGGCGGCCAGCACGATCGCGGTGGCGATCACGGTCAGCACCGAGCGCATCGACTCGGTTCGCGGGCGACGCTCGGGTGGTTGCCGGGACAGGCGGACGCCCGGCGTGAGGTCGCCCGCGAGGGGGCGCGCCGAGAGCCAGAGCCAGGCCCCGGCGAGCGACGCCCACGCCACCAGGAGCCCGAGGTAGGAGGACGTCAGCGCCAGCGCGCCACCCACCGCGATCAGGGTCGTGCTCGACACCATCGAGAACGCCAGGTCGCGGCGGCGCGGCACGTCGAAGGCATGCAGCACCTGCACCCAAACGAACAGCACCGCGAGCGGCGCGCGAGCGGCGTCGGGCGACGTGACCGACCCCATCTGCGTCAGGAACCGCCCGAGCGCGACGAACAGGCCCACCGCCAGCGCAACCTTGATCCCCACGTTGCGTCGGCCGCGCCGAACGTGGGAGAACCAGTAGCCGATCGGTGCGAGCACGAGCGCGACCGACGCGATGCGGTCGCCGACTACCCCCTGCGAGACGACCGCGAGCAGGCCGAGCTCCACGGCGAGCGCGACCACGATCCGCATCGCGATCGAGTCCTCGGGAAGCGCCTTGGCGCCATGGATCCCGACGTTCACGCCCCCACCGCCGCCCGGACCGCGGGCTGCACGCCGCCCAACGCCAGATCCAGATCGGACCCCGCACGCCACGAGAACACCTCGGCGCCGGCCGCGCGCAACGGACGCCAGTCGAGCGCGTCGTCGCCTGCAAGGACCGGGACCGCAACCACGCGGATACCGAGCGCTCGCAGATCCTCGATCGCCGCGCACACCGGCTGCAGGCGGCGTCCCGCCCACACCGGGAAGATCAAGACCAGGGTACCCACCCCCCACACCGCGCCGTCGCCGAGCCATCCGATCGCCGTGGCCGCCGCCGTGCCGCTCGACGACAACCGCGCGAGCCACCGCTGCAACTCGAGGTGGTGGCGCCTGGTGACCACGTCGAGCCCGTGCTGGACCGCGGCCACGCATCGAACCCCGGCTCCCGTGGCGGTCGCGGCGTCGATGATCGATGCGGCGACCGCGCAGCACCCGTCCAGCGCCTCGGCGTCCCCACCCTCCGTGTCGACGAAGACGGCCAGTCTCGGCGTCCGCTCCTCCTCCATCTCGCGCACCATCAGCTGACCGTGACGCGCGGTCAGGCCCCAGTGCACCTGGCGCATCGGGTCGCCGGGGCGGTAGTGGCGCACCGTCAGGTAATCGGGGCCGTGCCCGCGCCGCGGCTCGGTCCGCGCTGCCGGTTCCGTGGCCACCGCGGTGTCGACAAACCCGAGCGGGCCCAGGGGCCACACCTGCGGCAGGACGAGCGTTCGGGCGTCGGCCGCTCGGCGGGCGCGCCGTTCGGCGACGCCGAACGGCGCCGCCGAACGCAACTCCACCCACGCGGTATGCGCCTCGCCCCGGCGAGGCGCATACCGCACCGTCGTCACGACCACGCGCTCACCGGGACGCACCGTGCCGACGAAGACGCATGCGCCGCCGAGGTGCGCATCATGCGCGACCACGCCCCAGCGCGTCACCCGCCCGCGATTCCACACAGCGAGATCGATCGAGGCCTCGCCGTGTTGTCGCGTCTCGTCGGGCGCGATCAGCTCGACGTGCAGACCCCGAAGCGCCGCCAGGGGAAGGACCATCCCGGCCGCCAGCGCTCCCAGGAGCAGCGCGGCAAGCACGAACAGCCATCCTGCTTGCACGTTCGTGCCGATGATGAACAGGACGCCTGCGCCGAGCAGCAGGCCCGCCGCGCGTCGGCGCAGGCGCATTTGGTCAGCCTCTCCGCGCGACGTGCAGCGGCACCGGCACGGTGGCCACCAGGTGCTCCACCGTGGCGCGCGCGGCATCGAGGCCCCCGTGGGTCACGACCAACCGATGCGCGAGCGCCGACACGGCGAGCGCCTTCACGTCGTCGGGCAGCACGTGATCGCGCCGCTCGGCAACGGCCCGCGCCTGCGCGCACCGCACGAGGGCGACCGAGGCACGCGGCGACGCTCCCAGGGCGACGCCGGGCACCGTGCGCGTCGCGGTGACGAGGTCGATGGCGTAATGGACCACGGCGTCGTCCACGTAGACGGCGCGCACGGTCTGCTGTGCCGCGATGACCTCCGCGGGCGTGAGGGCCTGCTCCAGGTCGCGCAACGGGTGACGTTCGAGCTGGCGCCGCACCACGTCGGCCGAACCCGCCTCGTCGGGGTAGCCGACCCGCACCGACAGCGCGAAGCGGTCGAGCTGCCCCTCTGGCAGCGGGTAGGTCCCGTGTTGCTCGATCGGGTTCTCGGTGGCGATCACGACGTAGGGTCCGGGCAGCGGGTGGGACACCCCCTCTACCGTGACCTGCCGCTCCTCCATCGGCTCCAGGAGTGCCGCCTGCGTCCGGGGCGGGGTGCGGTTGATCTCGTCGACGAGCACGACGTTGGCGAACACCGGGCCCGGCATGAAGCGGAACGAGCCTTCATGCTGGTCGTAGACGCTGATCCCCGTGAGGTCCGACGGCAACAGATCGGGCGTCGCCTGGATCCGCGAGAACTCCCCACCGATCGACACGGCTAGAGAGCGGGCCAGCGTCGTCTTGCCGACCCCGGGTACGCCCTCCAGCAGCAGGTTCCCGTCGGCGAGCAGACACAACGCCGCCATCTCGACGGCGGCGTCGTTGCCGGCGATCACGAGGCGGACGTTGTCGACCAAGCGACGGTACGCCTCGGACGCCGAGCCGGTTCCCACCTGCGGCTCGATCACTACACCAACTTCGACGCATCGGCCAGAACGCTTGAGCAGAGCTTGGCGTGCTCCCCGGCGCACGGGCCGGCCTGGAGGGCCGCCCTCAGTCCTTGCGCGCCCGCAGGGAATACATCAGGGGGAAGGTCCCTCGCTGGTCGGCCGGGAATCCGTATCGGTCGCCGCCGAGGTCGGTGAGGAATGGCGCCGGCCATCCGAGTTCCCGCTTCTCGTCGAGCAGCTCGATGCGCAGGCCGTTCGTCGCCAACAGGGTCACGACCTCGCCGAGCGAGTGGTTCCAGCCGTGCTCGACCTCGGCGTCGACCTCGGCGGTCGGGTCGGCGTAGGAGCCCTGCACCGGGAACGACAGGGTCTCGCCGCCCCAGTAGTCGTAGGCGAACGTGATCCCGTTTGGTTCGGCCTGATCGTCGTCGATCGCCCACAACACCGGATGGCCCTCGTGGAGGTAGAAGATCCCGCCCGGCTTCACGAAGCCGGCGACGATCCGCGCCCAGGGCTCGAGGTCCGGCAGCCAGCCGAGCGTGCCGCGAGACGTGTAGACAACGTCGAACGTCTCGCCGTCCAGTGGCCCCGGCAGGTCATAGATATCCGAGACCACGAAACGTGCCCGGTCGGCAAGACCAGTCTCGGCGGCGAGCTCGGTCGCGAACGCGATCGCAGGCTCGCTGAAGTCGACGCCGGTCACGCGCGCGGCGCCCAGGCGCGCCCACGACAGCGTGTCGAGTCCGAAGTGGCACTGGAGGTGAAGGATGGTCTTGCCTGCAACGTCACCCACCTCGGCCTGCTCCCAGACCTCGATCCGGACGTCGTCGGGATCGTCGCGGAACCGCTGCACGTCGTAGAACGCTCCGGTCGTGTGGATCGCCGTCCAGGCATCCCACAGCTTGCGGTTGTCGGCGATCTCCTCGCCGAAGCCGCCGCTCATCGACGCTTGGCGCCCAGGGCGCTCAGCGCCTCCATCACCGCACGGTGCGCGAGGATCGCGGTGATCTCGGCGTGGTCGTAGGGCGGTGACACCTCGACGACATCCATGCCGACGAGGTCGACCTGGCTGACGATCTGCCGCACCGCCCGCAGGAGCTCGCGGGACAGCATCCCCCCGGACTCCGGCGTGCCGGTCGCCGGCGCCATCCCGGGGTCCACCACGTCGATGTCGATCGACAGGTAGATGCAGTCGGGGCCGTCGAGCGCCTCGACGATCGCATCGGCCATCACGGCCTCGCTCCCCCGCTCTTCGATCTCGGTCATCGCGTGCCATCGCATGCCCTGCTCGCGCATCCATGCGAAGGTCGCCTGGTCCGGCCAGTAGCCGCGCAAGCCGACCTGGACGAAGTTCCTGCCGGCGACCCAGCCCTCCTCGATCAGGCGACGCATCGGCTGGCCATGTGCGTGCAGGTTGCCCCACTGGTCCGCGCCGGTATCCGCGTGCGCATCGAAATGGATGACTCCGAGCTTCCTGGGCCACACGTGCCGCGCGACCGCGGCGGCGCTCGGATAGGTGATCGAGTGGTCGCCGCCGAGCACGATCGGGATCGGACCCGCGCCGGCGACCAGGTACACCTTCTCGTGGATCACGCGGAGGGCTCGCTCGAAGCGGGTCGGCACGATCGGCGCGTCGCCCGCGTCCACGACCGTGAGCTTCTCGTAGGGCTCGGCCTGCAGCTGGATCGACCACGCGTCGACCCTGCTCCACGCGGTCGGCGCCATGCGGATCGCCCGGGGTCCGAAGCGAGCACCGGGCCGCGACGAGACGCCTTCGTCGAAGGGAGCGCCCACGATCGCGACGTCGGCGTTGGCCGCGCGCAAGGCAGCGTCGTCGGTCGCCCAGGGCAGCTTCTCGAACGACCCGTGCCAGTCCGAGTAGTAGGGCAGCTCCTCGTTCGTGAACTCGTCGAACTCCTCCTGGCCGCGAAGCTCGGAGTTCTCCAAACGGAAGTCGGGTGCATCGGTCATGCCGCGGAGTCTACGCGTGCGGACGCGCGCCTCGAAGGAGTGATCCGGGCCTCGTGATGCTGCGAACCCTGCCCGGACGAGCGGAAGGACGGGAGGAGGGATGCATCGCGCGGACTCGTCCGATCGGCAGCGACACGACATCGAAGGAGGACTCTCTTGACACGCATCGGCACACGCGCACGCCGCCTCGCGGCGCTCGGCGCCACCGGAGCGGTCGCGGTCGGCCTGTTCGCCGGCCTCGGCCCGACCCTCGGTGGGGCATCGAGCCACCGCGAGGCGCCACTGATCGCGGCGGATCCCCAGGCGGACAACACGGACCTGTACGCGTTCGTGAGCCCGGACGACCCGGACACGGTCACGATCATCAGCAACTGGGTCCCGTTCCAGGAGCCCGCGGGCGGGCCGAACTTCTACCCATTCGGCGAAGGGGTTCGCTACGACGTCCGCATCGACAACGACGCGGACGCCAAGACCGACATCGTCTACCGGTGGTCGTTCAAGAATCACTACCGCAACCCCGGGACGTTCCTGTACAACACAGGCCCCGTCACGTCGCTGGACGACGCAGACCTGAACTTCTACCAGACCTACGACGTGGATCGGATCAACGTCGACCGTGGCACCAGCCGCACGGTCGTCAACAACGCCACGGCGGTGCCGAGCCGCGTCGGGGACGCGTCCATGCCCAACTACACGACCCTTCGCAACCAGGGCATCGTGACCAACGACGGCGGAAGCTTCTTCGCCGGGCAAGCCGACGATCCCTTCTTCGCCGACCTGCGGGTGTTCAACCTGCTCTACGGCGGCGATCTGTCGGAGACCGGCGACGACACGCTCGAGGACTACAACGTCAACGCGCTCGCGCTGCAGGTGCCCAAGGCGAAGCTCGCCAAGGGCGGCAACGCCGACGGCAACCCGATCATCGGGATCTGGAGCACGGCGCAGCGCCGGGCGCCCGGCGGCACGCAGGTCCAGGTGTCCCGCCTGGGCATGCCACTGGTGAACGAGGTCGTCATTCCTGTCGGGATGAAGGACAGGTGGAACGCGTCCAAGCCGACCGGCGACGGGCAGTTCCTGTCCTACGTCACCGATCCGGAGGTCGCGCGGCTGATCGAGGCCGTCTACGCGATCCCGGCCCCGGCGACACCCCGCAACGACCTCGTGAGCGTGTTCCTCACGGGAGTCGACGGGCTGAACATGCCCGACGGCGTGGTGCCGAGTGAACAGCTGCGGCTGAACATGTCGATCGATCCGTGCACCGGCGGGTGCTCGACGCTGGGCGTGATCGGTGGCGACACCGCCGGATTCCCCAACGGTCGGCGCCTGTCGGACGACGTCCTCGACGTCGCCTTGCAGGTGGTGGAAGGCGTCTTGGTGGGTCAAGACACCGGGTTGGGCGACGGCGTCGATGCGAACGACAAGAGCTTCGGCAGCACGTTCCCCTACCTGGCGCTGCCGCACTCTGGGTCGTCCTAGCAGCACCGATCCAGGTCAGGGGTGGCGCGCGAAGCGCGCCACCCCTGACCGGTACCGAGGGAGATCCGGATGCGCACGATGCACAGGTCGATCGGCGTGGCGGCCCTGGCCGCCACGCTGTTCCTCGTCGGGGGGCTCGTGGCGTGGCGACCCACGCCCGACACCGCGCGCGTCGCGCCGCCCATGGCGGCCGACGCCCTGATCGCTCCCCTCGCCACCTCGGCATCGCTCGACCGCACGGTGGCCGAGCTCCAGGCACACCTCACCGCCGAGCCGGCCGACGCGCGTTCCTTCGCGCTGCTCGGTGCGGCGTACTCGCAGCAGGCGCTTCGCACCGCGGACCCCTCCTACTACCCCCGGGCGGAGGAGGCGCTGCGACGTTCGCTCGAGCTCCAGCCCGCCGACAACGTAGCGGCGCTCGTTGGCATGGGCGTCATCGCGCTGGCGCGCCACGACTTCGCCGGCGGCCTGCGCTGGGGTCGCCGGGCTCGGCACCTCAACCCGGACAGCGCGCACATCCTCGGCGTGATCGGCGACGGCCAGCTCGAACTGGGCCGCTACCGCCAGGCGTTCGCGACGTTCGACCGCATGGCGCGTATGCGACCCGATATCGCGTCCTACGCGCGGGTGTCGTACGCCCGCGAGCTCCAGGGAGATGTCCGCCGCGCCCTCGAGACGATGCGTGCGGCCGAGCAGGCCGCCGGCACGCCCGACGACGCCGCGTGGGTGAGCCACCAGATCGGCGAGCTGTACTTCCGGAGCGGGCGCCTCCGACCGGCGGCGCAGGCCTACCGACGCAGCGCCGCGCTGGCGCCCGCGTTCATCCCCGCACGCGCAGGTATGGCGAAGGTCGCCTGGGCGCGCGGAAAGATCGACCGCGCGATCCACGGCTACCGCTGGGTCGTTCGGCGCTTTCCCCTTCCCGAGCACGTGATCGCGCTCGGTGACCTGTACGCGATCGCCCAACGCACGGCTGCGGCGAGGGATGCGTACGCGCTCGCACACGCGGAAGCACGGCTGTTCCGGGCCAACGGCGTCAACGTCGACGTCGAGCTCGCGCTGTTCGAAGCGGACCACGGCGACCCGATCGCCGCGCTCGCGGACGCGCGCGCCGGCTGGCGATCACGGCACAGCGTCGACGCGGCGGACGCCCTCGCGTGGGCGCAGTACCGCAACGGTCGGTATGCGCGGGCGGCGCGATACGAGCGAACGGCGTTGCGCCTCGGCACGCAGGACGCCTCGTTCCTGTTTCACGCGGGCATGATCCAACGTGCCCTCGGTCACCGGAAGGCGGCCGCGCGGTACCTCGGCGCCGCGCTCGCGACCAACCCGTACTTCTCCATCCTGCATGCTGCACGGGCGGGACGGATCGCCCAGCGGCTCACCGCGTGAGGATGTTGGCTACTTCTTCGCGCCCTTCAGGATCTGTCGCGCGGCGTTCGCCCCGGGGCCCCCGGTGATGCCGCCGCCGGGATGCGCGCCCGATCCGGCCAGATGGAGCCCTTCCAGCAGATAGCCGTAGCGAGCCTCACCGAGGATGGGCCGCCACGCGAAGAACTGGTCGAGCCCCGGCTCCGCGTGCTGCACGTGGCCGCCGGTCAGCCCATAGTTCGTCTCCATGTCGGCGGGCGTGATGACCTCTCGAGCCTCCACGAGCTCCCCGAAACCCGGCGCGTACCTCTCGAGCGTCTTGACCGCGATGTCGCCGACACGGTCGCGTTCGGTCGTCCATGTGCCGTCGCGAAGCACGTACGGGGCAGCCTGGAACACGACGCTCATCACGTGCTTGCCCTCGGGCGCGAGCGACGGATCGGCGAGCGACGGGATGGTCGCCTCCAGCGTGGGCTCCTCGCTCACGTGTCCGTACTTCACGGCGTCCATCGCCTTCTCGACGTCGTCGATCGACGGGCCGATCACGATGCGCCCCGACAGACGTTCGTCGTCGCCGCCGTGGATCGCCGGCAGCCCCGACAGCGCGAAGTTCACGCGCGCCGTCGCGCCGGGCTGGCGGATGTTGTTGGTCCGCCACACCATCGTCGGACCGAGCGTCACGGGGTCGCACATCCTCGCCGTGCGCTTCGGGTCGATCGCCGACACGATGGTCGGCGCGTCCAGCTCGGTCCCGTCGGACAGCGTCACGCCGATCGCGCGCATGCCGCGGTTGCGGATCGCCACGACCTCGGCGCCCGTGCGGATCTGCACGCCGAGCGCGGCCGCAGCCTGCTCCAGGGCGGACGCCACCGCGCCTGTGCCCCCCATCGCGAACACGGTCGTTCCGGCGGCGCCCCCGTCGGTTCCGGCCGAGTCGCTCAGGAACACTTGCGCGGTGCCCGTCGCCCACGGTCCCATCGCCGTGTACAGGATGCCTCGTGTGGTCAGCGGGCCACGGACCGCCTCCTCGGCGAAGACCTCCTGCACGAGGTCGGCGACCGACATGGGCAGCGCCCGCACGGCCTCGCGACCGGTCTTGCCGCCGAGATCGCGGAACGCCTTGCCGAGCTTCAGGCCCATGATCGCATCGGCCAGCGACGGCGACTTCGGGTCCGGCGGCGTCGCGACCTGGATGTAGGCCAGGAAGCTCGCGATCGCCCGCATCTTCTTGTCGAAGTCGAGATACGCCTGCGCGTCGTGCTCGCTGCGCGTCGCCAACTCCTGTGCGGTCTTCGCGGCGTCACCCCAGAAGGTGACGGCCGACCCGTCCGGCATCGGGGCGTGCAAGCGCACGGCCGGCGAAACGGTCCGGTACCCGAAGCGCTCCAGCTTCAGGTCCTTCACGATCGACGCACGCAACCGCCCCACGGTGTGCATGAGCCCCGGCGCGACGAATCCGGGCGCCGGCTCGGTCGGGCGCAAGATCCCGCCGACCTGCTCCTCGCGCTCCAGAACGACGACCTGTTTGCCGGCCTTCGCGAGGTACGCGGCCGCCACGAGACCGTTGTGGCCCCCGCCGACCATGAGGACGTCGATCTTCTTCTTCGCCATCAGGCCGCCCTCCGACCCTTCTTCTTCTCTTTCAGATACTCCAGGGCCGCGATCCGACCCGGGGCGCCCATGATGCCCCCGCCCGGGTGCGTGGCGGAACCGCACATCCACAGGTTGCGGACCGGGGTGCGGTATCGCGACCAGCCGGGCACGGGCCGGTTGAAGAACAGCTGCTCCAAGGACAGCTCTCCCTGAAAGATGTTGCCCTCGGACAGCCCGGTGATGTCCTCGATGTCCTTGGGCGTCACGAACTGATAGCCCACGATCTTGCTGCGGATGTCGGGGAAGCGCTCCTCCAGCGTGTCGATCACGTTCTGGCCGAAGGACTCGCGCGCGGCGTCGTCCCACACCTTGTCGTCGGCGAGGTGATAGGGCGCGTACTGCACGAAGCAGCTCATCACGTGCTTGCCGGGCGGCGCCATCGTCGGATCGACCAGGGTCGGCATGATGCAGTCGATGTAGGGACGCGCCGAGGGCCGGCCGTACTTCGCGTCGTCATACGCTCGTTCGATGTAGTCGATGCTCGGCGAGAACGAGATCGCGCCGCGCAGCCACTCCCCCGTGCCGGGCTTGCAGGCGAGCTCGGGCACGCCGTCCAGCGCCAGGTTCACCTTGCCGGAGGAGCCTCGGTACTTGTAGCGCATCACTTCTTCTTTGAAGGCCGGTTCCAGCACATCGTCCTCCAGCAGCTTGATGAAGGTCCAGCGCGAATCCAGCGAACTCATCACGACGCCGGCAGAGATCTCCTCGCCCGATTCCAGGATCACGCCGGTGGCCTTGCCGCCCTGGGTCTTGATCTGCGAGACGCCGGCCTCCGTACGGATCTCGACGCCCGCTTCGAGCGCCGCGTCGGCGATCGCGTAGGCGATCGCGCCGGTCCCGCCCTTGGGCACGCCCCATGCCCGGAACGCGCCGTCGATCTCGCCCATGTAGTGGTGCAGCAGCACGTACGCGGTGCCGGGAGAGCGCGGGCCCTGGAACGTGCCGATGATGCCCGAAGCGCTCATCGTGGCCTTCAACGGCTCGGTCTCGAACCACTGATCGAGGAAGTCGGCGGCCGACATCGTCATCAGCTGGATGAACGTGGTCTGCAGCCGCCGCGGCAGGTCGCGGAACTGCTTGGCCAGCGGCGTGAGCGGCAGCCACTCCATCGGCGAGATCTTGCCAGGGTCGGGCGGCGGCACCGACAGGATCGGCTTGATGAACCGGCCCATCTCGGCCATCAGCGGCCCGTACTCCTCATAGGCCTCGGCGTCGCTGAGCGACCAACGGCGCAGCTCGCGCACGGTCTTGCCGTGGTCGTTCGCGCGCCACAGGTAGTCGTCGTCCAACGGCGTGATCGTGCCGTCCAGCGGCAGGATCTCCAGGCCGTGGCGGGGGAGCTCCAGCTCGCGGATGATCTCGGGACGAAGCAGCGATACGACGTAGGAGAACACCGAGAACCTGAACCCGGGCACGATCTCCTCGGTGAGGGTGGCGCCGCCGAGGAGGTGACGACGCTCGAGCACCAGCACCTTCAGTCCGGCCTTGGCGAGGTAGGCGGCGTTCACGAGCCCGTTGTGCCCCCCGCCGATCACGACCGCGTCGTACCGCTTGGCCATCTGAGCGCTCCTTCGAGTATGTGGTTCGCGAGTGACTTGGGGTCAGCTCGGCCCCCTGACAGAGGCCCGCTCGTACCGGTCGCCCATGCTAGTCACGGGCCTGTGGGCCGGCCACGGGCACCCTGACCCCAGGTCACTCCGGGTCTACGGCCAAGTTGCGCCGTTGGTTAGGCTTCCCGGCCGTACGGGCAGTCCGGACGGGCAGGAGGCTCACAGTGTCAGTCGGAACCGCGTTCTACCCCCGCCAGCAGGAGCTCAACAGGAAGCAGACCTGGGGCGAGTGGGCCGGGTACTTCGCGCCCGCCGTGTACGCGGACTTCCACGACATCGAGTACAGCGCGATCCGCGAGGCCGCCGCGGTGATCGATACAAGCCCGCTGTACAAGTACCTGGTGCGCGGCACCGACGCCGCCCGGCTGCTCGACCGCGTGATCACCCGCGACGTCTCGACGATGCAGGTCGACCAGGTCTACTACACGCCCTGGTGCGACGAGGCCGGCAAGATCATCGACGACGGCACGGTCACCCGCATCGCCGAGAACGAGTATCGGATCACGGCCGCCGACCCGTGCTATCGATGGTTCCTCATGAGCGCGACGGGGCTGGACGTCGAAGTGGAGGACGTTTCGGAGAAGCTCGCGGGCCTCGCGCTTCAGGGCAGGCTCAGTCGCGAGGTGCTCGAAGGCGCGACGCGCCAGGATTGGGCCGATGTGAAGTACTTCCGGCACCGCCGAACCGAGATCGGCGGAGTGGACGTGAGCGTGACGCGCACGGGCTATACCGGCGACCGCGGCTACGAGCTGTGGATCCCGATCGACGGGGCGCTGGAGGTATGGGACGCCGTGTTCGAGGCCGGCGGGCCGTACGGCATCTTCCCGGCCGGGATCCGCGCGCTTGACGCCGCGCGCGTGGAGGCCGGCTTGATCCTGATCGAGGCCGAGTACACGAGCGCGCACCACGCGGTCAGCGCCGAACAGACCTACTCCCCGTTCGAGCTGGGCCTGGGGCGGCTGGTGGATTTCCACAAGACCTCGGACTTCAACGGGCGGCGCGCGCTGCTGGCAGAGCAGCAGGCGGGTGGGCCGGATCGCCGGCTCGTGGGATTGGAGTTGGAGTGGGCGGGCGTGGAGGCCATGTACGCCAAGCACGGCCTGGCACCCATGATCTCGCCGTTCGTGGACCGCTCCCCGGTTCCGGTCTACAAGGACAACAAGCAGGTCGGACGCGCGACCTCGATCTCCTGGGGCACCACCATCAAGAAGATGGTCGGGTTCGGGTCGGTGGACAAGAGGCTGGAGAAGGTCGGCTCCCGCGTGTCGGTCGAGTACAGCGTGGAGGGTGAGCGAGGCAAGGTGGCTGCCACCGTCGTGCCGCTGCCCTTCCTGGACCTGCCCCGCAAGCGCACCTAACGTCGCAGGAACTCCATGGACCCCCGCCGAACCGCCCCGATGGTCTGCGACGATAGGTGTTCGTGACGCGTTTCCCTCGCATCGTCCTGGTCTTCGTGCTGCTCGCCGGCGCGGTCACGGCCCTGTGCACCTGGCTCGGCAGCATCCGGGTCGGGATCGTCGCCGGACTGATCATGGTGGCGATCGCCATGTTGGTGGCCGGGTCGCTGCAGCGCGACGATCGCTCGGCCACGGACCGGCCCGCCGACCCGTCCCGCCGAGGCTTCCTCGCGACCGTCGGGGTCGGCGGGGCCCTGTTCGTGGCAGGCGGGGCGGCCCTCGGCCGGATCGTTCAGCAACTCACGCGGCCCGACGCGCTGGCCATCCAGGAGGCCGCGGCCTCGGACCTTGGCGCCGAGTACATGGAGCTCGTGGCGCGCGCGAGTCACCCGGGTCGCTCCGCCGACCTGCAGTTGCTGCTCGCGCCCTTCAACAGCGCCAACTACTCCTTCGAATCCCAGAGCCTGCATCCCCGCGACCCACGCACGTCCCACGCCGCGGTGTGGATGTATCTCGAGCGTGTGCCGCTCGTGGCCTACGGCCCGGGTGTGATCGAACAGGGTGATTCGACGACGCGTGTCTCGCTCGCCGATCTCGCCCCGACCACGGCGAAGCTGATCGGCTATGACGCATGGCCGAAGGAACGCGAGGGTCGCGCGCTGCCGGGGCTGGGCACGACCGGCGCGGTCCCCAAGGTCGTCGTCACCTACGTGATCGACGGCGGCGGCTGGAACGTGCTGCGCACCTGGCCGAACGACTGGCCCAACCTGAAACGGTTGATGCGCGAGGGCGCGAACTACCGAAACGCGCTGGTCGGCTCGTTCCCCGCGGTCACGGCGTGCGCGCACGCCACGATCGGCACGGGCGCGTTCCCGCGCGATCACGGGATCACGGGCCACAACATCCGCGACGGGGCGGGTGCGCGGAAGGCCTACCGCGCACCGGGAGCGGCCGATCCGAGCGACATCCTGCTGCCCACCCTCGCGGACCTGTGGCACGACGAGACCGGCGCCTGGGTCGGCCAGATCGGCTATCAGGTCTGGCACATGGGCATGATCGGCCACGGCGGCACCGACCGCCCCGCCGACGACCTGCCCGTCGGCGTGTACTTCGACGAGCCGGGCGGCAGCGGGTGGCGGCCGCACAACCCCGCGCTGTTCCGCCTACCTGCCTCCTCGCCCGGCATCGATGTGCTGGCGGCGCGGATGGCGGCGTACCAGGACCCCGGCTACGACCCGGAGTGGGAGCCCTGGCGCACCGACTACTGCTGTGTCCCGCCGATCGCTGCGTTCCAGGGAGATCTGATCGAGGCCGCACTCGTGAACGAGCCGATCGGCGAGGCCGGACCGTCGCTGCTGTACACGACCTTCAAGTCGCCCGACTACACGGGCCACGTCTACGGGATGGCCTCGAAGTGGGAGGGCCTCATGGTGCAGGCGGTCGACGCGGAGCTCGGCCGGCTGGTCGACCTGCTGGAAGCACGCTTCCCGGGCGAGTACGCGCTGCTGGTGACCGCCGACCACGGGCAGTGCCCGCTGCCCGACTCGATGGGCGGCGTGCGACTCGATCCGATCCAGCTCGAGCGCGTGATCGAGCAGGAGTTCGGCGCCGGACTCGGCACGGCGGTGCAGTACACGGCGCCCTCGGAGGTCTACCTGGACGTCGCGGCGCTCCGGGACGCCGGCGCCACCACCCACGACGTTGCTGCGGCCCTGCGCCACCTCACCTACCGGCAGAACCTCGGTCCTTACGTGCCGGCCAACGCGGTCGAGCAGGAGCTGCTCGACACCGAGGAGTTCGCCGCCGTCTTCGCGGCGACCTACCTCGCGGACCTCGGCGACACGAAGCGATTCGGCGAAACCGTGTACGACGGCGACGACGTCGACCCGGGCGTGCCGCCGACCTCGCTGCTGGCCTAGCGTCCGGAGGCGGCCAGCGCGCGGATCACCCGCGGCTCGGCCTCGGCCCAGCCGAACAAGCGTCCGAGCCGAACGAGCATCAGATCGGCGCCGGCGATCGCTTCGCTGACGCCCTCCACCGCGAACACCGCCTCCAGCAGGGGGTGGCCCGCGGCCATCTCGGCGGACTCGGCGACCGTGCGGGGACCGGCGTTGTCCACCTGGAACGCCCGCGGCCCCGGATCGGGCTCGAGCGATCGAGCCGGTCCCCACTCGGATGCCAGGATCGCGTCGGCGTGCTCGGCGGCGGCCTCGCGATCCGCGCCGGGACGCAGGTTCAGCCGGACCCGGTAGCGGTGCAGGTCGAGCGTGCGCACCGCGTCGAGCTCCAGCAACCCGGCCAGGGGGCGATCGATCTCCACCGGCGGGCTGGTCACGATCGTGCGATCGGTGAGCTCGTGGCCGACATGGACACGAAGCACTGCGGGATTCACCGCGGGTTCGAGTGCCCAGGAAGCAGGCATACCCGAAGGCTACTGCGCGATGCGATGACGCCGGGTCACTACCGGCGCGGACCGCCCCACCGCAGGTCGGCTAGCATCCCCGGGCCATGAACGTGACCGCCGGTTCTCGTGTATCCGCCGCCGGAGGTCGACCGTGAGCCTGCTCGTCGCCTGCCCCAGCTGCGGCGAACGCCCCTTCTCGGAGTACGCCTTCGGCGGTGAGCTCCGAGACGTTTCCTCCCCCGACCCCGCGGCCGACTTCGCCCGCGTCTACCTGCGCGACAACGCCGCCGGCGTCCAGGAAGAACGGTGGTTCCATCTGCTGGGCTGCCGCCGGTGGGTGACCCTGACGCGGGACACCATCACGAACCGTTTCGTCGAGGGCTGATCGGTGGGGTCGCTCCGCTTCGAGGGCCGCCGGGTGGAGACCCGCGACGGCGACACGATCGGCTCGGCGCTCTTTCGCGACGGCGTGCGCACGTTCAATCGCTCGCTGAAGTCACATCGGCGCCGCGGCCTCTACTGCGCCACCGGCGACTGTGCGAACTGCCTCGTCACCGTCGAC
Source organism: Actinomycetota bacterium (assembly GCA_035287005.1). Taxonomy (GTDB): domain Bacteria; phylum Actinomycetota; class UBA4738; order UBA4738; family HRBIN12; genus AC-51. Next base: position 301 of record DATECH010000025.1, on the reverse strand, counting down.
GGGCTCCCGGGCGAGCGTGCCTGCGTGACGGATGCCCGCGACGGCATGCGCGTGCAGCGCGAGACCGGCTGGCCCTCGACCGAGCGAGACGCGCTCGCGATCAACGACAGGCTGCACTGGGCGATGCCCGTGGGCTTCTACTACAAGACGTTCGTGCGGCCCCGGTGGCTCTGGGGGTTCGCCGAGAAGGTGATCCGCCGTGCGACGGGTACCGGCACGCTGCCCGCGACGACCGGGGCCACGCCCAAGCCCACGAGGCACGCACGCGTCGACGTGCTGGTGATCGGCGGAGGCGTGGCCG
>DATECH010000024.1:0-15322 GCA_035287005.1 Actinomycetota bacterium | reverse complement strand
CTGCCGAGTCCGTCGTTCTGGCCGATCGTGGTGTCGCTCGGGTTCCCCGTGATCGGCTACGGCGTCATCTACTCGTGGTGGATGCTGGCGGCCGGGGTCGTGGTCACCGTCGTGGGTCTGATCGGGTGGGCTCTCGAGCCCTCGGTGGCGGAGTAGGCGATGGCGGACATCACCAGCAGCGTCGGCCACGAGGAGCAAACCTCGACGGGGCTGCCCTCGACGAAGCTCGCGATGTGGCTGTTCCTTGCCTCCGAGTGCCTGCTGTTCGGCGGCCTGATCACGGCCTACATCCTGTACCGCGGCGCCAGCCTGGTAGGCCCCTACCCCGAGGACGTGTTCGACATCGCCTACACGTCGGTGTCGTCGTTCATCCTGGTGGCGAGCTCGCTGACGATGGTGATGGCCCACAACGCGGCGCTGGACAAGGACTACCCGCGGATGCGGTTGTGGCTGACGGGCACCGCCATGCTCGGGTTGGCCTTCGTCGGCGGGCAGGTCTTCGAGTTCACGGCCTTCTACCGCGAGGGCCTGTCGATCACGACCAACGTGTTCGGCACGACGTTCTACGTCCTGACCGGCTTCCACGGGGTCCACGTGACCGTCGGGATCTTGATGCTGCTGATCCTCGTCGTCATGTCGTGGCGGGGGTCACTGTCGGACCAGCCCGCGTTCCCGGTCGAGATGGTCGGGTTGTATTGGCACTTCGTCGACATCGTGTGGATCGTGATCTTCACGCTCGTGTATCTGATCCCGACCCCGCAAACGTAGGTGGTGGCATGACGATGACCGGTGACCAGCACACGCCCGACACGCCCGCAGCGGCGCCCGCGCACGTGGAGTATCACCCCTCGGCCCGCGAGTACGTCCGCGTCGGCCTGATCTTGGTCGCGCTGACGCTGATCGAGGTGTGGCTGAGCTACTCGGATCTCGCGGGGACCAAGCTGATCGCGGCGCTGCTGACGGCCACGCTGATCAAGTTCCTGATGGTGGTCGGCTACTTCATGCACCTGAAGTTCGACAGCGGGCGTTTCTCGCGCATGTTCGCGCTGGGCGCGATCGGTGCGTTCACCCTGTACGTGTGCGTCCTGTTGATGTTCGGCGTGTGGGGGTCCTGACCGGTGCCCGCCTGGCATCCGCACGTCGACGTCTGGCTGGTTCTCGGAACCGTCGTGGGGGTCTACCTGGTCTGGTGCGGGCGCCATGAGCGCGACACCGGGGAGGCGACGTCCCGGCGGCAGCGACGCGCATTCCTGTCCGGCATGGCGGTGTTGTTCCTGGCATCCGAGTGGCCGCTGCACGATCTTGCGGAGCGCACCTGGTATGCGGCGCACATGGTGCAGCACATGGCCTACACCTTGGTCGCCGCGCCGCTGCTGATCCGCGGCATCCCGGCGTGGATGTGGCGCTCGGTATTCCGCAACCACACCGCGCGACGAACCTGGCGGGCGATAACGCGGCCGGTGGCCGCGACGATCATCTTCAACGGGGTTCTGCTCTTCACGCACTGGCCCGCCGTGGTTGCCGCCTCGGTCGGTTCCGAGCCGCTGCACTTCGTGCTCCACACGATGATCGTGGCCTCGGCGCTGATCGTGTGGTGGCCGATCCTGTCGCCGCTGCCGGAGATGCCGCCGATCACGCCGCCGGCGCAGATGCTCTACCTGTTCGTGCAGTCGCTCGTCCCGACGATCCCGGCGTCGTTCCTGACGTTCGGGCACCAGCCGCTCTACCAGGTGTACGAGACGTTCCCGCGCCTGCTGGGTGTCTCGGCCCTGACCGACCAGCTGATCGCCGGCCTGATCATGAAGATCGTGGGCGGCCTGATCCTGTGGGGGTACATCGCGGTCGTGTTCTTCCGGTGGGGCGCCCGTGAGCGGCAGGGTTGGGACGCGCTCGCACTGCGCGACGTCGAGGCTGATCTTCGGGCGGACCTGACCTGATGGGCCGCAAGGATCGGACGTCCCCGCCTACGGGGCCGCGGCAGAGCCTGTGGCTCCCGATCGCGATCCCGCTGGGGCTCCTGGCGATCATCGGGCTCGTGCTGTGGGGGTTCTCACGGGTCCTGTTGCAGGTCGAGCCCGAGGTCGCCACGATCACCGCGCTGGTGATCGCCTCGGCGATCGTCGCGATCGTCGCGATCGCCGCGTCTCGCAAGCGGGTGGGCAACGGCACGCTGCTGAACGCGGTCGTCGGGGTGTTCGGCGTCGGCATGGTGGTGTCCGGCGCGGCCCTGCTGGTCGGGCAGTCCGCCGAGGAGGGAGGGCCTGAGGCCGTCGCCGTGGCGCTGGCGGCGCCGGAGGGCGCGGCCGTCAGCGGCTTCGGCGTGACCGAGCTGATGGCGCCCGCCGATACGCCGTTCACGATCGCGTTCAACAACCAGGACCCCGGTGTGCCGCACAACGTGGCGGTCGCGACGGCGGATCCCTTGCAGGATCCCGGCGCCGAGGTCCTGCTGGACGGGGAGATCATCACCGGACCCATGCAGTTGGACTACGAGGTGTCGCCGCTGGCCGAGGCCGACTACTTCTTCTACTGCAAGGTCCACCCCACGACGATGACGGGCACGTTGACGGTCGCGGTCGGCGCCGAGCCGGGTGCCGGCGGCAGCGGCGGCAACGCGATCGCGGCCGCGGGCCTGGCCTTCGACACCGACGAACTGTCGTTCGAGGCCGACACGCCGACGGAGCTGACCTTCAAGAACAACGACGCGGGCGTGGCGCACAACGTGGCCATCTACACCGACGAGTCCGCCTCGGAGTCGCTGTTCGTCGGCGAGCTTGTCACCGGGGTCGATTCGATGACCTACGAGATCCCGAAGATCCCCGCCGGGTCGTACTTCTTCCGGTGTGACATCCACCCGAGCATGCACGGCACGGTCACGGTGACCGAAGGAACGGGCGGCGGTGGCGGCCCCGAGCCTCCGCCTCCGAGCGAGAGCGCCGCGCCGCCTCCGAGCGAGCCCCCCTCCTCGAGCTCGTCCGTGCCTCCGCCGAGCGGTGCCGTGACCGTGACGGCCGTGAACCTGCTGTTCGATCCGACCGAGCTCTCGCTGCCCGCCGGCGAGACGTCGACGATCACGCTGGACAACCAGGACGGCGGCATCCCGCACAACATCGCGATCTACACCGACGATTCCTACTCCAAGGCGTTGTACACCGGGGAGCTGTTCCCCGGGGCGGCGACCAAGGACTACGAGATCCCGGCGCTGGAGCCCGGAACGTATCCGTTCCGGTGCGACGCGCACCCCACGACGATGCTGGGGACCCTCACCGTCGGGTGAGTTCCCGCGGGGCGTTGGCGCCGCCCGTTCGGTAGCGTGGAGGTCGTGCGGTTCACGCGTTCCTTCCTCGTCCTCGTGGTGCTCGCGGGCGCCGTCGCCTGCTCGCGAGCTCGGGGCGAGGAGTCCACGACCGGTGTGCGGGAGGTCTCGCAACCCCTTCCCGTGCTGAGCGGCGAGGATCTTCGCGGCAACCCGCTCAGCAGCCAGGACCTGGAAGGACACGTCCTGGTTGTGAACACGTGGGCCACCTGGTGCACCCCGTGCGAGCGGGAGCAGCCGGCGCTGGTGCAGGTCGCCGACCGCTACGCGCCCCTTGGCGTTCGGTTCCTCGGCATCAACCACGCCGATCAGCTGGCCGCCGCGCAGGAGTGGGTCCGGCGCTACGACGTGCCGTACCCGAGCCTGTCGGACCCGTCGGGGCGTTTCGCGGCGACGCTCGGCTACATCGGGTTGCCGGACACCTACGTCGTCGACCGATCGGGCACGATCCGGTTCGTGGTGACGGGACCGACCGACGCGCCGCAGCTGTCTGGTCTGCTGGATCGGGTGCTCGCGGATCAGGCGAGCACGTCGAGCGCGACGGCGGCGAACAGCCCCGCCAGGTAGAGCATCGAGAACGTGAAGACCCGCCAGGAGCGGTCATCGCTCGGGGCTCGCCACAGCTGCAGACAGCGGTAGACGAAGGTGCCGCCGAGCACGACCGCGGTCGCGACGTACAGCGGCCCCATGCCGGCGATCGGGACCAGCAGCAGGGTGGTGCCGAACAGCGCGAGGGAGTACAGGAAGATCTGGCGCCGCGTCTCGTCCGCGCCGCGGACCACCGGCAGCATCGGCACCCCCGCCGCGGCGTAGTCGTCGCGCATCCGCAGGGCGAGCGCCCAGAAATGTGGCGGCGTCCACACGAACACCACGGCGAACAGCACCACGGCCGGCAACGCTACGGCGCCGGTGACCGCCGCCCAACCCACCAGGACCGGGACCGCGCCCGCCGCGCCGCCGATCACGATGTTCTGATCGGTCGAGCGTTTGAGCCACATCGTGTAGACGAACACGTAGAAGGCGATCGCCGACAGGGCGAGCAGCGCCGCCAGCACGTTCACCGTGATCGCGAGGAACAGGTACGAGCACGCGGCGAGTACGAAGCCGAAGCGCAGGGCGGCCTCGGGCGCGATGCGGTGCCGGGGCAGCGGACGCGCCCGGGTGCGCCGCATCACCTGGTCGATGTCGCGGTCGAGGTACATGTTCATGGCGTTGGCCGCCGCGGCCGCCAGGGTGCCGCCGATCAGCGTGACCGCGATCAGCCACCATGCCGGAACGCCGCCGCCGGCAAGGACCATCGCCGGCACCGTGATGACCAGCAGCAGCACGATGATGCGGGGTTTCGTGAGCGCCACGTAGGCGCGGACCGAGTCGCCGAGCGACGCGGTCTCCTCGGTGCCGGCGGTCTGCGGCGCGCCCTGGAGCGCCTCGCGGTCCGCCGCGGGTTCGACCCGCGCGACCATCGCGAGGGCGACCACCGCGGACCAGATCAGCGCGGACAGCCCCACGTGTGTCGCTCGCGCCCAGGTGGCGAGCTCCGTCACGACGTTGGCGCCGCCCACCAGCACCTGGACGCCAAGCAGGACCAGCGCCACCGTGGACAACCGCACGAGCAGCGGGGAGCGCGGTTGCATCGTGCGCGCTCGCACGACGCACCACACGTACAGCGCGACCACCACGACCGCGAGCACGCGGTGCACGAACATCGCGGTCCCACCCGGGCGCTGGAGGTCGGGCACGATGCTGTCGCCCATCAGGGGCCACTCGCGGAACGCGAGGCCCACTCCTTCGGCGCGGACGTAGGTGCCGACGAGCAGAAGCGCATAGGTGGCGATCGCCGTTGCGGCCGTGAGGCGCCCGTACCCACGCTGGCCTGCGCCGACCGGCAGGCGCGTGCGCGACACGATCGCAACGCCCAACCCCAGGACCAAGAAGGCCACCGCGAAGTGGATCGTCACCACCGCGGGATCCTCGTGGCTCGCGATGATCCAGCCGCCGATCGCAGCCTGCGCGAGGAACAACGGCAGTAGGATCACGGCCATGATCGCGGCGGCGCGATCCACGTCACGATGCCGCAACAGGGACCACGCGCCGGTGATGCCGAGCGCCAGGGTGAGGCACCCCGCCACGAACGCCAGGAACCGGTGCGCGTACTCGATCAGCGTGTGGTACTCGGCGCGCGGGATCCACGAGCCGTAGCACTGGGGCCAGTCGGGGCAGCCGTCACCCGAGCCCGTGGCGCGCACGACGCCGCCCCAGGCGATCAGGAGCAGCGTGACGACGACCGTGGCCGTGGCGAGGGAACGGAACGTGCGCTTCATCGGCTTCGGCCGTTCATGATAGGTGACCCGCGGCGGATCACACCCCCGGCCGCTTGCGATACTGGTCGCGATGGCAATCGCCGGCTTCCCCGCGCTCACCGACGTGGCGTCGCGGATCGACGCGCTCCTTGCGCCGTTCGTGGATGCCCGTCGTTCGGAGCTCGCCGCGATCGATCCGCGCGCGATCGAGCCGATCGATGAGATCGCGCGGCTACTCGAAGCGGGTGGGAAGCGGCTCCGTCCGGCGTTCTGTTTCTGGGGGTACCGGGCGGCCGGCGGGGTGGAGGGCGAGGCGATCTGGCAGGCGTCGGCCGCGCTCGAGCTGCTGCACACGATGGCGCTGATCCACGACGACGTGATGGACGCGGACCTGGAGCGAAGGGGCCAGCCCACCGCGCAGGCCCGACAGATTGCCGCCGCGGTAGATCGGGGGCAGTCCGACCCTGCCCTGGTGGGCCTCGGCGTCGCGATCGTGACGGGCGATCTGGCCGCAGCGCTTGCAGAGCAGTTGTTCGCAACGGCCGCGTTCCCGCCGGACCGGCTCGCGGCCGCGGCCCAGCGCTTCCACAGGATGCGGCTCGTGCTGGCGGCGGGCACCTATCTGGATCTCGCGCAGGTCGATGCGGAACCCGGCGTGATCGCTTTCTTGAAGGGGGGCGCCTATACGGTAGAGGGTCCGCTGCTGATCGGCTCCGCACTCGCCGGCGCCGCGCCGCACGTGGACGACGTGCTGCGCGCCTACGCCCGTCCGCTCGGCGAGGCCTTCCAGCTGCTGGACGATCTCGCAGACGGGGACGCGCCCGGCGACGCGACGCGGGCCGACGCGACCGAGCTCGTGGCGCGCGCCACGGCGGCGCTCGCGGGCGATACCCTCGCACCCGATGCGGTGCAGGCGCTGCATCAGCTCGCCGACCTCGTGGAGTCGCTGTGACCGAAGACGTGATGCTCGTGCGGCGGATGTTCCGCGACGTGCCCACCTGCCGGATCGGCACGGTGCGTCCGGACGGGGGACCGCACGTCGCTCCCCGGTGGTTCGTGTGGCAGGAAGACGCGATCTGGGTCGCCACCGGCGTGGGGGACGCGACGTGGGAGGATGCCCTGCGCGACCCCCGGGTCTGCGTGCTGATCGATCGGGGGCGGGATTGGATGGAGTTGTCCGGCGCCCGCATCGAGGGTGTCGCGGAGCTGTTGCCGGCCGAGCACCCAGACCTGCGGGGCCCGATGTCGGCGTGGCACGACAAGTACCGCACCCTGCTGGCGGGGGAGGGTTTCGAGCGCCTCACGGCCGCCGTTGCAACGCTGGGGTTCCTCCGCGTCGTCCCGGCCGTCGTCGCGACGTGGGACCATCGCCCGCACGATTAGACTGCCCGTCGGCACACCTTTGAGCCTGCGGTAGGCTGAGCTTGTGAAAACTTTCACAAACTCCGGTACGGGACGCGGGCCGGGGTGCGGGGGGGTGTGAGGTGCAGGGAAGCATCGACACGGATGTGCTCGTCGTCGGCGCCGGGCCTGGGGGGTCCGCCGCCGCCTACCACCTCGCTCGTCACGGCATCGACGTCACGGTCATCGAGAAGGCCGCGTTCCCGCGAGAGAAAGTGTGCGGGGACGGCTTGACGCCGCGGTCGGTCAAGGCGATCCAGGACATGGGGATCGACACCGACGATCCGCGTTTCGAAAAGGTCATCGGCCTGCGGGTGCACGCGCGGCGCACCACGATCCAGCTGCCGTGGCCCGACCTCACGTCGTTTCCGCCGTTCGGTCTCGTGATGCCGCGTGACGGGTTCGATCATCTGCTCGCGCAGCGAGCGGTGAAGGCCGGCGCCCGCCTCCTTGAGCGCACCGAGGCGATCGAGCCCGTGTTCGTCGACGGGTACGTGCGCGGCGCGAGGGTTCGCGCGAGCGGCGAGCGCGACACGGAACCCACCACCATCCGGGCCCGGCACGTGATCGCCGCCGACGGCGCCGCCAGCCGGTTCGGCAAGCCGGCGGGCGTGCGCCGCGATCCGAGCCGTCCGCTGGGGATCGCGGCCCGCCGCTACTACCGCGTCGACTACCACCCCGGCCCCTGGATCGAGTCGTGGCTGGACCTGTGGGACGGTGACCTGCTGCTCCCGGGCTACGGGTGGTTGTTCCCGATGGCGGGCGGCCGAATCAACCTGGGCGCCGGTCTGCTCAACACGTTCGAGAACTTCCAGGACGTGTCCGCCCAGCAGCTGTTCGCGGTGTTCGCGCGCATGCTGCCCGAGGACTGGGGCATCAACGATGACTCCGCCGACGGTCGGGTGCTGTCGGGACCGCTACCGATGGGCATGAACCGCACACCTCAGGCCGTGCCGGGGCTCCTGCTGATCGGCGACGCCGCGGGTGCCGTGAACCCGTTCAACGGCGAAGGCATCGCGTATGCGATCGAGACCGGCCGGATCGCCGCCGACCTCGTGGCGGAGGCGCTGGTCAAGGACCGGCCCGCCCTCGCGATGCAGTACCCGCAGGTGCTGCGGGACACCTACGGCGGCTACTTCGCGATCGGGCGTCAGTTCGCCAAGGTGATCGGCAAGCCGGCGATCATGGGCCGCGCCACGTACCACCTGTTGCCGCACCGAGGGATCATGGCGTTCGCGCTTCGGGCGATGGCGAACCTGAGCGACGGTCGAGATGGCGACCTGCAGGATCGCCTGCTCGATCTTGCGATACGCGTCGCGAGGGCGGCGTGATCGATGACCCGTAGGATGTGGGCCCGATGCTGACCGACTACCTGCCCATCGTGGTGATGGCGGGACTGGCTGCGGTATTCGCGATCGGTTCCCTGACGGCCTCTGCCCTCCTTCGCCCGAGCAAGCCGAACCCGGTCAAGCTCTCTGCCTACGAGTGCGGCAACGACCCGGTGCGCTTGCCTCGCGGAGAGCGATTCAGCGTCAAGTTCTACGTGGTGGCGATGCTGTTCATCATCTTCGACATCGAGACGATCTTCCTGTTCCCGTGGGCGGTGACGTTCCGGCGGCTGGGCATGTTCGGTCTGGTCGAGATGACCGTGTTCATCGGACTGGTGTTCGTCGCCTACGTCTACATCTGGCGCAAGGGCGGGTTCGAGTGGGCGCACCAGGAGATCACCCCGAACGAGACCGAGGAGGTCGCCGATCGCGAACGGGCGCTTGCCCGCAGGGAACAGACGGCGGCGCAGCCGCCCCATGGGTTGGAGGACGCCGCCCATGCCGGTTGAGCGCTACGAGGGCATCCACCTCGGTACCACGCCCGAGGAGATCGAAGCCGACGTCGAGCGTGGGGTCCTGCTCACGACGATGGACCGCGCGGTCGGGTGGGCCCGCAAGCAGTCGATGTGGCCGGCGACCTTCGGGCTCGCGTGCTGTGCGATCGAGATGATGGCGACCGGCGCCGGCCAGTATGACCTCGCGCGCTGGGGGATGGAACTGTTCCGTGCCTCGCCCCGTCAGGCGGACCTGATGATCGTGTCCGGGCGCGTGTCGCAAAAGATGGCGCCCGTGCTTCGCCGCATCTACGACCAGATGCCCGAGCCGAAATGGGTCATCTCGATGGGCGTGTGCGCATCCGCCGGCGGGATGTTCACCAACTACGCGATCGTGCAGGGGGTCGACACGATCGTGCCCGTCGACGTGTACGTCCCGGGGTGCCCCCCCAAGCCCGAGATGCTGATGCACGGGATCTTGACGCTGCAGAAGAAGGTCCGCTCCGAGGAGCCGTTCCGTTGACACCGCAGCAGATGGCCGCGGCCGTCGCCCGGCGCTATCCCGACGTGCTGGTGGCCCGCGATGAGGTCACAGTGGTGGTCGATCGCGAGGCGCTGGTGGAGGCGCTGGCGTGGCTCCGCAATGAGCCGGCGCTCGCGATGGACTTCTTGTCGTGCATCACGGCCACCCACTGGCCCGGATGCGACCCCGCACTGTGGATCGACTACGAGCTGCGGTCGATCCCGTTGCAGCACCGCATGCGCGTGAAGGTCGGCTGCGGCGAGGGTGACGCAGCCGTGCCGTCGGTGACCTCGTTGTTCGCGACCGCGAACTGGCTCGAGCGCGAGACCTATGACTTCTACGGGGTCGTCTTCGAAGGGCACCCGAACCTGACCAGGATCCTGCTGCCGGTCGACTGGGACGGGCACCCCCTGCGCAAGGACGAGCCCCTGGGCGGGGTGCCCACCTGGTACCACGGCACGAGGGTTCCACCGATCGACGAACGGGGCATGGCGTGAGCGCCGGGGCCGGTCACCGGGGCCAGGGCGCCGCCTTCGACGCCGCGGGCGATATCGCCGGGGGATTCCGCGACCCGGCCACGGGCGATTACCGGCAGGAAACGATGATCATCAACATGGGTCCGCAGCATCCCTCGACCCACGGGGTGTTGCGGCTGCTGCTGGAGCTAGACGGCGAGACGGTGATCCGCTGCACGCCGATCATCGGTTACCTGCACACCGGCATCGAAAAGAACACCGAGTACCGCACCTGGATCCAGGGCATCACGTACGTCACGCGCGCCGACTACGTGGCGCCCTTCTTCAACGAGCTGGCGTACTGCCTCGGGGTGGAGCGGCTGCTCGGCATCGACGTGCCCGAGCGCGCCCGGCTGATCCGGGTGCTCGTGTGCGAGCTCAACCGCATCACCTCGCACCTCGTCGGTCTGGCCACGACGGGGCTCGAGATGGGCGCGGTGTCCGTGATGCTGTACGGGTTACGCGAGCGCGAGATCATCATGGAGATCTTCGAGTCGCTCACGGGTCTCCGGATGAATCACGCGTACATCCGGATCGGTGGCGTGGTCATGGATCTTCCCGACGACGGGCCGAGGAAGATCCGGGACCTTCTCGACGTGCTGCCCGCCCGCATCGACGAGTACGAGACGCTGCTGAACGACAACCCCATCTGGCGCGAGCGCAACGAGGGCGTTGCGGTGCTCTCGGCCGAGCGCTGCCTCGAGCTCGGGGTCACCGGTCCCGTGCTGCGCGCCGCGGGCCTGGCGGCAGATCTGCGCAAGGACATGCCCTATTGCGGCTACGAGACGTTCGACTTCGACGTGCCGACCCGCACCGAGGGCGACGCGTACGCGCGCTACCGCGTGCGGATCGACGAGATGCGCGAATCGCTGAAGATCGTCGAGCAGGCGCTCGATCGCCTGATGCGCACCTCCGGCCCCGTCATGATCGAGGACCCGAAGGTCGGCTGGCAGGCCAGGCTGTCGGTGGGTCCGGACGGGATCGGCAACGACCCCGAGTACCTCGCACACATCATGGAGGAGTCGATGGAGGCCCTGATCCACCACTTCAAGATGGTGACGCAGGGGGTGGCGGTGCCGGCCGGCGAGGTCTACAGCACGGTGGAGGCGCCCCGCGGCGAGCTCGGCATGTACCTCGTGTCCGACGGCGGTCATCGGCCGTACCGCGTCAAGATCCGCGACCCCTCGTTCGTCAACCTGCAGGCGCTGCCCGATGTGATCGAGGGCTATCTCGTGGCCGACATCATCGCCGCGGTGTCCTCGCTGGATCCCGTCATGGGTGGGGTGGATCGCTGATGGCGATCTTCTTGGGCGCCACGCTCGAGGACGCGCGCGCGATCATCGGGCGCTATCCGGTCGAGCACCAGCGATCGGCGATCATGCCGCTGCTGTATCTCGCCCAGTCCGTCGAGGGCATGATCGGCCAGGGCGCGCTGCGCGAGATCGGGGTGCTGCTCGACATCACGACCGCCGAGGTCGAGGCGGTGGCGAGCTTCTACACGATGTATCGGATGCGGCCTACGGGCGAGCACGTGGTCGCCGTGTGCACCAACCTCGCGTGCAAGCTCCGCGGGGCCCAGGCTGTCGCCGACGCGGCGCGCGAGGCTGCCGGCATCGGCCACGGCGAGGAGATCTCCGCTGACGGCGTCTTCACCGTGCACGAAGAGGAGTGTCTCGGGGTGTGCGACTTCGCACCGGTGGTGCAGGTGAACGTCTGCAACCACGACAACGTCACGCCCGATCGCGTCCGTGAGCTGATCGCGCGGCTGCGCGCCGGCGACGTGCCGGCGCCGGCGCGGGGACCGGCGTTCGCCAGTTTCCGGGCCGCCTCACGCGCACTCGCCGGGCTGGAGGAGGTGGCGTCGTCGTGACGCTCGACCTCGAACCGCGCCTGACCCGCAACTGGGGCGACCCCGGCGTGATCGGACTCGACGGGTACGTCGCCGCCGGCGGGTACGTGGGGCTGCGCACGGCGCTCGGCATGGCCGACGCCGACATCGTAGAGGTGGTCAAGGCAAGCGGCCTGCGGGGCCGCGGTGGGGCCGGGTTCCCGACCGGGATGAAGTGGGGCTTCGTGCCGCGCGACACCGGCAGGCCCACCTACGTGGTCGTGAACTTCGACGAGTCCGAGCCCGGCACTTGCAACAACCGGGAGCTGGTCGAGCGCGAGCCTCACCGCCTGCTCGAGGGCACGGTGATCTCGGCGCTCGCGATCGGCTGCGAGACGGCCTTCGTCTATATCCGCGGCGAGTACCTGTGGCAGTCGCTCGTGCTGCAGCGAGCGATCGCCGAGGCGTACGCCGCCGGCTACCTCGGTGCCGACGTGTGCGGCTCGGGTACCAGGGTCGACGTGGTGCTGCATCGCGGCGCGGGCGCCTACATCTGCGGTGAGGAGACCGCGCTGCTGAACTCGCTGGAGGGCCTGCGGGGCCAGCCTCGCCTGCGCCCGCCGTTCCCCGCGGTGGAGGGGCTCTTCGCGAGCCCGACGGTGATCAACAATGTCGAGACGCTGATGAACGTGCCGGACATCGTCACGAACGGGGCCGAGTGGTTCCGCGCGGTGGGCACCGAGAAGTCGCCGGGCACCAAGATGGTCACGGTCAGCGGCAAGGTGGAGCGTCCGGGCAACTACGAGATCGCGCTCGGGACGCCGTTCCGCACGGTCCTGGATGAGCTCGCCGGCGGCATGCTCGAGGGCAGGGCGCTCAAAGCCTGGACGCCCGGCGGTTCCTCGACGCCGATGCTGACCGCCGCGCACATCGACACCGGGCTGGACTACGAATCGCTGGCCGCCGCCGGCTCGATGCTCGGCACCGCCGCCATCATGGTGATGGACGAGTCCGACTGCGTGGTCGATTGCGCGCAGCGTATGGTCGAGTTCTACGCGCACGAGTCCTGCGGGAAATGCACGCCGTGCCGCGAGGGCAGCTGGTGGGCGACCCGGGTCTTGGAGCGGCTCGAGGGCGGCCACGGTCGCGGCGAGGACATCCCCCTGATGCACGACATGGGCACCAACATCTTGTTCCGTGCGTTCTGCGCGCTCGCCGACGGGACCGCGAGCGTCATCAACTCCTCCCTCGCGCACTTCGCCGACGAGTACGAGGAGCACGTGCGCTTGGGCCGGTGCCCGCTTCGCGACGCGCCCGCCGAGGTGCGCGTATGAGCGTCGGCATGGTCTCGCTGACGATCGACGGCAAGGAGGTCACCGTGCCCAAGGGCACGTTGCTCATCCGGGCCGCCGAGCAGGTCGGCGTCGAGATCCCGAGATTCTGTGACCACCCGTATCTCCAGCCGGCCGGCGCGTGCCGTCAGTGCTACGTCCAGATCGAAGGGCAGCCCAAGCTCGCGACCTCGTGCACGGTCGCGGTCGCCCCCGGCATGGTCGTCAACACGCAGAACACCAGCCGCCCGGTCCAGCAGGCGCAGGTCGCGAACCTGGAGTTCCTCCTGTTGAACCATCCGCTGGACTGCCCGGTGTGCGATCGCGGCGGCGAGTGCCCGCTGCAGGATCAGGCCCTGGCGTTCGGACCGGGGGAGAGCCGGTTCACGGAGGCGAAGCGCACCTACCCCAAGCCGGTGCCGATGTCGCCGCTGGTGGGGCTCGACCGCGAGCGATGTGTGCTGTGCGCGCGGTGCACGAGGTTCTGCGATCAGATCAGTGGCGACCGGTTCCTGGAGCTGTTCGCGCGCGGCGCCGGCGAGCGGGTGTCGATCGCCGCCGGTGAGGATCTGCGCTCTCCGTTCTCGGGCAACACGATCCAGATCTGTCCGGTCGGCGCGCTGACCGCGACCCCATATCGATTCGTCGCGCGCCCCTTCGACCTGACGAGCGCCGACAGCGTCTGCCGCCACTGCAGTGCCGGGTGCGCGGTACGGGTGGATCAGCGGCGCGGCGAGGTCGTGCGCGTGCTCGCACGCGAGAACCCCAACGTGAACGACGCATGGATCTGCGACAAGGGGCGGTTCGCGTTCGGACACGACGACGCTCCGGGACGCATCACGACCCCCCTGGTGCGCGATCATGGGCTTGAGCCGACCTCCTTCGGCGAGGCGCTGACGGCGGTCGCCGACGCCTGTCGCGGGGCGCGGGTTGGCGTGCTCGCCGGCGGGCGACTGCTCGACGAGGATGCCTACGCGTTGTCGAAGCTCGCCCGCCTCGTGCTGCGCAGCAACGACCTCGATCACCGCCGTGCTGCGCACGGCGGTGCCGCGGAGCTGGTGGCCGCCGCCGGCGCCGAGGCGGTCACGTACCGGGACCTGGAGCACGCCTCCGTGATCGTGGTCGCGGGGTTGGACGCCGAACAGGAGGTGCCGATCCTGCACCTGCGGCTGCGCAAGGCTGCCGGGGCCGGCGCGACGGTCGTCGTCGTTGCGACGCGCCGTACGCGCCTGCACGACGTCGCAGAGCACATCCTCGTCGCGCCCGGCCGAGAGGCGGCGACGCTGGCGCAGCTCGCAGGTGCAGCGGCCGCCGATACGCCGGCGGCTCGCCTCGTGGGCGAGCTCGCGGCGGCGGGTGGCAACGCGTTCGTGCTCGCCGGCGCGCGGCTGGCCGAGCACGAGGGCGCGGCGGACGCCGCCCTGGCGCTCGCGCGTGCTCACGGCGCGCGGTTCGCGTGGATCGCGCGGCGGGCCGGGGACCACGGCGCGTTGCGGGCCGGCATCCACCCGGCGATGGGTCCCGGCGGGCGCCGGCTGCACGATGCGGAAGACCGCGCCGAGATCGAGGCGGTCTGGGGTCCGCTCATGACGAGCGAGCCCGGACGCGATGGCATCGAGATCCTGCGTGCGGCGGCCGAGCACGAGCTCGACGTGCTGTATCTCGTCGGCGTCGACCCTCTGCGCGACGCCCCCGATGCGGCGCTCGCGCGCCGCGCCCTGCAAAACGTCGGGACCGTCGTCGTCCAGTCGCTCGAGCTCGGCGACCTGGCGCCGTTCGCGAGCGTGTTCCTGCCTGCGGCCTCCTGGTTGGAGCGCGATGGCCACGTCTCGGACTGGGAGGGCCGCAGCCAGCGCGTGACCCCGCTGCGCCGCTCGGCCGGCATCAGTCGCCCCGACTGGGAGATCTTTGCGGGGCTCGCCGCGGCGAGCGGGACCGACCTCGGGTTCGAAACGCTGGAAGAGCTGCACGAGGAGATGGCCCGGCTGTGGGCGCCGCGAGTCGTCGCCGTCGAACCGGCTGCGGCATCTTCGACGACGCCGGCGACCGAGGGCCTCACGCTCTGCACGTATCCGCTGCTGATCGACGAAGGCCGGATGTCCGAGGGAGCCGAGGAGTTGAAGGCGACGCTGCAGGACCCCGCCTTCGCCGAGATGCACCCGGCCGACGCCGCCGCGCACGGTCTGGCCGACGGGCTCGGCGTGCGGTTGCGCACCGCTGCCGGCGAGGCGGTCGTGCCGCTGCGCGTGACCGAGCACATCGCGCCCGGCACCGTCTTCGTGCCTT
>DATECH010000023.1:0-11423 GCA_035287005.1 Actinomycetota bacterium | reverse complement strand
CCACGTCCAGGCCGGTGAGCTCGGAGATGCGCAACCCGGCGCCGTACAGCAGCTCGAGGATCGCGCGATCGCGCAGCCCGGCCGGCGTTCCGGGCGCCGGCGCCTCCACGATCGCCGCCACTTCATCGACGGTCAGGGGATGCGGCAGGGCACGCGGGAGGCGCGGCCGCACAACACCGGCGGTCGGATCGTCCCGGAGCAGCCCCTCGCGCACGAGGAACCGATGGAACGTACGGACGGCCGACAGGGCTCTCGCGACCGACGTCGCCTTGTAGGGCTCTGCGTCGGCGCCGTGCGTGGAGGCGGATACCGACGCGACGAACGACCGCACCACACCGGCATCGACATCGCCGAGGTCCGCCACGCCACGCTGCGCGAGGAACGTCACGTATCGAGCCAGATCGCGACGGTATGCGGCCAGGGTGTTGTCCGCCAGACCCCGCTCGACCGTCAGGTGGTCGAGGTAGCGCCGAACGAGCTCCGCCGGGTCATGTGCCACGACCCCAGCCTAGGACGGGAGTTCGGCCGCGTCCCGCAGCTCGGGGACGCCCGCGGCGAGCAGGAGCCCGAGCGCGGAGACCGCGTTGCGGACCTTCCCCGCCCGCGCCGCCGCCACCGCCCGGTGCAGCGGGAGGCGAACGACCTCGATCCCCTGCTCCGGCGGGCCGCTCGGCTGCGACTCGGTCCGGGCCCAGAACAGATGCATGTACTCGTCGGTGAAGCCCGGCGACACGTAGACGCCGCCCATGAACGCGATCGACATGTGCCGGTACCCCGTCTCCTCCCGTAGCTCGCGGCCGGCGCAGGTCACCGCGTCCTCGCCATCGACATCGAGCAGCCCGGCGGGGATCTCGGTGAGATCGGTTCGGACGGGCGGGCGGAACTGCCGAACCATGATGACGTCACCCTCGGGCGAGACCGGCACCACCGCAACCGCGTGGTGCTTGCGGATCAGCTCGTAGTCGCCAACCGTCGGCCAGTGCTCGATGGTGACCGTGAGGTAGCGGCCGGCCCAGGCCTCTCGCGACGCCGTGGGCTCCGAGACCACCCGTCTCAGCTCGAGACCGTGGCGGCGTGGTGGGCCGGTCGATCGGCCCTGCGCGCCTTGGCGGCGCCGACGAACTCACGGAACAGCGGGTGCGGGCGCGTCGGGCGCGAGCGGAGCTCCGGGTGGAACTGCCCCGCCACGAAGAACGGATGATCCGGTAACTCGATGATCTCCGCGAGCCTGCCCTTCTGCGAGGAGCCGCTGATCACCAACCCTGCGGCGGTGAGCGCCTCGTGGTAGGCGGGGTTGACCTCCCAGCGGTGGCGATGCCGTTCCTCGACCACGTCCACCCCGTACGCCCTCGCGGCGAGCGTGCCGGGTTCCAGGTAGCACGGCTGCGCGCCCAGGCGCATCGTGGCGCCCATGTCCGTCACGTCCTTCTGCTCGGGCAGGAGATCGATGACGGGATGGACCGTGGCCGGGTCGAACTCCGACGAGTTCGCCCCTTCGAGGCCACAGACGTTGCGGGCGAACTCCACGACGGCACACTGCAGGCCCAGGCAGATACCGAGGAACGGGACACCGTGTTCCCGCGCGTAGCGGACCGCGTCGATCTTGCCCTCGACGCCACGAACCCCGAAGCCACCGGGGATCAGCACGCCGTCCATGCTCTCCAGCGCGGTCTCGGTGGCGTCGCCGCCGAGATCGTCGGAGGCGATCCAGTGGACTCGCACGTCGGCGCCATGGTGGAAGCCGCCGTGACACAGCGCCTCCATCACCGACAGGTAGGCGTCGCGCAGGTAGACGTACTTGCCGACCACCGCGATATCGACGGGGTCGGTGGCCTCATGCACGCGATCGACCAGCTGGGTCCACTCGCTGAGGTCGGGCTCGGCGTCGATGCGCAGATGCTCGGCCAGCAGCTCGTCGAGGCCTTCGCGATGCAGGACCAGCGGCACCTCATAGATCGACGGCGCATCGGGCGCGCTGACGACGCCGCCGATCGGCACGTCGCACAACAGCGAGATCTTCTCCTTCAGATTGCGGCCGATCGGACGGTCGGAGCGACACACGATCGCGTCGGGCTGCAGGCCGAGCGAACGGAGCTCCTTCACCGAGTGCTGGGTCGGCTTGGTCTTGAGCTCGCCGGAGGGTCCGATGTAGGGCATGAGCGACACGTGTACGAATGCGCACCGACCGCGGCCGACCTCGTTGCGCAGTTGCCGGATCGCCTCGAGGAAGGGCAGCGATTCGATGTCGCCGACCGTCCCACCGATCTCGACGATCTGCAGGTCGGCCTGCTCGGTCTCGGCCAGCGCCAGCACGCGCGACTTGATCTCGTCGGTGACATGCGGGATGACCTGCACGGTCTTGCCCAGATAGTCGCCGCGTCGCTCCTTGGCCAGGACCGCCGAGTACACGGCGCCCGTCGTGAAGTTGGAGCCGCGGTGCAGATCGGCATCGAGGAAGCGCTCGTAGTGCCCGAGGTCCAGGTCGGTCTCCGCACCGTCGTCGAGCACGAACACCTCTCCGTGCTCGAAGGGGTTCATCGTGCCGGGGTCGACGTTCACGTACGGGTCGAGCTTCTGCAACACGACCTTGAGACCGCGAGAGGAAAAGAGACGACCCAGCGACGCCGTCGTGATCCCCTTGCCGAGCCCGGAGGCGACGCCGCCCGTGACGAATACGTACTTCGTATGGTCCTTCACCACGGGAGCCGACTGTAGCAGACGCCACCGGCGCGTCGCGACGCATCGCCCGAGAACTTCGGACACGGGGATGAAAAACACGCCACGTCGATCGTCACGACGCTCCCGCGCGAACCCGTGCGGCTTCGTCGAGCAGCTCCTCGGCATGCGAGAGCGCGTGCTCGGAAGCCTCCATCCCGGCAAGCATGCGCGACAGCTCCATCGGCCTCTCTCGATCGTCGAGCACCTCGGCGATCGCCTCGCCATCCTCCTTGCGCACCCGAACATGCAGGTCGGCGAAGCAGGCGATCTGCGGCAGGTGCGTGACCACGAGCACCTGGCGGGCGGTGGCGAGCTGCGCGAGCCGACGGCCGACGGCCAGCCCCGCCTGGCCCCCGATACCGGCGTCGACCTCGTCGAACACCAACGTTGGCACATCGTCGAGATCGGCCAGCACGCTGCGGCACGCGAGCATCACGCGCGACAGTTCTCCCCCGCTGGCCGCCTTCGCGAGCGGGAGCAGCGGCTGCGAGGGACCACCTCGGAAGCGGAGCTCGACGCGATCGATCCCGAGGGGACCGACGTCCTCCGCGCGTTCGACGCCGAGTTCGAGCACGGCCCCAGGCATCCCCAGATCCTCCAAGTGCTGCGTGAGCGCACGGCCGAGCCCGGGTGACGCTTCGGCGCGGGAAGCGTGCGCGGCCTCTGCGAGGGCGGCGACGGCGGTGCTGGCGGCGTCGAGTTCGCCACGCAGCTCCTCGAGCCGATCGTCGGCCGTCTGCAGGGAGTCGAGCTCGTCCCTCGCCTGCTCCAGGAACGCCACGACGTCCGCATCGGTGGCACCGTACTTGCGCTGCAGCGCCTGCAGGGATGAGAGCCGCTCGCGGGCGTGCTGCAGCCGACCCGGATCGATCGCGACACCCTCGCGGTAGGCGCGAACCTCGTGGATCAGATCGGTGACCTCGGCCGCTAGAGCGTTCCCTCGTTCGGCGAGGTCGCTCGCGCCCACGTCGATCGAGGCGGCGGAGTCGAGCCCGCGCGCGGCCGTGGCGAGCAGATCACCCGCCCCGCCGTCTTGGGCGAGCGCCTGCACGGCGGCATCGGCGAGTTCCTGGAGCCGCTCGGCGTGGCCCAGGCGCGTCGCCTCTGCCTGCAGCTCGTCCGTTTCACCCGCCCGCGGTCCGACGGACTCGATCTCGCGCACCTGGTAGGCCAACAGGTCGAGCGCACGCTCCCGTTCGCGTGCGGCGCCCATCAGCCCGTCCAACTCCCGTCGAGCGGTCTGCAGAGTCGCGTACGCGGCGCGGTATGCGGCGACACGCTCGACCTGCTCCGTGCCGGCGAAGCGATCGAGGAACGCGGTCTGCGTCGCCCCGTCGAGCAGGCGGAGCGACTGATGCTGACCGTGGATCTCGACCAGTTTCGACCCCATCTCGGCGAGCGCCGTTGCGGTCGTGAGCTGGCCCCCGATCCGTGCCGACCCGCGGCCCTCGGCGCCGATCGTACGGGCGAGGATGACCTCACCGTCCTCGGCCCATTCCTCGGCACCAGCCGCCGCGTCGAAGCGTGCCTGCACCTTCGCGGACCCATCGCCGTCGCGAACGAGTTGCGCTCCGCCACGGCTTCCGAGCGCGAGCGAGATGCCGACGGTGATCATGGTCTTGCCGGCACCGGTCTCGCCGGTGAGCACCGTGAGACCTGCGGCGGGTTCCATGTCGAGCTCGCGGATCACGCCGAGGCCCGTGATATGGAGCTGTCGAAGCACGACCGCATCCTAGCGTGGGGCACCGACACGGCAGGCGCCGGTCCGGGGCTCAGTCGCGGTCGGCGACGTCGGTCGGATCCCCCGGCAGGTCGAACTTGTCGCGCACGCGGGCCAGGAACGACGATGCATCGAGACGCCGAACGAAGCGAGCCGGCCGATCTGCCGCGCGGATACGTACGGCGGTCCCTATCGGAAGCTCCACAGCCTCCCGCCCGTCCGCGGACAGCAGGCCGGGCTCATCCCCGACGACCCGCACGGTCACGACCTGCGCGGCATGCAGCACGAATGACCGGTCGAACACCATGTGTGGCGCGACGGCGGTCACGACCAGGGCCTCCACGCTCGGGGACACGATGGGGCCGCGCGCCGAGAACGAGTATGCCGTCGACCCGGTGGGCGTCGCGACGATCACGCCGTCGGCTGAGAACGTCGTGACGTAGCCGCCGTCGACCTCGACACGCAGGCGCACCAGCCGATGCCGCGCCCGCTTCTCGACCATGATCTCGTTCATCCCCCACTGCGGTGGGAACGATGGGTCATCCGGCTGCTCCGCAACGACGGCGAGGCGCTCCTCGATCGGCGCGGCGCCCGCGATCGCGGCCCGGATCAGGGGCTCCGCCTCGGCGGGGTTCACCTCGGTGAGGAACCCGAGGCGCCCGACCTTCACGCCGAGCACCGGGGCGTCGACCAGGGCAGCCGCGTGGGCACCACGCAGGAACGTGCCGTCTCCGCCGACCGCCACGACGAGGTCGACCGGGGCGCCGTCGGTCAGAGCGTCACAATCGATGCCGTCTCGTTCCAGGCGACCGCGTAGATCGGCCGCGGCATCCACGGCCGCCATCCGCCCCTCGTGGACCACGAACCCGACCCGCGTCATCGAAGCAACCCCTCGCCCTCGGCAACCGCGGCGTCCAGGTCCGCGGTCGAGGACACGCCCGGCTGCAGCGCCAGCAGGAACTCGACGTTGCCCGCGGGGCCCTTCACGGGCGACGCCATCGCATGGATCGCTCCGAGACCCAGGGCTCCGGCCACCGATACCACCTCGTCGAGGACCCGGGCCCACACGGCGGGATCGCGGACGACCCCGCCCCTGCCGACGTACTCCCTGCCCGCCTCGAACTGCGGCTTGACCAGCACGAGTAGTCGTCCGTCGTCAGACGCGAGCGCACGCAGGGCCCCCAAGACGGTCCGCAACGAGATGAACGACAGGTCGGCCACGACCAGATCGGCGCGATAGGGCAGCTCTGCAGGCGTGAGCGCACGGACGTTGGTGCGTTCCATGACCGTCACCCGCGGGTCGTTTCGGAGCTCCCAGGCGAGTTGTCCGTACCCGACGTCCACGGCGATCACGTGGGCCGCGCCCCGTTGCAGAAGCACATCCGTGAACCCTCCCGTAGATGCACCGGCGTCCAGGCAGCGACGCCCCGCGGGATCGATCGCGAACCGCGTCAACGCGGTGTCGAGCTTGCCGCCCGCCCGGGACACGAACGGTCGCTTCGAGCCGAGCACGTCCACCGGCGCGTCATCGGAAACCATCGCGGCCGGTTTCGTGGCTATGACGCCCGCGACGCGCACCATGCCTGCCTCCACGGTCTCACGCGCCTCTGCCCTACTGCCCGCGAGTCCACGCCGGACCAGCTCCGCATCCAGGCGACGCCGGGTCACGCGTCCTTGGCGGCCGTCCGCTTCCGTGCGGCGCTCTTGGAGGCGGAAGCCTTGGCGCCGGATGACTTCGCGGTGGAGGACTTGCCGGTGGAGCGCTTCGCGGAACCGCGTTTCGAGCCGGAGGGCCGTGAGGCCCGCTCGAGCTCACGGACACGCTTGCGCAGCGCGTTGACCTCCTCCTGCGTCGCCACCCCCATCTGGCGCAACTGGTCTCGCACCTCCGCACGGATGAGCTCCATCAGCCGGGCGCGGTTGCGCTGTGACCACTTCATCAGGTCCGCGGCCGTCTTGGTCACCTGTTCCTTGGCGGCGTCGCGATCGAGCATGCCCTTGGCAAGCTCCTGCGCTCGGGTCGTCGACAGGTTGCCCAGCGACGCCTCGATCGTCTTGCGAACGTCCTGCATCTTGGCCATCGGTAGCTCCTTCACGCTCGCCGTACGCTCAGCATAGTCCGGCCGCCTCACCGGCGGAGCGGCTCGCCTTCGAGCAAGGTGGACAGATCCTCCACCACGTACGTGGCGGTGATCCCGGCCGCGCGGAGATCGTCCCGACCCGAGATCCCCGTGAGCACCAGCATCGAGTCCCAGCGCAGGCGACGGGCGCCTTCGATGTCGGTGCCGACCCGGTCCCCGACCACCAGCGGCCGACCGCCGCCCGCTCGGGCGCGGGCCGCCTCGAGGATCGGCGCGAACGGCTTGCCGAACACCTCGGCGCGCGTCTCGGTGGCAGCCTCGAGCGCCGCCAGGATCGCGCCGGCGCCGGGCCAGGTGCTTCCGTCAGGAGCCGGATACGTGGCGTCGGCATTGGACGCGTACAGCGTGGCACCTCGCTGCACCGCGATCGACGCGGCGAGCAGGGACTCGTAAGTGAACGTTCGATCCCATCCGACGACGACTGCTTCGCAGGGCGCATCGGCCTCGACGAGCTCGATCCCGACGGACGCGAGCGCCGAGCGGAGCCCCACCTCGCCGACCACTAAAGCCGACGTGATACCACGCTCGTGCAGCGCGGCGGCGGTCGTGAGGGCAGAGGTCTCCACCTCCTCGAGCGCAGCCTCGATCCCGACGGACGCGAGATGCGCCACGACCGCCTCCGGCGGCCTGGAGGAGTTGTTGGTGACGAAGGCGACCCCCTTGCCCTTGGCGCGAAGCGCGGCGACGGCCTCGGCTGCGTGCGGCACCGGCTGATCCCCCCGGTACAGGACGCCGTCGAGATCCAGGAGGAACGCATCGTAGGCCTCGGCGATCATACGGATCGGGCCGCCAGGAGGAGGACGCCGCACGGCCGGGAGGCGTGCACGGCGGAGATCGGCGAGGTCAGGCGTCCGTGCCCGCTGCTATACAGGTGGCATGCCACGCGTCGCCCCCTTCCGCGGCCTGCGCTACGACCCCGCGGTCGCGGGCTCGCTGCAGGACCTGACCGCACCTCCCTACGACGTTATCAGCGAGCCGACGCGCGGCGCCTACCTCGGGGCGAGCCCGTACAACGTCGTGCACCTCGATCTGGCACGCGGGCCGGCGGATCCGGCACGCCCCGACAACCGATACGCGGCCGCGGCCTCACTGCTGGCTAGCTGGAAGGAAACCGGCGCCCTCGCGCTGGCTCCCGAGCCATGCTTCTACGCGTATGAGGTGCGATGGCCGGGCACCGTCGACAACCCCGGAGGTTCGATCAGGGGCGTCTTCGTCGCCCTGACCCTGGAGCCGTGGGGAGGGTCGATCGTTCCCCACGAGCACACGATGCCGGGGCCCGTCGCGGACCGCCTCCACCTGCTGCGCGCGACTGCCGTCCACCTCTCGCCGATCTACGGCACCGTGTCGGGCCCGTGCTATCGACTCGCCGATCTCCTCGAACGCACCTGTGCAACACCCGCCCTGGAAGATCTCGTGGACGAGGAGGGGGTCACGCACCGACTGTGGGAGGTTGACGGCATGACGCCGGTCGGCACGTGGCTGGCCGACGAGGAACTGCTGATCGCCGACGGGCACCATCGCTACACCACCGCCCTCGTGTACCGCGACGAGCGACACGCCGCCGACGGTCCTGGGCCATGGGACGCGATCCTGGCACTCGTGGTCGACACGGGAACCCAGCGTGTGCCGGTGCTGCCCTACCATCGCGTGCAGGTGTCGGGGCCGCCTCCCATCGGCGGCGAGCCCGCGGCCGATCTTGCCGACCTGATGTCACGCCTAGCAGACGACGACCTTGCGGTCGGCACGATCACCTCCGATCCGGACGGCGCCAGCCTCGCCTACCGCGTACTGCACCTGCACGGGCCGCCACCCGTCGTGCGCGCGCTGCACGACGAGCTGCTCGACGAGCGCGCGCCCGATGAGGCCCTCCGCTTCACGCACAGCGCCACCGACGCGGAGGCCGCGGTGCGCGCCGGCGAGGCGGTGGCCGCCTACATCCTGCCGCCCACCACCCCGGATCGCATCTTGGATGCGATCGACCGCGGCGACAGGCTCCCACGCAAGTCGACCTTCTTCTGGCCGAAGCCGCGTACGGGCATGATCTTCATGCCCGTACGCTGACCGGATCCCCCTCGTTCGGGCTCGATGTGGGATCGAGCCGCTTGATTCCCGTGGCGACCACCTCTGTGAGGCTCCGCGCACCGGCTCCGCTCCGGTAGAAGCGGCGGACGAGCTGCCCGTGCACCAAGACCGAATCGCCCTTGGCGATCGGATCCAGTGCCGCACGGCCGACCGTGGCGTGCCACGCCGCGACCGGGAGGGGGAGGAGGCGCCTGCCTACCTCCGGAATGGAGACACGAAGCTCGGTGACCTCGTCACCCGACGGCATGCGCCGCGTGACGGGATCTGCCGCCACGGTTCCCGCCAGCACCACGACGTTGACCGTGACCATCTCGCTCTCCTTTCGTGGCCCGAACAGTAGCGGGCCGGTCCGACACTGCTGGAGGAGGTCGAGGCGCCGACCCGCGCGGTAACCGGTCGGCGTGGGACACTCGGGCGCGATGGTGACCGACGCGATCGCGCTTGTGGCGCCGGGCATCACCGCGATCGACACGGTGATGGCCGGCGAGCGCGAGCTCAACGCGGTGTATCTGGTGGCCGCCGCCGAACCGTGCCTCGTAGAGACCGGACCGGGCGCGGATCACGAACGCGTCGTCGCTGCCCTCGATCGGCTCGGTGTTTCCGCCGCCGATCTCGCGCATCTCGTCGTCACGCACATCCACATGGATCACGCCGGCGGGGTCGGCGCGCTCCTCGAACGGTACCCGCGGGCGCGCGTGTGGGTGCACGAGGCCGGTGCGCGACACCTCGTGGAACCCGAGCGCCTGGTCGCGAGCACGGCGAGGACGTACGGGCAGGAGCGGATGCACCTGCTGTATGGCGACATGATCGCGTCTCCCGCCGACCGCGTTCGCGCGGTGGCCGACGGCGATGCGATCGAGCTGGGAGACCGTCGTCTCGCCGTCATCCACACGCCGGGACACGCGTCGCATCACATCGCGCTGCACGACGACGCCAGTGGCGCCATGTTCACGGGCGAGGCGATCGGTTCCTACCTCCCATGGGCGACCTGCTTCCGGCCCGCGCTCCCCCCGCCCGAGGTCGACCTCGAAGCGGCATACGGGTCGCTGCGGCGCATGCGCGAGCGACGTCCCGCTTCCTTGCTGACGTCCCACTTCGGAGCGGTACCCGACCCGCCGGCGGCCTTCGATGCCGCCGGCGAAGGGATCCACGCGTGGGCGCAGGACGTACGGACGCACCTCGTGAGCGACGCCGACGCTCCCCTCGATGCGATCGCGTCGATCCTCACCGAACGCGCGCGCCGCGAGTTCGAGCAGGCCAGCGGGCGAGCGTTCGAGCAGGCTCGCTACGACGTCTTGGGCTCGATCCGCATGAACGCCCAGGGCTTGTCGAGGTACTGGCGCAAGCGGTGGGAACGCGAGATGGCCCACCGCGATTAGCCGAGCGCGGCGAGTCGCTCCGCGGTATCGAACGCAGCCTGATCGTGCCGCATGATCTTGCGGAACTCGCCCGCCGCTTCTTCGCGACGCCCGGCTTTCTCCAGGATGTCGCCACGCACGTACCACAGACGCAGGGTGTAATCCTCGGCCACGTCCTCCTTCGTCTTGGCGCGCGCCAGCAGAGCGAGCGCCTCGGGGTAGCGACCCTGATCGGCGAGCGCAGACGCCGCAACGATCACGGCCTCGGCCTTGGCTTCGTTGGAGGCGCCGCGGTCCCGCAGTACCTCGTCGGCCAGCGGGACCGCCTCTTCGGGGCGCCCGAGGCCGCGGAGGCAGTCGGCGATCAGGTGGTTCTGATCCACTCGACCGGAGATGCGTTTGTACGCCTTCAGCTCGGTCAGCGCGTCGGCCCAGCGCTCCAGACCGTAGAACGCCATGCCGAGGACCTCACGCACGGCTGCCGAGCGTGGTGCCATGATCTTGGCCTTCTCGGCCTCCGGGAGCGCCCCGCGAGGATCGCCACGCTCCAGCAACTCGATCGCGCGAGCGACACGCGACAGCACATCGGCCTCCTGCGCCGGACGAGCGGTGCGCCGGATGTCTTCTTCGATGTCGCGAGGCAGCAGCGCCTGCTTCGATGGCGTGCCCTTGGGGCGCGCGCCGGCGCGGGGTTGCAGGGACTTCGGCATGGCAGCTCCCGAGGGTAGTGGATGTGCATACGGAACGGGCCGCCCGAAGGCGGCCCGTTCCGAAGATGTCTCGGCAGCGACCTACTCTCCCACCCAGTCGCCCGGGCAGTACCATCGGCGCTGGAGGGCTTAACTTCCGGGTTCGGGATGGGACCGGGTGTCTCCCCTTCGCCATGGCCACCGAAACGCGGTGTCCGATCAACGGACGATGTCGAGGGTGCGGCCCTCGAGCGATCTCGAGAACCACGATAGCGAGCGCGAGCAGGAAAAACAGTCAAGTCCTCGGGCTATTAGTACGGGTCAGCTCCACGCGTTGCCGCGCTTCCACTTCCCGCCTATCAACCTGGTGGTCTTCCAGGGCCCTTACCTGGTTTTCCCAGTGGGAAACCTCATCTCTGGGCGAGCTTCGCACTTAGATGCTTTCAGCGCTTATCTCTTCCGAACGTAGCCAACCAGCCGTGCCGCTGGCGCGACAACTGGCACACTAGAGGTCCGTCCGCCCCGGTCCTCTCGTACTAGGGGCAGCTCCCATCAAGTTTCCTACGCCCACGGAGGATAGGGACCGAACTGTCTCACGACGTTCTAAACCCAGCTCGCGTGCCTCTTTAACGGGCGAACAGCCCGACCCTTGGGACCTGCTCCAGCCCCAGGATGAGACGAGCCGACATCGAGGTGCCAAACCCTGCCGTCGATA
>DATECH010000022.1:0-15621 GCA_035287005.1 Actinomycetota bacterium | reverse complement strand
CCACCCCCCGCTCGTAGGCTGCCCGGGCATCCGCGTCATCGAGCGCGCGCGCCGCGCGCTCCACGGCCACGATCGCACGCGCCTGCCAGAAGTTCTGCCCCGGGCGAGACGTGATGCCCTCACGGTTCTTGTCCCCGCTCCAGTCGTGGACGAAGTTCAGCCAGTGTCCGTCGGGCTCCTGCATCCACAGCACGAACCGCAGGAGCCCTCGCGCCCACCGCTCCACCCATGGCACCTCGGTGCGTTCCCACACCTCGCACACCACGCCGAGGAGCCGCGCCGCGTCGTCGACGCACGTGACGCCCTCGAAGCCGGACTCGCTCGCGTGCACGGCGCCCGCGGGCGTCTCGTAGATCGTGACCCCGAGCGCGCCGGAACCAGCGGCGGGGATCGGACGGGTGAGGCGGGCGAGTTGTCGCAGCACGTGTCTACGCGGATGACAGGGACGCCATGACGTCGTCGATGGCCAGGTCGGCCGCACACAGCACGCTGTCGGCGGCGCCGTAGTAGAGCCGGATGTGACCGTCCCCGAGGTCGATGTGCCCGCTCGGGAACACCACGTCGCGCAGGAAGCCGTCGTGCTCGTAGGGGGCTTCCGGGACCATGATCGGTCGCGTCGATCGCGCGAGCACCTTGGTCGGGTCGCCGGCGTCCAGCAGCAGGGCGCCGGCCGCGTAGCGGTTCATCCGATCGGCGCCGTGATAGATCTCGAGCCAGCCGTCGTCGGTTCGGATCGGAACGAGCGACGCACCGATGCGCATCTCGTCCCACAGCCGGTGTCGGGGTTCCGCCACCGGACGGTGGCGGCCCCAGTGGACGAGATCCTCGCTCTCCGCGAGCCACAGGCCGAGCACGCGTCCGAAGGACCCCGGCATCGGTCGTGTGAACGCGAGGTACTTCCCGCCGACCTGCTCGGGGAACAGCACGACGTCCTTCTGGTCGGGATGCATCATCGTGCCGTGCCGCTGGAAGGTGCGGAAGTCGGTCGTGGTCATGCGCGCGGTCGTGATGCCCATGCGGCTCGCCGCCACGTAGGTGATGTGGAACACCCCATCGATCTCGGTGATCCGGGGGTCCTCCACGCCGTAGCCCTCGAGTGCGTTCAGCGGGTCGATCGTCACCTCGGGGTCCAGCGAGAAGTGCAGGCCGTCGGAACTGCGTGCCACCCGCAGGTGCGAGATGTGCGCCAGGTAGTCGGTGAACTCGTCCTGGCCCGGCGTGAACCCTCCCGCCGTGTTGCGGTAGCGGATCGTTCGGGGGTCCGACAGGTCGAGCCCCGGCAGGTCTCGCGGCACGTAGCCGATCACGACCCGCGGCGGCTCCTGGCTCCAGTCGAAGTAGGCCATGCCGACGAGCTGGTCTGCCTGCAGGCCCGGAGGCAGCGGCGCGAGTCGCGGCACGGGGCCCGACAGGTCCACCATCTGCGGATCGGGCCCCAGATCCTCGGTGGCGCGCGGGCGCTCGGCGACGCGCACCAGTAACACGACCTCGTCGCCGACCTTGGCGACGCCCGGGTTGATCGTCGAGATGACCTCGAACCCCGGCTGGGAAGGCTCGACGTGTTCCGGGGTGATCAGCGGATTGCCGCGCACGCGGTGCGCGATCTGCAGCGGTTCACGTTCGCCGGTCGCGCGCTTGGGTTTCTTCGCGGGCGCGTGCTCGTCGACGAGCTCCTGCATCGCCGCCAGGAACCGCGCGCCGGTCTTGGGCCAGGTCGCCTCGTTGGCGTACGCGTAGGCGTTCCGCTCCAGCTTCGCCTTTCGCTTCGGGTCGTCCAGGATCGCGTTCACGGCCTCGGCGATGGCCGGCGCGGAGCGGAACTCGACCAGGATCCCCCGGTCCTTCGCGAGCGCTTCCTGGGCGTGCAGGTACGGCGTGGACACGACGGCTTTGCCGGCGCCCAGCGCGTAGGACAACGTGCCGCTGGTGATCTGGTTCGGATCCAAGTACGGCGTGACGTACACGTCGGAGGCAAGCAGGTACTCGATGATGTCCTTCTGGTCGAGGTATTGGTTCACGAACGAGACGTTGTCGGACAGTTCGAGTTCGTCGACCAGCGCCTGGAGTCGGTTGCGGTACTCCTCGCCGCGCAGCTTGAGCAGTTCGGGGTGGGTCTGCCCGGCGATCAGGTAGAGCGCTTCGGGGTGGCGCGCCACGACCTCGGGCATCGCTTCGATCGCGTACTCCAGCCCCTTGCCGGGGCCGACCAGACCAAAGGTCGACAGGATCGTGCGACCGTCCAAGCCGAGCTTGGCCTTCAGCCGGCGGCGTCCCTTCGGCTCGATGTGGGGCATCCCGTGGGGGATCACCAGCGGCCGCTCCGTGATCCCGTAGTCCCGATCCAGGATGTCCACCGCGGTCTCGGCCATCACGACCAGCCGGTGGGCGGTTTCGGCGATCGAGCGCACGGCCTCGCGCACCGCAGGGGAGGGATCCGGCAGCACCGTGTGCAGGTTGACGAGCGCGGGCTTCTTCAGCTCCTCCAGGAACGGCGTCAGGTGGTCCTCGTACATGCCCTCGATCCAGTGATCGCCGACGAAGCCGCCGCCCTTCCACAAGCCGTACAGGCCGAACTCGTGCTGGACGCACACGACCTCCGCGTTGGAGCGGTCGATCTCGCGGGCGGCGGCTCGGTACGGCAGGGAACCGCCTTGCTTGATCCGCCACCGGACCTCGCTGCCGTAGGCACGGACGGAGTTGCGCTCGTCGATGGCCGCGATGCGGCACTGCGTCCGCGGGTCGGCCTGGCGCACGGCGCCGATCAGATCGGCGGTGAACGTCGCGATGCCGCAGCGTCGGGGCGGGTAGGTGGACACGAAGGCGATCCGCATGGCTGCTAAGGGTACCCTGGGTGTGGTCGAACAAGGCCTCGGATCCCGTCCCGTAGGCCGGCCTGGTGCCCACCGTGTACGACCTGACCCGAGAGCAGCTCACCGACCGCCTCGTCGCATGGGGGGAACCGGCCTTCCGCGCCAAGCAGGTGTGGCGCCAGCTGTGGAAGCGCGCCGCGACCTACGACCAGGTGCCCGACGTGCCCGCCGAGCTGAGGGAACGGCTCGCGACCGACCTCCCCCTCGGGGTCGAGGTCCTCACGGAGCGCACCGCCGATCGCGGTGCGACCCGCAAGGCGCTGCTGCGGCTCGGCGGCGCCCACATCGTCGAGGCGGTGCTGATGGGGTACCCCGATCGTGTGACGGTGTGCGTCTCGTCGCAGGCCGGCTGCGCGATGGGCTGCACGTTCTGCGCGACGGGGCAGATGGGGCTGCAGAACAACCTGACCGCGGGTGAGATCGCCGCCCAGGCGGTGTGGGCCAGGCGCGAAGCCGCCCGGTTGCCCGACGCGACGCCCCAACGTCTGACCAACGTCGTGTTCATGGGCATGGGCGAGCCGAAAGGTGGGTGTCTACTACCCAGCGAAGCTCGAAGCCACAGTTGGCGCGCTACGCGGCCTTCTCGACGGAGAAAGGTGGACCGGGAGTTCTAGGGCGCGATTCCTCAAGCCCGCGCCGCGCCTGTCACGGCAGTGAACAACGTCCGAAGAGCACACCCAGGCACGAGGCTGGCTCGCAAGCGTCCCGATCAGCCGATGATGGCCGTACGGGTCGACCACACGATCCCGATGTCCGTCGGCTAGTTTGACATGGAGCTAGGGAACGCAGAAGGATGCCTGGCACGACTTCTTCCTATGAGGGGGGCACCATGCACGCGAGAGTCGCCCATACGACAGTGGACCCGGACCAGTATGAAACCGCCCGCAAGGTTCTGGAAACCGAAGTCCTTCCCCGAGTTCGGCAGGTCCCAGGTGTGGTGGCGGGATATTGGTTGGAGCCAGTCGACGGAAAGGGCCTGAACATCATCGTCTGCGAGAGCAGGGAAGTAGCAGCGATGCCTGTGCCAAACGCGCAGCCCGGCGAAAGTCCAGCCCCTGGTGTGACCGTCGAGAGCGTCGAGATTCGAGAGGTGATCGGCCAGATCTGAGGGAGTGGCCGGAGCGCAGCCCGGATCGGGTCGACTCCGCCCGCCCGCTTCACAGGGAGGGCCGTCGTGCCTTGTTGACTCTGCCTGAGACATGGAAGGAGCCACCCGGCCGCGTCGCGCGGGCCCGAACGCGCCGGGGCGCGTGCCGCGGCGGTCAAGGTTCTTGATGTAGCTCCGTTCGCTGATGTCACCTCAGTCGCTTGACGGCCCTTCTGTTCAGGATGGGCGAGTTGGGGCGCTCGGTTGCGCGCGATCCCATCCGGGGAAGGGTCGAGCGAAGATCTCAGAGACGCGGTACGCGACCAGCGAGGATGGCATCACCATCGCGTTCCGAACGGTCGGCGGAGGTCCCGTTGACTCGTCTTCATCTGGCGGCTTGGTGTTGACTCCTCCTCGCGAGAGCGACTACTACTTGGCCCGAGTGAGCAGCGGGCGCTTGGTTGCCGCATCGACGACAAGCGCAGGAGGAGCCATGACGGAACCAGACGAGATGGTGAACGTCCGCTACATGGTCGACGACGTTGACACCGCGATCGAGTTCTACACCAAGCATCTCGGTTTCGAGGTGCGCACCAGCGCCGTCCCCGCCTTCGCCGACGTCGCCCGCGGCAACCTGCGGCTGCTGCTCAGCGGGCCGGCCAGCTCGGCCGGGCGTCCCATGCCGGACGGCACCAGGCCGAGTCCCGGCGGCTGGAATCGCATCCACCTCATCGTCGCCGACATCGCCACCGAGGTAGCTCGGCTCCGCGATGCCGGATTGAGCTTCCGCAACGACATCGTGACCGGCCCCGGCGGCCGCCAGATCTTGCTCGAAGACCCCTCCGGCAACGTCGTCGAGCTGTTCCAACCCGCCGGCACCTGACCGCCGCGTGCCCGACTCGGACGCACCGTCCGTCAGGCCCTTGAGGCAAGACACCGGGGGCCGATAAAGCGGGCAGGGCTGAGGTGGGCTCTTGAGAAGTGTCACTTCGGTGACCGCGGGGTCCCTCGACGGGGCCTCGATCCTGCCCTGTTCCGTTAGCCGTCTACGCTGTTGTCGATGCCAACCGTCTACGACCTGACCCGAGATCAACTCACCGACCGTCTCGTCGGGTGGGGGGAGCCAGCATTCCGTGCCAAGCAGATCTGGACACAGCTCTGGAAGCGTGCTGCGACCTACGATCAGATGTCTGACGTGCCACCCGCGCTTCGGGAGCGCCTCGCGGTTGACCTTCCCCTCGGGGTGGAGGTCGAGGACGAGCGGACGGCCGACAGGGGGGCGACGCGCAAGGCCCTGCTGCGCCTAGGCGGAGAGCACGTCATCGAGACGGTGCTTATGGGCTATCCCGACCGGGTGACGGTCTGCGTGTCGTCGCAGTCGGGGTGCGCCATGGGGTGCACGTTCTGCGCTACCGGCCAGATGGGGTTGCAGAACAACCTGACCGCGGGTGAGATCGTCGCCCAGGCGGTGTGGGCGCGCCGGGAAGCGGCGCGCCTCCCCGCCAGCACGCCGCAGCGCCTGTCGAACGTCGTCTTCATGGGCATGGGGGAGCCGATAGGTGGGTGTTTACTACCTCGCTCCACGAACACGTCGTCGGCCCCGTTGACCATGACCTCGGTGAGGAGGACACCCCCGAGCAGCGAGCTGAAGGGCGTCCCCGACGCCTGGCGTCTGTATCGGGTGGTGAAGTAGGTCACTTTGTGCAGGTGACCTCAGTGGATGTGACCCCCTTGCTCTACCTGGGGGCCCCGGTTGCGGCGCGGTCCCATCCGGGGAAGGATTCGGGTGTGGACGTTCCAGAGACTCGCTACGCGAGGGCCGCAGATGGTGTTCACATCGGCTACCAGGTCGTGGGATCCGGCCCGGTGGACCTGGTGTTCGTTCCCCACGACTACTCGAACATCGAGGCATCGTGGGACTTCGCTCCGTTCGTGTCGTTCATGAAGGGGCTGACGTCGGTCGGCCGCGTGCTCCTGTTCGACCGCCGTGGGACCGGCACGTCGGACCGGGTGTGGGCCGGCGCGTCGGCCACCATCGAGGCGCAGATGGACGACATCCGTGCCGTGATGGACGCGATCGGCTGCGAACGCGCCTTCCTGTTCGGGATCGAGAGCGGCGCCTCGCTCTGTTTCACGTTCGCTGCGACGCATCCGCAGCGGACGTCGGGTGTGATCGTCCAGGGTGCACTGGTGCGCGGCACGCGTGCACCAGACTACGAGGCCGCCTGGACGGGAGATGACTTCGAGGAGTGGTACTCGCGCATCGAGCGCGAGTGGGGACAGCCCGCGTTCGTGCGTGACCTCTTCGAGCTGCTGTCCCCTTCACTCGCTCACGATGAGAGCCTCGTGCGGGCGTTCGGCAAGCTCCTGCGCCTGTCGGCGAGCCCCGGCGACGCGATCGCGCGCGATCGTGCGGTGGAGGAGACCGACGTCCGACACATCCTCCCCACGGTGCAGGTTCCCACGTTGGTGCTGCACCGAACCGGTGATCGCCTCGAGATGGTGGAGCAGGGTCGCTACATCGCTGCGCACACGCCCGGGGCACGGCTCGTCGAACTGCCCGGGGACGACCACATCTACCCGCTCGACGATCTCGTCCCGCACATCGCGACCTTCGTGGAGTCGCTCAGGATCGAGCAGTCCGAGTTCGACCGGGTGCTCGCGACGGTCCTCTACACGGACATCGTCGAGTCCACGGCCCAGGCCGCCACGCTCGGCGACGCGAGCTGGCACGACGTGCGACGCCAGCACGATGCCATCGTCCGATCGCAGATCGCCCGGTACCGGGGACGCGAGATCAAGACGATGGGCGACGGCTTCCTCGTCACGTTCGACGGTCCCGCCCGCGGAGTGCGGTGCGCCACGACGATCGCCGATGCGGTGCACGCGTTGCACATCGAGATCCGTGCGGGGCTCCACACGGGGGAGGTCGCGGTGGAGGGTGCGGACGTCACGGGTCTCGGGGTCGCGATCGGCGCTCGCGTGGGGGCCCTCGCCGGTCCGTCGGAAGTGCTCGTCTCCCAGACCGTGAAGGATCTCGTGGCGGGCTCCGGACTCGTCTTCGAGGACGCTGGCGAGCACGAGCTGAAGGGCGTCCCCGACCGCTGGCACCTCTACAGGGTGGTGACATAGGTCCATTTCAGTTGACCTCGGTCATGTCGGGATCCCTGAGCAGGAACTCGATCACGCCGTGTTCCGGTGGCCCGTCTACGCTGGTGACCCGTGCCAACCGTCTACGACCTGACCCGAGAGCAACTCACCGACCGTCTCGTCGCGTGGGGTGAGCCCGCCTTCCGCGCCAAGCAAGTGTGGTCTCAACTGTGGAGGCGTGCCGCGACCTACGATCAGATGTCGGACATACCACCGGCGCTCCGAGAGCAGCTTGCAGCCGACCTGCCCCTGGGGGTCGAGGTCCTGGACGAACGCACGGCCGACCGGGGCGCGACACGCAAGGCGCTGCTGCGTCTTGGCGGCGAGCACGCCATCGAGACCGTGCTCATGGGGTACCGCGACCGGGTGACGGTCTGCGTGTCCTCGCAATCGGGGTGCGCGATGGGCTGCACGTTCTGTGCGACCGGACAGATGGGTCTGCAGAACAACCTGACGGCTGGTGAGATCGCGGCTCAAGCTGTATGGGCGCGCCGGGAAGCGGCGCGCCTCCCGACCAGCACCCCGCAGCGTCTCTCCAACGTCGTGTTTATGGGCATGGGGGAGCCGTTCGCGAATCGGCGCCGTGTCTTCGGCGCCCTCGGGCGACTGATCGACCCGGGGACCTTCGGACTCGGTGCGCGGCACGTCACCGTGTCGACCGTCGGGATCGTGCCGGGCATCGCCGCGCTCGCCGAGACGTTCCCACAGGTTGGACTCGCCGTCAGTTTCCACGCGGCCAGCGACGAGCTGCGCGATCGGCTCGTGCCGCCCAACGCACGCTATCCGCTCGCGAAGCTCGAGGACGCGATCGCAGCCTGGCGCGCGATCACCCACCGGCGCCCCTCGATCGAGTGGGCGTTGATCGATCGGGTGAACGACACGATCGAACAGGCGGAGCTGCTTGCGCCGATCGCGCGGCGTCTCGGCGCCCACATCAACCTCATCCCGCTCAACCCGACGCCCGGCTACCCGGTGCTGGGCTCGCCACCGGCGCGGATCAAGCGATTCGTGCGGACGCTCGAGCAGCTCGGCGCGAACGTCACCGTGCGGGATACGCGCGGCCGTTCGATCGACGCGGCGTGCGGGCAGCTGGCGCTGGCGGCGACCAGCTGACTCAGCGGCGCTTCCGCGCCTCGACCTCCGCGAGACGCGCCTTGACGATCCTCTTCACGAGGGCGACGGGCAGACGCTCGTCGTAGTCGAAGCGGATCGTGCCCTTGCCCGTCGCGCGCGCGCCGAGCGCGTCGAGGTTGTCGGCGATCACCTGCGTGCTCATCGGGAACAGGCTGTAGTGCTCCTTGAAGGCCGCGTAACACACGAGGCCTCTTCCCTCGTGCATGAAGGCAGCCATCGAGTAGCTGATCCCCTCGGTCGCGTCGGGCGCCGCGGACCGGATCGCGGCCCGCAAAGTGTCGAGCACCGCCCGCTGCGTCGGCGACAGCGAGGCGAGGTACGCCTCGACGCTGGCGGGGCGCTCCATCGCTAGTGCTCCTCCTCGGGGGGCGGCTCGGCCTTGCGCCGGTCCATGAACGCGATGAGCTCGGCGTCGATGTCGGAATCGATCCCGGGATCCTCGTAGGACGCGAGCAGTTGCTTCCACCGGCGGTTCGCCCGGGAAGCGGTGTCCTCGGCGCCGGCCGCGTTCCACGTCGTGAAGTCCTGCGTGACGAACAGCGGTGAGATGTATTGCCACTCCTTGAAGTGCTGCATCGTGTGGTCGGCCGCGAGCCACAGCCCGCCCGGGCCAACCTCCTTCAGCGCGTCGAAGGCGAACTCCTCGTCGCTGAACCCCACCCCGCGCTGGTGCCGCTGGAGCTGCTCGAGGAGCTCTACGTCGAGCGCGAACTTCTCCAGGGAGGCGGTGAGGCCGCCCTCGAGCCACCCGGCCGCGTGCAGCACCACGTCGGTGCCCGCCAACATCGTGGCCCACAACGTGAACGCAGCTTCCGCGGCCGCCTGGGCGTCCACGACGTTGGACGAGCACAGGCCCCCGCCGCCGCGGAACGGAAGGCCGTAGCGGCGCGCGAGCTGCGCGCCCGCGAACACACCGAAGATCGACTCGGGTGGGCCGAGCGCGGGCGCGCCCGTCCGCATGTCGGTCGCCTGGAAGAACGACCCGTACAGGCAGGGCGCGCCCGGACGGACGGTCTGTGCGATCGCGATCCCCGACAGCGCCTCGGCGACCTGCTGGGCGAGCCCGCCCGCGACGCTCACCGGAGCGGTCGCGCCGCCGAGCAGGAACGGCGTCACGATCGTCGCCTGGTTCGATTCCGCCCAGGCGATCATCGCGTCCACCATGCGGAAGTCCCAGATCAGCGGGCTCAGCGAGTTCACGACGCCCATCAGCAGGGTGCGGTCGCCGGTGTCGCCGCCGTGCGCGATCCGGGCCATCTCGATGCCGTCGCGCGCCTTCGGCCCGCTCGTTCCGTAGGTGGTGTACGGCAGGTCGGACCACCGGATCGTCGAGTACTCCATGTCGAGGTGCCGCGTGTGCACCGGCATCTTCACGGGCTCGCATGCGCCGGTCTGCGCGCAGTTCAGCGGGCTTGCCGTCTGCGTGAGCTTGATGATCGTGTCATG
The DNA here is from genome assembly GCA_035287005.1 of Actinomycetota bacterium. GTDB lineage: Bacteria > Actinomycetota > UBA4738 > UBA4738 > HRBIN12 > AC-51. The sequence goes on along the minus strand of DATECH010000022.1, from coordinate 5,934 downwards.
GCCCTCGAGCGACCCGTCGCGCCGCCCTGCGTCGAGGTCGGAGAAGAACGGCGGGCCGCCCACCCCCATCCACAGCGGCGTCCCCCCTCCGACCTCCACGGTGTTCACCGGGTTGCGGGCGTGCAGCGGGAACGTCCGCGGGGCCTTGGCCACCTGCTCCATCACGAACCCGCGATCGAAGTAGACGCGGTCGCCCTCGACCTTCAGTCCGGCGTCGGCGAGCAACGCGCGACCTTGGTCGTGCAACACGTCGAGGCCGATCTCCTCCAGGATCCGCATCGCGTGCCCGTGGACCTGCTCCTCCTGCTCCTCGCTCATGAGCCGGGGCGCGCGCTCAGGGTCGTATAGCATCTGCGTCCTCCTCGATCAGTGGCGTCAGAAGGTCATCGAGCGGCTCGATGCCGAGATCGTGGATCTCCAACGGCTTGTCCATGTACGCCGCGATCTCGCGGGCCTTCGCCTCGCGAGCGGGATCCGGGTGCTGGCGCACGAACAGCACGCGGCTGAGGTTGCCGAAGTAGGTCTCCCGCAGCCACGGGAAGCGATCGAGCCCCAGTCCCTTGATCACCGCGCGATCCCAGTTGGTGACCAGCCAGTCGGTCAAGAAGTAGATGCCGTAGTCCTCGTCGAACCGCTTGAACAGGTCTCCCGCGTACCACTGGAAGCAGTGCACGCCCGCCGGGCGCACGGCCGGGTATCGCGCGAGCACGGCGTCCAGGCGTCCCCCCGTGCCGCAATCACCGTAGACGACGACGATCCGGTCGTAGTCGGGAAGCAGCTTGCGGATCTTCTCCTCGACGGCAGGTCCGATCTCGACCGGCGTCATGTGCAGGTCCGAGGAGATGCCGTGCACGTCGGCGTTCCAGCCGTGGCGCTCGACGAGCGCGGCGGTGTCCTTCGCCACGGCGCCGCACGCGATCAGGGCGATCCGCGCGCCCGTGCGGGTCACCCCGTCGCCTCCCGCGCGGAGCTCGCGACGTCGAGGTCGGGCAGCGAATCCAGCGGCGGAAGCCCGAGGTTGCCGATGAACCGGTCGTTGAAGTCCTCGACGCCCGACAGTTCGATGTACTCGACGAACGCGGGGATCTCCCACGCGACCTCGCGCTCGCGGAACGACATGAGAGCCATCTTCGCGCCCTCGCTCGCGGTGTTGCCGACGGCCTTGATCTTGTCGACCGGCACCGGCGGCACGAGGCCGATCACCTGCGCACTGCGCGGGTTGATGTAGGAGCCGAAGGACCCGGCGAGCATGACTTCGTCCAGGTCGTCGGCCTCCAGCCCGAGCGCGCGCATCGCCGTTTCGATCCCGGTGCTGATCGCGCCCTTGGCGAACTGCAGCGCGCGGATGTCGGCCTGCGTGAGCACGATGTCGCCCGCGAGCCGCAACGCGCGGATGTCCTCGCGCATCACGAGGTGGTCGGCGAGCGGGTGCCCGGCCGCCTCGGCGTCCTCGCGGGAGACCATCTTGCCTCCCTCGTCGACCAGGCCGACCAGCCGCAGCTGCGCCACGATGTCGATCAACCCTGAGCCGCAGATCCCCCGGGGTTCCACGTCGCCGCCGATGATCTGCAGCTCCACGCTGCCGCTGGTCAGGATCACGCCCTCGATCGCGCCCTCGGTGGCGCGCATACCGCACAGGATCTCGCCGCCCTCGAACGCGGGGCCCGCCGGCGCGGCGGTCGCGACCGAGCGCTCGGCGTTGCCACACGCGATCTCGCCGTTCGTGCCGACGTCCACGAGCAGTCGCGTCTCGGGATCGCGTGCGAGCCCGGTGGCGACGATATCGGCCACGATGTCCGCGCCGACGTAGGCGCCGATCGCCGGGTACATCGCCACCCAACCGAGTGGATGGATGGCGAAGCCGAGCTGATCCGCGCGGATGTCCTGGGGCTCGGTGAACGTCGCGACGTAGGGGGCGAGCGCGATCGATTCCGGATTCACCCCGAGCAGCAAGGACATCATCGTCGCGTTGCCGGCCACGACGGCCTCGTAGATCTCGTCGGGCCGCACGTCTGCTTCCTGCTGGACCCGGGCGAGCAGCTCGTTGACCGTCTCGAGCGCCGCGGCCTGCAGCTGGTCGATGTTCTCCTTTCCGTGCATCGCCTTGGCCATGCGGGCGATCACGTCGGCGCCGTAGGATGCCTGATGGTTGATCGTAGACGCAACGGCCATCGTCGCGCCGTTGCGAAGATCGACCAGCGTGCACACGCAGGTCGTCGTGCCGATGTCGAAGCTCACGCCGAACATGCGCTCGCGCGTGTCGCCCTCCTCACAGTCCACGAGGTACTCGCCGACGAGCGTCGCTGTCACCGTGGAGCCGTTCCGGAAGGCCTCGGCCACGCGGGGCAGCACCTCCCAGTCGTGATTGCGTGAGTAGCCGGCGTCTTCGACCGCGTCCATGACCCGACGGAGGTGGGAGCGGTGGTCCTCGAGTGAAGGCGGTGGCAGCTCCAGGTACAGCTTCACCACGTTGGGCTCCAGCAGGACGAAGCGGCCGACGCCCATGGTGGCGGCCTTGGGCATCTTCATCAGGCGGGGCACGTCCACCGTCATCGGACCGTTGATCGGACACTGGCACGACAGTCGCCAGCCCTCGTCCAGCTTGTCGGCGAGGTGCCGGTAGTCGGCGAGCGACAGCTCCGCCTCGCCCTCCAGCACCTGGACGCCGCACTTGCCACAGGTGCCCCGGCCGCCGCAGGTCGACTCGATCGGCAGGCCCGCCCAGTGCGCCGCGTTGAACACGGTGGTGCCGTGGGGCACGCGAACGGTCTTGCCGCTCGGGAGGTACGTGACCTCGATCTTCGCGCCGAACGTGTCGTCCACCATCAGACCTTCGCGGCCTCCAGCTCCGCTCGGTGGTCCGCGATCCAGGAGGCGCCGTACTGATCGTGGCCCAGCAGCAGGTCCGCGGCCAAGATCGCCTTCTTCACCGGGCGGTGCAGCGGGTTCGTGATCGCGGTGTGCATCCCGGCGCCGATCATCAACGTGAGGAACGCCGCGTCGATCTCGTGGCGCCCGGGCATCCCGAACGAGATGTTGGACGCGCCGCAGGACAGGTTCACGCCGAGTTCGGCGCGGATGCGCTGCATCGTGCGGATCATCGCGGTGCCGGCGGTGGGGGCCGCGCCGATCGGCATCGCCAATGGGTCGATGATCACGTCGGCGCGAGCGATCCCGTGCCTCTCGGCGTTCTCGACGACCTTCGCGGCGGCCGCGAAGCGCTCATCGGGATCCATCGAGATGCCGGACTCGTCGTTGGCCATCCCGATGACCGCGGCACCGTGCGCCGCGACCAGGGGCAGCAGCCGGTCCATCGAATGCTGCTCGGCGGTCACGGAGTTGATCAGGACCTTGCCACCGGCAAGCGGCACCGCGGCCTCCAGCGCCTCGGGCGTGGACGAGTCGATGCAGATGGGCGCGTCGACCAGGTCGTTCACGATCCGGACCATCTCGCACAACATCCCGACCTCGTCGAATCCCGGGATCCCCGCGTTGAGGTCGAGCACCCTGGCCCCCGCGGCGACCTGGGCGAGGGCGTCGGAACGCACGGTGTCGTAGTTGCCCTGCTTCAGCTCTTCGGCGAGCTTCTTGCGCCCGGTTGGATTGATGCGCTCGCCGATGATCGCGAACGGATGCGCGTCGCCGATCGAAACGTCGCTGCCGGCGTTGGAGCGCAAGACGGTGGTCGCTACGTCAGTCACTGATCAGCCCCCGATGTCGTGATGGATACGGACGGTCCGCACCACCTTGCCAGAGTCCCGTGATCCGCCGGTAGCCGGCGGGCGTCTGCCGTGTAACCGGCCGGCGGAGCCTCGCAAGCATGCGGTTCGCAGGGTCTCAATCACCTGACTCGGGGTCAGGCGATGAGCGGGCGAGCTTCGATGTCGAGGATAGAGCCGCAGGCAGCGCCGGGGAACAGCCCCCGGTGCACTACATGTGACCGCGGGTCAGCGACGACGCGCGAGACGCAGAGGGCTCAGCGAACCTCCGGGGAGTACATGCTCCGCGCCGGGCAGCGGCTCGGCGTGGATCGGTCCGTTCTCGAACGCGTCGCCGAGCCGGGGTTCCAGCGTCTCGGCGTCCAGCGGTATCCGCCTGGTGAGGCGCCGCACCAGATCGGCGCCGATCCACAGGCACACGGCGAGCGCGACGGGGTGACCGATCGGCAGGTCGACCGATCGGATCAGGTCCGGCAGTCGCGTGTTCTCCGTGACGAGCTCGGTCATGGTGAAGGCGACACACAGGACAACCAACCCACGTCGAGCAACGCGGGGCAGCGCCCACGCGAGGGGCAGGACCCACACGAGGTACCAGGCGCCGAGCATCGGCGCGAGCAGGATCGCGAGCAGCAGCGCCCAACCCCAGGCCGCGACCTGGGCCGTCGGCCGACGAGCCGACGGGTCCTGCCAGATGCGCACGGCGATCATCCACACGCCCACCGCCGACAGTCCGAACAGCAGGAGGTGCGCCGTGATCCTGGCCGGTGTCTCGAACGCGGGACCCCCCACGGTGGTCCCGACCCAGGTGAGCACGCTCACGAGCAGCTGACCGGGCGCCTTCCCGGAGGAATGCCCCGTCAGCTCGAACAGACCGAGCGTGGGATTCGATCGCTGCAGGAACGGTGCGGCCAGGACCAACCACACCCCACCGACCACGGCCGCGTATTTCGCGAGCAGGCGGGCGCGACGCTCCGGCTCGACGCTGGCCGCGATCGCGACCAGCAGCAGGATCAACGGCACGACGGCGCTGGCTTTCACCGACATGCCGAGCCCGAGACACACCGCCGACGCCAGCTCTCGACGTGCGAACAGGAACGACACAGCCGCCGCCACGAACAGCGCGACGAGCATGTCGTTGTGTCCACCGCCCACGGCGTGATACACGACGATCGGATTGAGGCCGATCACCGCGACGGCGAAGACCGCACGTTCCGGCCGCACCCGCTGCACGAGGCGGGCCACGATCACCATCGTGCCGATGCTCGCCGCCGCCGCGAGCACCTGGAACCCGGTGATCAGACTCTGCAGGCTCTTCGTGGCACCGGTCATGAGCACCGACACCCAGGTGAACAACGGGCCGTACACCGAGGGCGTCCCTCGCCAGCCGGGCCACGTGAGGTGCCACAAGGAGTTCAGTGGGAAGTCCTCCGGCGTCAGCACGTACGGGTTGGCGCCGTACGTGCTCCAGATACGTCCGTAGTAGGCGTAGCTGTAGACGTCACGGGAGAAGAGCAGGGGCAGCGTCAGCACGAGCACGTGGAACGCGATCGCCAGCAGGAAGACGAGTCGCATCGAGATGCGCCGGTTCCACGCTTCGCGAACGATCAGGACGAAGCCCGCGGCCGCGGCGACGACCGCGACGAGCCCCGCGAGCATCAATCCCGATTCCCCCAGGTGCTGCAGCCCGATGGCGTCGGCGATCCACCGAAGCGGTCCCTGGGCCTGTACGCCCGCAGGCAGCACCGGGTAGTAGGGCGAGTGCGGCGTCGCCGACACGATCGCGACGAGCAGCATGCCGAGGACCGACGCGACGACCGCGCGGGCGGCACTGGGCACGAGCGGCAGGGGCCGCGAGGAGGACGTTCGCATGGGCGCGCTGAATCTACCGTAGGGGGCGCCAGCTCGATACGGCAGGACAACGCTCGGGGAGCGCCGCAACGGTATCTCCATGAACCGACCCTCCCGTGTCAACCTCACCGTATCCGAGGGTCGTCGATCCTTGCAACACGGGTCGGATCGGCCCGTATCCTGCAGCGATGGGCTTCCTGGAGCTGACCGACGTCGCCTACCGGCTTCCCGGTGGCTGGACCCTGTTCGAGGGGGTGTCGTTCCGGGTGCCCGAAGGGGCGCACTCCGCGCTCGTGGGAGCCAACGGGATCGGCAAGACGACGCTGCTGCGGCTATTGGCGGGCGAGGAACGACCCGCAGAGGGTGC
>DATECH010000021.1:0-7835 GCA_035287005.1 Actinomycetota bacterium | reverse complement strand
TCGAGCTGCGCCAGGTTGTCGGCGTCCCCGTCGATCGCGTCGGCCAACGCCAGCATCATCGCCGACCGTTCCTTCGGCGGCGTGTCGAACCACACCTCGTCGTACGCCTTCTGAGCGGCCGCGACCGCTCGATCCGCGTCCTCGCGGGTGGCGACCTGCACCGTGGCGACCGACTCCCCCGTCGCGGGGTTGATGTCGGGCTCCGTCTCCCCTCGTGACGAGTCCACCCACTCGTCACCGATGCGCATCTGCCAGGTCTTTGCCTCGGCCATGGCGCCTCCCTTTCGTCTCGGGACCGGATGTCGCTTGGATCCTAGGCCGCCAGTATCGCGCGTTCCGGGCACTCGGCACCACCCGCCGAAGGGGCACGGCACCGCAACGGCCTTGGACGACCTGGACAACCAGGCTCAGACCTCCGGTTGTGCGGCGCGCAAGTCGCGGGCGCGCAAGGCAAGCCAGAACTCCATGCGGTCGAACGAGTTCGACAGTTCCCGGCCCGTGAGCTCCTCCACCTTGCGCATCCGGTACCGCAGCGTGTGGCGGTGCACGAACAGTTGCGCGGCAGCCGTCTCCCACCGCGCGTTGTGCTGCAGGAACGCCTGCAGGCTGGCCAGCAGCTCCCCGTTGTGGTCCTCGTCGTAGCGATCGAGCGGCGTCAGCAAGGAGTCGGCGAACGCCCGCAGGGCGTCGGGCTCGGCCATGCTGAGCAGCAGCCGGTAGGTGCCCAGCTGCTCGAAGCCGGCGTGCCCCCAGCCCTCGAGCCGGCAAACCTGCAGGGCGTAGCGCGACTCCCGCAGCGACCGGGCGACGTCCGCGGCCTCGGCGGCACCTCCGGCACCGGCTCGAAGCTCGACGTCGACCCGTTGACCCAGCGACTTGGTCAGGTCCGCGAGATCGAGCTCGGCGTCGGCGGGCAGCAGCACGCTGATGCCGTCGGCATGCGGCGAGACGAGGAAGCCGCCCTCCAGCCGCGACCAGTGGTCGGTGGCGGCCAGCGCGAGGTGCTCGGGATCCAGGGGCGCGTCGGCTGCTTCGATCCCCACGACGAGAACCCGCGCATCTCGAGCGAAGCCGAAGCGCACCAGCTCGCGCGACGCCTCCGCCGGCGTGCGTTCGCCGCGCGCGAGCTCGTCGAAGAAGTCACCTTGCAGGCGTCGCTCGGCCTCGGCGACCGCCCGCGACTTCGCGAGCTCGATCGCGAACAGGCTGAGCGCGTGACCCGCCACGATGCGATCGAGTTGGGTCGGTTGCTCGGGCGTGCCGACGGCCAGGAAGGCCTCGACGCGTCCCTGCGCGCCCACCGGCTGCACCCAGACGTGGTGTCCCTCGTCGAGCATCGTCAAGGAGAAGTTCGCGGCCTCGGGCCTCGACGTGCGGATCTCGTCCCAGACGCGCTCCTGCCGCACCGACGCGTCGGCCCCCGTCGTGGCCAGAGCTATCCCGTGCAGATCGAGCAGCAGCGCCCACCCCCTCACGACGTCCGCCAACGACGAGGCGATGCCCGCGAGGCCCGCGCCGTCCAGCACCGCGCGCGTCAAGACGTGCTCGGCCTCGACGGCCCGATGCAGCGTGTCGTACTGCTCGGCGACCAACCGGGTGAAGACCGCCTCTGTGATCGCGATGAACGGCACCGGGTAGGGGACCTCGAACAACGGGAAGCCCTGTTTCGCGGCCTCGGTGATCATCGCCTTGGGCGTCTTGTCGTGTCCGAAGCCCAGACCCAACCCCAGTCCCGCCACGCCCGCACCGGCCAGCCGCCTCACGTAGGCGCGCTGTTTGGCCGCGGTATCACCGATGCCCATACCGGTGGTGAGGATCAGCTCGCCGCCCTTCAGCCACGCGGTCGGATCCTCCAGCTCGGAGCTGTGCACCCACCGGACGGGCCGCGTGACGGCTTCGTCGCCCGCCAGCAGCTTCAACGGCATGCCGGGGATGGACACGATGTCACGCACGGTGAGCGCCATGCGGACGATTGTACGTAACGGCGCACGAAGCGCCCCAGACGGGATGGCGGAGAGAGCATCTTTCGACATCCGGTACAAAACTGAACGGCCGCCAAGGCCACCAGCGCGCCTGACGGTAGCGTCCGCGACCGGCAGACTGCCTGGATGGACATCCCACAGGAACGCAAGCTCGTCACCGAGATCCCCGGTCCCAAGAGCGCCGAGTGGTTCACCCGCCGAGCCGCCGCCGTGCCCACAGGGGTCGCAAACATCCACCCGGTGGTCACCGCCCGGGCCTCGGGCGCGATCATCGAGGACGTCGACGGCAACCGGCTGATCGACTTCGGCACCGGCATCGCGGTCCTGAACGTCGGCCACACCGCGCCCGAGGTGGTCGCCGCGGCGCAGCGGCAGCTGGAGCTCGATACGCACACGTGTTTCCACGTGACCGCGAACGAGCCATACATCGAGCTCGCGGAGCGACTGAACGCGCTCGCCCCGATCGACGGGCCCGCCAAGACGATGTTCGCCAACGCCGGCGCGGAGGCCGTCGAGAACGCGGTGAAGATCGCGCGCAGGGCGACCGGTCGCAGCGCGATCGTCGCGTTCGACCACGCGTTCCACGGGCGCACCCTGATGGGCATGTCGCTCACCGCCAAGGTGATGCCGTACAAGCAAGGGATGGGGCCATTCGCGCCCGAGGTCTACCGGCTGCCGTTCGCCTACCCCTACCGGTGGCCGAGCGGTCCCGATCGCTGCGCCGAGGAAGCCCTCGCCTATGCGTTGGACGAGATGCACAAGCACATCGGCGAAGACAACATCGCCGCGGTGATCCTGGAGCCGATCCAGGGCGAGGGCGGGTTCATCGTGCCCGCTCCCGGTTTCGTGGCGGGCATCGCGGGGTTCTGCCGGGCCAACGGCATCGTGTTCATCGCCGACGAGATCCAGTCCGGCATGGGACGTGCCGGGAAGTGGTTCACGATCGTCGAGGAGGGCGTGACGCCCGACATCGTCACGAGCGCCAAGTCGCTCGGCGGCGGGCTGCCGATCAGCGCGATCACCGGCCGCGCCGATCTCATGGACGCCGTGCACGTCGGCGGCCTGGGTGGCACCTACGGCGGCAACCCGGTCGCCGCGGCCGCCGCGCTCGCCGTGATCGACAAGATCGAGCGCGAGGGTCTCCTCGCCGCGTCGGTGCGCGTCGGCGATGCGATCATGGGGCGGTTCCGCGGGATGCAGGAGCGGTTCCCTCAGATCGGCGACGTACGCGGGCGCGGCGCGATGTGCGCGATGGAGCTGGTGGCCGACCCGGCGACGAAGGAGCCGCTGGATGCCGCCCGGATGGGGGCGATCGCGAGTCGCGCCCTCGCGGAGGGCGTGCTCGTGCTCACGGCGGGGACCTACGGCAACGTCGTGCGGCTGCTGCCGCCACTCAACATCGACGAGGCGTTGCTCCTCGACGGCCTCGACGTGCTCGAAACGTCGGTCGCCGCCGCCCTCGCGTAGCGCGAGACGCCGCCGCTAGTCTGCCCCGATGGGGTGGCTGCGGCGCATCGCGATCGACGTCACGCCGCTGCGCGTCTCGCGCGACTTCCGCCTGCTGTGGGGCGGATCGGTGGTGTCCGCGCTCGGGTCCCAGTTCGCGCGCGTCGGGCTCTACGTGCAGGTCTTCGCGCTGACGGGATCGGCGGCCGCGGTCGGGCTGCTCGGCCTGTCGGGGCTCGCGGGAAGTCTCGCCGGCACGTTCGTCGGCGCGTCGTTCATCGACCGGCACGACCGCCGCGTCACGCTGATCTGGACCCAGTTGGCGGCGATGGGAGTCGCGGCCACGCTGTTCCTGGGAGCGGTGGCGGGCGACCCGCCGCTGTGGCTGCTGCACGCGGCCAACGCCGGCACCTGGTTCCTGGCCTCGATCCACGGCCCCGCGCGTCAGGCCGCGATCCCCCGGCTCCTCGACGCGGCCGACGTGCCCGCGGCCGTGGCGCTGAACCAGGCAGGCTGGCAGGTCGCATCGATCGTCGGACCCGCCCTCGCAGGTCTGCTGATCGCCGCGACCGACCCGGCCTGGGCGTACGCGGTCGACCTCATCTCCTACACGGTGCTGCTGGTCGCCGCGATCGCGATGTCGCCGCTGCCGCCGGATGCGGTGATCACCGAGCGCGGCACCGAGGCGATCGCCCAGGGGCTGCGCTACCTCCGCGAGCACCGGCTCCTGCAGTCGACGTTCGTGATCGACCTCGTCGCGATGATCTTCGGCAACCCGGCGGCCCTGTTCCCGGTGATCGCGGCGCAGCAGCTCCACCGCGGTCCGGAGGTCGTCGGGCTGCTGTTCGCCGCGCCCGCCGTCGGCGCGCTGATCCAGACACTGGTGTCCGGCCCACTCACGTCGCTTCGCCGCCAGGGCCGGGCCATCGTGTGGGCGGTGGCCGGATGGGGGGCGGCGATCGCCGCCTTCGGCCTGTCCGGCACCAACCTGACGGCCGCCCTGTGCTTCCTGGCCCTCGCGGGCGCGGCCGACGTCGTCAGCGCGATCTTTCGCTCGACGATCCTGCAGGTGACGGTGCCCGATCACCTGCGCGGACGCCTCGGCGCCGTCTTTCACGTCGTGGTGACCGGCGGACCGAAGCTCGGCGACCTCGAGGCGGGCATGGTGGCCGCGGCCTTCTCCCCCACGATCAGCGTCGTCACCGGCGGCGCGGCGTGCATCGTCGGCGCGTTCGTCACCGCGCGCGTCTACCCCGAGCTGAGCGCCTACGAGGCGATCGACGGGCGGGTCGAGCCCTAGCCGCGCGACGCGCAGCGCACGCACCGCACCGACCACGGGCGCGCGTCCAGCCGCTCCTCGGGGATCAGCGTGCCGCACCGATCGCACAGCCCGTAGGTGCCCTCGTCCAGCTTGACGAGCGCGCGCACCACGTCGGTGCGCATGACCGACAGCTGCTCGGCGGTACCGACCTTCGTGATCCGATCGACGGCCTCGGTCGTGCCGTCGCCGACCCGCTTGCCGAACGACACCGCGGTCATCGGATCGCGCGGGACCGCCGTGAGTTCTGCGAGATCGGCGTCCAAGCTCGCCAATCGCTCCTCGAGCGCGGCGCGCGCGGCCTCGGCGTCGACGCTCACGACGGCACCAGCGTCAACACGTTGTGATCGCCCGCGTCGACGACGCCCTCGACCCCGGGTTCCACGTAGACCGTCAGTGCATCGATCGCCAGCGGCTCATCACCGGGCTCGGGTTCCTCCACCAGGTGGGGACGAAGCTCGGCCCCCGAGCGCGCGAGCCGAAGGACGACGTCGGGGTTCCACCGGGCCGCGGCGGCGTGGAACATGACGAGCGCATCGCGTGCGCGATCGGTGAGTTCGATCACGCTCGCGATGCTACAGGTGGCCCGTCAGTGGAGCCTGGGGCCGAAGAGCCGCCAGTCGTCCATCGTCCGAAGCGGCCTCTCGGGCCGGGGCTCCGGCTCGAGGGGTCGCCGGATGCGGGGCCGGCGGACCGGCCAGATCCGTCGCGTGGCCATCAGTGCTTCTTCCGGCGGACGCGGATGCGGCGAGCGGGCACCGGACGGCGGGGCCGCCCGACGCGCTCCTCCAGTTCCCGTTGCATCGCCCGGACCATCTCCTGTGCGATCAGCGGATGCATGGGTCCCCTTTCCCGGTCGATGAACCGGCATACTATCTGTAACCGGTTACGTGGAGGATATCGGTGTCCGTGTAACCAGTCAAGTGGAAATATCCGGTTTCTTGACGTATCCTGTGGTCGATGGAGCGTCCCGCCAACACCGAGATCGACACGACGCCGGCCGCCCCCGGCGACCTCGAGTTGGTGCGAGCCTTCCTGTCCCTGCACGACCACGCCCCCGGCGAACCTGCGTCCCTGCCACCCGGGCCGGCAACGATCGCCTGGTGGCTCGTCGAAGCGGGCTTGATGCCGGGCGGCGCCGAGCATTCGGACGGCGATCTGGAGTGGGCGGCGACGGTACTCGAGGCGCTGCGCGCCCGGGTGCTCGAGAACATGGGCGCCGAGCCCGATCCGGCGACGATCGACACGCTCGACGCGGCGACCGCCGCGGTCGGTCTCGCGCCGCGGTTCGGCGCCGAGGGGCTCGTCGCCACCGCCGGCGGGGTCATGGGCGCCGTCGGCCAGGTGCTCGCGATCGCGTTCCTGGCCGACCTCGACGGTTCGTGGACGAGATTCAAGGAGTGCGGCGAGCCGACGTGCCGATCCGTGTTCTACGACCGCTCGAAGAACCGCTCGGGTCGCTGGTGCGTGATGGCGGAGTGCGGCAATCGGGCGAAGGTGCGCGCCTACCGTGCGCGGGAGCGCGCGCGCTCGTGACGGCGATCACCCTGCCGCTTCACGGCCCCGCCGGCGAGCCCGTCGACCTGTGGCGAACGCTCGCGTCGCACGGCTTCCACGACCTCGCGCCCGCGTCGCTCGACGAAGGTGCTCGGACGCTCACCCTCACCCTGCGGATGCCGCGCGGCAGGCCGCGGCGCGTGACGCTCGATCTCGGACCGCGCCGGACCGCGCGCGTCACGGTCGCCGGACCGGCGCCGTCGGCCTCCGCCCGTGCGTCGATCGCGGACCAGGTCGCACGCATCCTGCACCTCGATCACGATCTGTCCTCCTTCTATGCGATCGCGGCCGACGATCCCGAACTCGCGTGGACGACCGCAGGCGCGGGCCGCATGTTGCGCTCTCCCACCGTGTGGGAGGACGTGATTAAGACCCTGTGCACAACCAACTGCTCGTGGGGGTTGACGGTCACGATGGTCAAGGCGCTCGTCACGACCCTCGGCGAGCCGGCGGTCGGCGACGCCGATCCCCTGGCCAACGCCTTCCCGACGCCGGTGGTGATGGCCTCGCAGAACGAGCGGTACTACCGAGAGGTCGTCCGCTCCGGCTACCGGGCGCCGCGGTTCGTGGAGCTCGCGGACCTCGTGGCCACGGGCGAGGTTGACCTCGAGGCGCTCGGCACCGCCACGCGCGACGAGATCCCTGACGACGAGGTCGAGCGCGGGTTGCTCGCCCTGCCGGGGATCGGCCCCTACGCCGCCGCCCACGTGATGATGACGCTCGGTCGCAACTCCCGGCTGATCCTGGACTCGTGGACCCGCCCCACCTACGCCCGGCTCGCGGGCAAGAAACGCCAGCCCTCGGACACCACGATCCAGCGGCGGTTCCGGCGCTACGGACCCGACGCGGGCCTCGCGTTCTGGTTGTTCGTCACCCGCGACTGGGTCGACGAGGGCTAGCGTGCGACGGCCGTGCCCCAGTCCGCGAATGACGAGTCGGACGAGAGAGGGATCGGCGGGGCCGTGCGGGGTCCTCGTAGGTCCGTGAACTCGACGATCGGGTGCCCGTGGCTACGCGACCGCAAGAGCGCCAGCCAGCCGCCCGTCGGGCTGAGCAAGAAGTCGAGGACGAAGGTGTGTGGGGCCTCGCGAATGATGAGGTGGTCGGTTGCTGTTACGGGGTCCACAACACGCAGCGTCCATCGCGTCTCGCGCTCGAGGCTCCACCCTTGCGAATATGCGAGCGCGCCCCGGTTCGGGAACCAAGCGAGCCCGTATCCGTTGCCCAATGAACGGCGGCCGAGCGCAACCACCTGTCCTTCGCTCGTGAAGATGACGGGCACGACTCCTCGTTGGGCATTCACCCACGCGGCGACATATCTCCCGGACGGCGACCACGCGGGACCAGTGAACTGCACCGCACGACCTACGCCAGCTCCGGCGAGGAACCGCTGGAGCCGCCCGTCATCCAGCGCGACCATATCGGAGACCGCCTGACTCGACAGATCCAGGACCCGCATCGGCGTTGGCCCCGGGCCCGTGAGAACCAAGCGCTCTCCGTCGGGCGCCCAATCGAAGTCGAAGACGGTGGCC
>DATECH010000020.1:0-4787 GCA_035287005.1 Actinomycetota bacterium | reverse complement strand
GTACTGCATCGGGGAGAACCCCGCGACGTCGGAGGCCGACCAAGACCATGCGGTACACCTGCTCGAAGGGCTCGACACACTGATCGTCCAGGACCTCTTCTTGACCAAGACCGCTGAGCTGGCCGATGTCGTGTTCCCTGCGTCCAACGCGGCGTTCGAATCCGAGGGGACCGTGACGAACTCCGAGCGCCGCGTCCAGCGGGTGCGCAAGGCCCTGGACCCGCCGGGGAACGCACGGGACGACATCTGGATCATCGCCGAGCTCGCGAGGTGTCTCGGCATCGATTGGGGGCAGCTCACGGCCGAGCAGGCCTGGGACGAACTGCGCTCGCTCTCGCCGATGCACACGGCGATGTCGTGGGCGCGCATCGAGGAGCTGGGTGGGATCCAGTGGCCGTGCGACGAAGAGCATCCCGACGGCATGCAGTTCCTGCACGGCCGCCTCTGGTCCTTCGACGACCCGCAGGCGCAGGGGCCCAAGGCACCGTTCAGCGTGGTGATCGACATCCCGCCAGCCGACGAGTTGACCGAGGAGTTCCCCATGCGCTTGACCACGGGTCGGCGCCTGGAGTCGTTCAATACCGGCGTGCAGACGAACGCGTTCTCTTCTCCGCTGCACCGCGGCGAGTCGTTGGACCTGTGTCCCGAGGACGCGGCGGCGTTGGGGGTCACCGACGGCGAGGTCGTGCGCGTGATCTCGCGGCGCGGGGCGATCGAGGCACCGGTGCATCTGACGACGGCCCTGCGGGAGGGTCTCGCGTTCATGACCTTCCATTTCCCGGAGGAGGTCGCGACCAACCGGATCACGAACGAGGCGTACGATCCCAAGTCAGGCACCTCGGAGTTCAAGGCCACCGCGATCCGCGTGGAGAAGCTGGAGCGTGCCGCGGCGGGGGTGGCCTCCTAGCGTGGACCTTCACCTGATGGCGGCGACGGCCAGCGCCGAGGAACGGATGGCCGTCGACAGCGTGCTCGGCCCACCCGAGAGCGCCTGGCAGGGCGGGGAGCGCACCGCCCGCGACCTGCGGGTGGCGCGGGCGCCCGAGGAGCGCCGCACGCTGTTGCTGCCGGTGTTGCACGCCCTGCAGTCGCGCGTCGGGTGGATCAGCGAGGGCGGGCTGAACTACGCCTGCGAACGACTGGTCGTGCCGCCGGCCGAGGCCTACGGGGTCGCCACGTTCTACGCGATGTTCAGCGTGCAGGAGCAGCCGTCCACGGTCGTGCACGTGTGTGACGACCTGGCGTGTCGCATCAGCGGAGGCGCGGCGATGGCCGACCGCCTTGTCGCCGAGCTGGCCGGCGGCCCCAAGGTGGTCCGCAGCCCCTGCCTGGGTGTGTGCGACGCGGCGCCCGCGGTCCTGTTCCAGGAGGCGGGAGAGGCAGCCGTGTCCCACGTCGTCGCGCCGACCGACGCCGACCACGTCGCCGGTCTCGCCCGGGGCGAGCGCGCCCCGATGCCGATGCCCACGCTCGCGCCGCGCCACGGAGGGGAGCGACTCCTTCGTCGCGTCGGGCTCGTCGATCCCTCCTCGCTGCACGACTATCGGGCGCACGGTGGGTACGCGGCGCTCGCGCGGGCCATCGAGCTGGGCCCGGATGCTGTGATCCAGCAGGTGAGCGACGCGAAGCTGCTCGGTCGCGGCGGCGCGGCGTTCCCCACCGGCGTCAAGTGGCGCGCGGTCGCCGATCAACCCGGGGGGCCGAAGTACGCGATCTGCAACGCCGACGAGTCCGAGCCGGGCACCTTCAAGGATCGCGTGATCATGGAGAACGACCCGTTCGCCGTGATCGAGGCGCTGACTATCGCAGGGTTCGCGACCGGCGCCGAAACGGGGTTCCTGTACGTCCGCGGCGAGTACCCGCGTGCGACCCAGCTCCTGCACGGCGCGATCGAGGAGGCACGCGCGGCCGCGCTCCTCGGGCCAGACGTGATGCATGCGGGGTTCGCGTTCGACATCGAGCTCCGCCGGGGCGCGGGGGCCTACATCTGCGGTGAGGAAACGGCCTTGTTCAACTCGATCGAGGGCAGGCGCGGCGAGCCGCGGAACAAGCCGCCGTTCCCGGTCACCCACGGGATCTTCGGCAAGCCCACCGCGATCAACAACGTGGAAACACTGATCAACGTGCTGCAGATCCTGGAGCTCGGAGCAGAAACCTACGCGGCGCTGGGCACCGAAGGCTCCACCGGCACCCGGTTGTGGTGCCTGTCCGGCCACGTGGAGCACCCGGGCGTCTACGAGGCGGAGCACGGGATCAGCCTCGGCGAGGCGATCGCGCTGGCCGGCGGCGTGCGTGCGGGCGCGACGCTGAAGGCGGTTCTGCTCGGAGGCGCGGCCGGTGGCTTCGTCGGACCGGACCGTCTCGACGCTCGCCTGACCTTCGAGGACGCGCGCGAGGGCGGCTACACGCTGGGGTCGGGGGTGGTGATGGTGCTCGACGAGACGGTCGACCTGGTCGACCTGTGCGTGCGCATCGCGCGCTTCTTCCGCGACGAGAGCTGCGGGCAGTGCGTCCCGTGCCGGGTCGGCACCGTCCGCCAAGAAGAAGCGCTCCACCGGCTGGTCGACGGCCGCACGATCGGCACACCGCCGGACGAGCTCGCGCTGCTGCGAGACATCGCGGACGTGATGCGGGACGCCTCCATCTGCGGTCTGGGGCAGACAGCCGCCAGCGCGGTGCAGTCGGCCATCTCGACGTTCGGGTTGTTCGAGCCGGGGCAGGTGCCGTCGTGAGCGCTGTGCCGGTCGCGATGCCGCGCAAGCTGCTCGACGTCGAGATCGACGATCGCACCGTCCGCGTGCCGGAGGGCGCGACGATCCTGGACGCGTGCCGAGCGAGCGACATCGATACGCCGACCATGTGCTATGCGGAGAACCTCACGCCGATCAACGCGTGTCGGGTGTGCGTCGTGGAGGTCGAGGGATCGCGCGTGCTCGTGCCCGCGTGTTCCCGCGGGGTCGAGCCGGGCATGAAGATCACGACGGACTCCCCACGGGTGCGCCACTCGCGCAAGCTCGTGATGGAGTTCCTCGCCTCCAGCGTCGACACGTCGCTCGCCGACGCCGACTGGCATCGGTGGCAGGACGCCTACGCGGCCGAGCCCGGGCGGTTCGGGGCGGTCATGGCGCCGATGGATCCGGGGGAGCGCGACGCGCGGTATGCCGGGCACCACCACGCCCCCGACACGGCCGCCGCCGAGACCGTCGCGCAGCCGGTGAAGGTCGACAACGAGCTGTATGTTCGCGACTATGGCAGATGCGTGCTGTGCTACAAGTGCGTCGAGGCGTGCGGCACCGACGCGCAGCACACGTTCGCCATCGCCGTCGCGGGGCGAGGCTTCGATGCCCGCATCTCGACGGAGTTCGCCGTGCCCCTGGACGCGAGCGCCTGCGTCTACTGCGGCAACTGCATCGGCGTGTGCCCGACGGGTGCGCTGATGTTCACCAGCGAGCACGAGATGCGAGCCGCGGGCAGCTGGGACGAGGACGCGCAGGCGGTGACCGCGACGATCTGTCCGTACTGCGGGGTGGGGTGCGAGCTGGACCTGCACGTCCAGGACAACACCATCGTGAAGGTGACGTCGCCGACCGACCACAGCGTCACCAACGGACATCTGTGCGTGAAGGGTCGCTTCGGCTTCCAGTACGTGCAGCGGCGGCGGCGGCGCGACGGGGTCCCCGGGGCGTAGCCTGCCGGGGTGCCCCTGATCATCGGCATCGTGTTGGCGGGTGGGAGCTCGACGCGTTTCGGCTCGGACAAGCTCGTCGCGCCCTACCGGGGCCAGCCGCTGCTCCACCACGCCGCGCTGCGTCTTGGCGAGGTGTGCGACGAGGTGGTGGTCGTGCGCCCCCCCGGCGTGGACGGCACGGACCTGCCGCCGGGGATCCGCACGACGAACGACCTCACGGCGGGGGAGGGGCCGCTCGCGGGTCTCCACACGGGCCTGATGTCGGCCGTCCGTGCCGATGTCGTCGTGGTCGTCGGCGGCGACATGCCGGACCTGCGGGTGGCGGTCGTGCGGGAGATGCTGCGGGTGCTCGAGGAAGCCGAGGTCGACGCCGTCGTGCTGGCCGGTGACGGCCGCCCACGCCCCCTGCCGTGCGTGCTGCGGACATGGCCCACCGCCGACATGGCGCACACGTTGCTGCACGCCGGTCGTCGGCGACTCCGCGACCTGATCGATGCGATGCGCACTGCGGTGATCGACGAAGCGACCTGGATGGCGCTGGACCCGGCTCGCCGCAGCCTGTTCGACATCGACGAACCGGACGACCTGAGGGGGTAGGCTCCGACCCCATGACGCACGTGGAACCCATCGTCGTCGGTCGCTGCACGATCCGGACGATCTGCGAGGGCTTCGCGCCGTTGCCGCTGGTCGACGAACTCCCTGATGCGGGGGTCAGCTGGGACCGGGAGCGGGTCACGTTCCCTTGGGCGTTCTACGGAACCGACGCCTGGGCCTGGCACGTCCATGCGTTCGTCGTGGAGACACCGGCCGGAGTCGTGCTGGTCGATACGGGCACGGGCTCGTTCGGTCCGTACCGGCCCTGGGCAGAAGCGGACGCAGACGCCTGGGCAGGGCTCGACGCGAGCGGGGTGGAGAACGTCGTGGTCACCCATCTGCACGCCGATCATGCCGGCGGGATGGAAGACGAGAGCTTCGAGCCGCGTTTCCCGAACGCCGCGTATCACCTCCACCCCTCGGATCTGCGCCATTTCGAGTCGGAGCATCCCGATGCGTACGTGGCGGTGCGTCCTGCGGAACGGCTCGAGGAGCTCGGGGTCTT
>DATECH010000019.1:0-7880 GCA_035287005.1 Actinomycetota bacterium | reverse complement strand
CGTGGGTGCCGACCGAGCGGATGGGCTCCTCGAGATGCACATCGCGCTTGTCGACGATGGTCTCGAGGCGAGCCGAGATCGCGTCGGCGATCTCGGCCGACGTGACCGAGCCGAACAGCTTGCCCTCATCGCCGACACGGGCTGCGATCTGCAGCGGTCCGCCGCCGATCAACTGGGACGCAAGCGCCTCGTACTCGCCCTTCTGCTTGCCCTGACGGATCTTGTGCGAGCGCGCGAGCGATTCCGCGTGCTTGAGCGCACCCTTTTCCGCCTGGATCGCATACCCCCTGGGTATCAGGTAGTTGCGCGCGTAGCCGTCGGCAACGTCGGCGATGTCCCCGGGGTGGCCGAGCTTCGCGACGGACTTCTGCAGGATGATCTTCATCGCGCGCTATAGGGGAGCAGGGCCATCTCACGGGCATTCTTGACGGCCTGGGCCACATCACGCTGGTGCTGTACGCAGTTGCCCGAGACACGCCGGGCGCGGAGTTTGCCGCGATCCGACGTGAACTTGCGCAGCGTGATGACGTCCTTGTAGTCCACGTGGTCGACCTTGTCTTTGCAGAAGATGCAGAACTTGCGTTTGCCCTTCTTCTGCCACTTGTCGTCCTTCTCTTTCTTGTCTTTCCTCGGGCGCTTGGGCCCGGACGGTTTACCCGGCATCCAGTGGTGCCTCCTCGCTTGATCCAGCCCCCACCGGTGCCGCGACGGCCGCGCCCCAGTCGCCGCCCGAAGACGATGATGAGGAGCGATTGGCCTTCGTGACGGTGGCGGTGGCCCATTTCAGACTTGGACCGAGGTCGTCCGCCTCGATCTCGACCACGGTGCGCTTCTCACCGTCCTGGGTCTCCCAGGAGCGCTGCTTGAGGCGCCCGGTCAACACCACGCGGGTCCCCCGCGTGAGCGTCTCGGCGGCGTTCTCCGCCAGCGCGCGCCAGCAGTTGACCGTGAAGAACGAAGTGTCCCCATCGGTCCAGTTGCCGGCGGCGTCACGGATGCGCGTGGAGTACGCCACCCGGAAGTTGGCCACCGCGGCGCCATTGGCCGTGTAGCGCAGTTCCGGATCGTCTGTGAGGTTGCCAACGATGGTGATCTGGTTGTCGCTCGCCATGGAGCGGTCCCCCTTCTTGTCGATTTACGCCCCGGTAGGGGCGGGGGAAGCGGCTGCCTTCGCCTTGAGCGGCTTGGCTGATTTGACTGGTCGGAGCAAGACCTTGTGCCGGATCACCTCATCGGCGAGTTTCAGCGCGCGGTCGAGCTCGGGTTGGGTCGCAGGCTCCGCGCTGAACTGCACGACGACGTAGTACCCCTCGTTCTTTCGTGCGATCTCGTACGCGAAGCGCTTGCGCCCCCAGCGATCGAGCTTCGTCACCTCGCCACCCGATGGTGCGATGACCTTCGTGATGCGCTCGACGGCTGTGGTCACCAAGGCCTCGTCGGCCTCAGCGGGCAGGATGAGCATGCATTCGTACTCCCTCAACGTTCACCTCCTCTGGTCTGGACGGCCCCCCCTCGAGGGGGAGCAGAAAGGAAATGAGGGCTGTCCAGCAGTGTACGGGAACGACCTGGCACCGAGCCCGGTGGCGTGGCGCCTGCCCCACCGCCGCCGGGGTGCGGCTACGCCGCAGGTCGTTCCGCGCGTTGGTACCGGTAGAGACCGTCGCGAAGGACGTAACGCAGATGGGGCCCCGCGCCGGGACCGGGCCCCGGCACGTCGAGCACCGTGGGGATCTGGCCGCTTGGAAGCGGATAGCACCGTCCATCGAACGGTCCGCCCGCCAAGACGCCGAACCGTGCGTCGCCCAAGGTCAGAACCTCGGCCCAGGGTTCCTGATCTCGTACCTGCATCGTTCGTGCCTCCTTCGCTCTCACAAGAGCAACCCTAGCGAGGGGCTCTGACACGCTTTCCTGTGGGACGCGGGACTGACATATGCTCCGCCGGTGAAGCGCGCGGCGTTCGTCACGATCGGGTTGGCAACGCTGGTGGCCTGTACGGCGAGCTCGTCCTCGCAGACCACCGAGGCGTCCGCAACGATCCGGATCGGCCAGCTGAACATCGAATACGGCGGTGAGGTGATCGACTTCGATGCCACGGTCGCCGCAGCCGAAGCGCTCGGCGCCGATGTGATCGGCGTGGAAGAGGCATGGGGAAACATCCCGGATCTCGCCGAGGGCCTCGGCTGGCCCTATTACGACGCGAGCCGTCAGATCGTCTCGCGACTGCCGCTGCTGCAGGCGCCCGGCAACCCCAGCGAGTACATCTACGTGGAGGTCTCCACCGGAGCGGTCGTCGCGATCGGCAACGTGCACCTCCCCTCGGCGCCGTACGGACCCAACATGACACGTCGCGGGGACCCCGCGGCCGACGTGCTCGCCACCGAGATCGAGGTCCGCGTGCCGGCGATCGAGCCGTTCGCCACCGCGCTCGCAGAGGTCGCCGCCGGTGGCACCCCGAGCTTCCTGGTCGGCGACTTCAACTCGCCGTCGCATCTGGATTGGAACGACGCGACCGTCGGGTCGCGACCGCATGTCACGTATCCGCTGGCCTGGCCCGTGACCGAGACGCTCGAACGGGCGGGCTACCAGGACTCCTACCGGCAGTTGCACCCGGATCCGGTGGCCGACCCCGGGTTGACCTGGCCGGCGGCCCGACCGGCGTCGAAGGACAGCTGGAATCCGGGACCGGCCGCGCCGGCGGATCGGATCGACTACATCATGGCGATCGGGCCGGTCACGGCCACCGACAGCCGGGTCGTCGGC
The DNA here is from genome assembly GCA_035287005.1 of Actinomycetota bacterium. Taxonomy (GTDB): domain Bacteria; phylum Actinomycetota; class UBA4738; order UBA4738; family HRBIN12; genus AC-51. Next base: position 5,120 of record DATECH010000019.1, on the reverse strand, counting down.
GAAGACGACGTCTCGCCGTGGCCGAGCGACCATCGGGGCCTGGTGTCGGCGTTCACGGTGACGCCCGCCACTCCGCCGGCGCTGGTCGCGCCGGATCAGCGTCTCTACGCCGCCGGCGCGCAGATCCCCGTGCATTTCCACGCCAGCGCCGACAGCGGTCAGGTGACGGCCGCGCTCGCGGGTGGCGACGGCGCCGTGGCGACCGTCGACACGAGCGGTACCGCCGACGGCACGATCACACTCGATGCCACGGGCTGGGCGCCGGGACGGTACGACCTCACCCTGACGGGCGGCGACGGCGCCGAGCTCGCGTCCGCCCCGCTGTGGATCCAGGATCCCGAGCAAGGACCCCTCCTGACCGTGGCCGAGGTCATCGATGAGGGCGACCCGATCGACGTCTCTTGGATGAACGCGCCGGGCAACCGCTGGGATTGGATCGGGATCTACAGGCGTGGCGCCGACCCGAACGTCGCGTGGTATCTCCTGTGGGCCTACACCGATGCAACGATCGAGGGTGCCGTCACGCTCGACGAGAACGCGGAGGGGAAGTTTCCGCTGCCGCCGGGCGAGTACACCGCGATGCTGCTGGTCGACGACGCGTATGAGGCGGTGGCGACCGCCGACTTCACGATCCGCTAGGCCGAGCCGGCGACGTGCCGGTAGACTGCTGGCCGACGAGCCGTGCACTCCCAGGAGGTGCGAGCAGATGATCACGATCCACGACCTGCGTTCATTCAAGAGCGAGCGGCGTCGCTGGGCGATGCTCACGGCCTACGACTACCCGACCGCACAGATCCTCGACCGTGCAGGCGTGCCCGTGTTGTTGGTCGGCGACTCGGTCGGCCGCAACGTGCTCGGGTACACCAACGAGCTGCCCGTGACGATGGACGAGATGTTGCACCACACCCGTGCCGTCGCCCGTGGCGTCGAGCGCGCGATGGTGGTCGGTGACATGCCGTTCATGTCCTTCCAGGCGTCCACGGACGACGGCGTCCGCAACGCCGGGCGGCTGATCAAGGAGGGCGGCGCGCACGCCGTCAAGATCGAGGGCCCGCAGCTCGAACTGATCCACCGGTTGGTCGACGTCGGCATCCCGGTCATGGCCCACGTCGGCCTCACGCCACAGTCGGTCTACGGGCTCGGCGGCTACAAGGTGCAGGGGCGGGGCGAGTCAGCCCACAAGGTGCTCGATCAGGCGCACGCGCTCGAGAAGGCCGGAGCGTTCGCGATCGTGCTCGAGGCGATGCCCGCCGAACTCGGTCACGACATCACGCGCGAGCTGCACATCCCGACGATCGGGATCGGCGCCGGGCACGAGACGGACGCGCAGGTGCTCGTGATCAACGATCTGCTCGGGCTCAACGAGAGCGTGCCCAAACTCGCGAAGAAGTACGCAGACCTGCGCACCGTGATGACCGAGGCGGTCGCCGCGTTCCAGCGCGACGTCGAGGCGGGGACCTTCCCAGACGGCGAGCACAGCTACTCCTAGCCGCCTACCGGGTCGGCAGATGCCCGGGCCTATGCTCGCCACGTGAACGGGTGGCGCCAGCATTGGATCGCACCGCTGACCGTGGTCGGAGTGGCCGCCGTACTGGGTCTGGCCGCGCGAACCGTATCTCCGGCGGGAACCGGCTGGGCGGCGACGGGCGCAGCCTTGGCGGGGACACTCGCCGTCGTCGCCGGCAGCTCCTATCGAGGCCGCCGGGACCCCGCGCTACTGCTGCTGACGGCCGGCGCCGCAGGGATGGCCGCGGGGTGGGCGTGTTTCACCGCGATCCAGGTCTACGGGACGCGCCGGCCGGGTGACGGTCCGTTCGGCGACGGACTGCGCGCACTCGAGTCGTACACGCTGCTCGTGGGCCTGCTCGCGCTCACCGCCTGCCTCGCCTCCATGGTGCCGTGGCGTGACCGGCGCGGGCGCCCTCCCCTGCAGGTCACGACGGTGTTCGCGGCGGTCGGACTTCCCATCCTCGTCGCGTTCGTTGCCCTGTACGCGGCGGGGCCGCAGATGACGGACCTGTCCAGGCGCATCGTGGCCGCGCTCATCGCCGTGGTGGCGCTCGTGGCCGCCGTGCGCTCGACGACTCGTGGCGGTTGGTACCAATGGGTAGGCGGCGGCGCGTTCGCCGTCGCGATCGCCATGGCCGGGGTGTTCATCGGCGTCGACCTTTCAACCGACAACCTGGCCGCATTCGCCTACTACGCATGGTTCACGATCATGCCGTCGGTGGCGGTGTTCCTTCTGCTCTTCGGGGTCTTGACCGCTCAGCGTGCCGACGCTACACGGCAGCGTCGTGCGAGCGACCGCGCGATGCAGGTCATGGAGGGTCGCGCCGAGATCGCGAGCATCGTGGCGCACGACGTCCGGGGTCCCGCGGGCACGATCCGAAGCGTCGCCGGCTCGCTGCGCACCAGCTACGAACGCCTCGGCGATCCCGAGCGGTTGGAATTCGTCGGCATGATCGAGGCCGAGTCGCAGCGGCTGCTGCGCGTCGCCGATCAGATGTCGCTGGGTCTCAAGACCGACGCCGGCACGCTGGCATACGAGTTCGTCGAACGAGACCTGGAGGGGCCGGTCCTGCAGGCCCTGCCCGACAGCGACCCGGGCTCCCGAGAGGTGCGGGTCGCCGTCGACGACGTCCGTGCGCCCGTCGACGGACGATGGGTGACGGAAGCGACCCGCCAGGGCCTCGACAACGCCATGAAGTTCTCGCCGCCCGATTCGCCAATCGACCTGCGGGTTCGGCGCGCAAACGACGATGCGCTCATCGAGATCGAGGACCGCGGCCCCGGGGTCCCCGACGAGCTGCACGATCGAGTCTTCGAGAAGTTTTGTCGCTGGCGTCCACCCGGCTACGAAGACAAGCCGGGATCGGGGCTGGGACTGTTCATCGTGAGATCGATAGCCCGGGAACACGATGGCGACGCCACCATCGTGAACCGCCCCGACGGGGGTACCATCCTGCAGATCCGCCTGCCGCTGGAAGGAGCGAAGTGACGGCCCACGACGCAACCGTGTCGCTGTTGATCTGTGACGACCACAAGGTCCTGACGGACGCCCTTTCGCTCGTCATCGGCCTGGACCCCACGCTCGTGATGGTGGCCGCGCCCGTGCACACCCCCGAACAGGGTGTCACGCTCGCCGAGGAGCAACTGCCGGACGTGGTGTTGATGGACGTCATGTTCAGGGGGAGCGACATGACCGGGATCGAGGCAACGAGGCGCATCAAGGAGGTCTCCCCCTCGACGATGGTCGTGATCATGACTGCACACGACGACGACCGATTGATGGTCGAGGCCGTCGAGGCGGGCGCGTCCGGCTTCTTGTCGAAGGACCTGCCGGCCGACGAGATCCTGCAGGCGACGAAGGCCGCGGCCGAGGGTGAGGTCCTGATCGATCCCGTCACACTGACCCGCCTACTGGCGCAGGTGGCGCGCGAGCGCGAGGCACAGCGCGACGCGATGGCGCTGCTGGGCGACCTGACGGATCGCGAGCGTCAGATCCTCCAGCTGCTGGCCCAGGGAAAGCGAAACGACGACATCGCCACCGAGCTGTTCATCAGCCCGCAGACGGTGCAGACGCATGTGCGCAACATCCTCGGCAAGCTTCGGGTGCACTCAAAGCTCGAGGCCGTCGCCTTCGCCGTGAAGCACGGCGCGATCCAGGTCACCTGAATCTCCGCGTTACCCGGCTTCGGGTATCTAGCGAACACCCGACAGGGTCGAAGTGTGGAGTGCGACGCCAATACCCTCAGGGGACCACCACCCCCTCGGTGGAACCCAGAGACTGAAGGCCCGAGCGAACCCCTCCCTCGCTCGGGCCTTCATCCATGCTGGGGCGCTCGAAGCACCGACCGTCGGAGCTTCCCGTTCGCGGTACGAGGCAAGGTTTCGACGATGTGCAGGTTTCGCGGCGCCTTGAAACGCGCCAATCCTTCTCTGCAATGTTCGCGAAGCTGCTCGAGCGTCGGTGGGTTCAGTGGGTTCGCGGGCACCACCCACGCCACGACGTGGGCGCCCCATTCGCGATCAGGACGCCCCGCGACCGCGACGTCGGCCACCTGGGCGTGCGAGCGCAGCACGGTCTCGACCTCGTCGGGCCACACGGTCTCCGCGCCGGTGCGGATGACGTCGTCGGCGCGACCACGGACCCATAGACGACGATCGCCATCGAGGTTCCCAAGGTCCCCGGTGCGAAACCAGCCGTCCACCGTGAACGCCTCGGCTGTCGCGGTCGGGTCGGCCCGGTAGCCGTCCATCAGCGTCGGTCCACCGAGCTCGATCGGGCCGATCTCGTCCTCGCGATCTGCGTCGATCCGCACGCGGGTGCCGTCGAACGGGACCCCGTCGTAGACGATGCCACCGCAGGCCTCCGTGCTGCCGTAGGTCGATACGATCCGTCCGCCGAGCTGCTCGGCATCATCACGCAGTGCCGGGTCCAGGGCGCCGCCGCCCACCACGATCGCGCCCAGGCGCGTCAGATCGGCCCCGCCGTTCACGAGTCGACGCAGCATCGTGGGTACCAACGACACATGGGCGCCCTCGGAAGCGCCCGCGAGCAGAGCGCCCGGCTCGAACCGATCCAGCACCGTGATGGGCGAGCCCGTGAGGACGCCGCGAAGCAACACCAGGAGGCCACCGACGTGGGCGGGTGTGAGGCACGCCACCCACGGGTCGTACGCGGACGCGTCCAGCGCTTCGAGCGACGCCGCCACCGCGAAACCGAGCGCGGAGCGAGGCAGCTGCGCCAGCCGCGGCTTCCCCGAGGTGCCGCTGGTTGCCACCACGGCCCAGGCGCGATCAGGGTCGATGTGCGCGGCGTCGGCCAACACCGTTTCCTCCTCGGGGCGCACGACCACGGACGGACGAGCCCGATCGATCAATCGTTGTTGTTCGCGAGGGGTCAGGCGCACGTCGATCGGCAGGAAGGAGGCCCCCGAGTGCGCGTGGGCATCCAGGATCTCGAGCCAGTGGAATCCGGGCGGCAAGACGTAGGCAACCAGTTCGCCTGCGGTCGCCCAGCGGTGTGCCGTACCTTCCACGTGGGGTAGCCTAACCGTTCGAGTGCGCGCTCTAGGAGTTGATGGTCATATGGTTGAGATCGAGTGGCAGGCACAGGG
>DATECH010000018.1:0-15193 GCA_035287005.1 Actinomycetota bacterium | reverse complement strand
GCGGCGAGCCACGTCACGTAAACCATCGAGGTCGTCACAATCGTCACGACGCCGAGCGCGAGTTGGAAACCGAACGCGATTCCCCACACCCAACCGCGATAACGTGCGCGCCACTGCTCGTCGACCTGGCGGTGGACGGTGGGCAATCGCGAACCCGCGATCTGCAGATCGAGCGCCAGCCCCGCAAGCAACGCCACCGCGATCGACACCAACCGGAAACCGGTCGACCACGAGCCGGTCCCCATCGCCGCGCCGATGGCCGCGGCCACTCCCCCCGCGACGGCGCCGCCGGCGATAGAGCCCAGCAGGTAGGCCGTCACCGTCAGCCACCATCTCGATCGGCGCCCCCGCTCCCCGAGCGGAGTGATGCTAGCCAGCATCGACACGCCTCAGGGCGACCAGGTCGAGCGGAGGCCCGCGACCACCGCGACGGCGATGCCGACCGCGACGATGGGGTTCACGCGCCCCCCCTCGCCTGCGCGGTGGCCTCGTCCAGCAGGGCATCCGTCAGCAGGGACGAGACCTGCTCCCAGCTCATCGCCGCTCCCTCCGAGCGCACCGCACCCGTCGGACCATCGACGAAGCAGAAATACGGCGACATCTGCACGCCGAAGTCCTCCCAGGCCTGGGAGGACTGGATCACGGGGATGTCGGCAGGGGCCACCTTCGCGAGCTTGGAGGGACTCTCGAACGCCGGATCCTTCACCACGACGATCAGGCGCGCGTCCCCCGGCAGCGGCCGGCGCACTCCCGGCTGCAACCCGTCCCAGAACGCCTGGCACGTCAGACACCCGGTCGACAGGAACGCGAAGAGCGTGTGGCTGCCCGACGTCGCCGACACGACGGCCTGGTCGCCGCCGAGCGTCGTGCCCACCACGTCGTGGGCCTGCGACGCCCGCCGCTTGGGTGGTGGGAGCGAGGACGGCAAGGTCGGCGAGCGCTCGATCGGAACCGCCGCGCCGTGTGCGTGCCCGTGCTCGTGCGACGCGTCATCGTCCGTCGCGGGCAGCCGTCGCAGGAGCTCCGCATGACTGCGCAACAGTGAGACGACCACGATCGCGAGCAGCGCGAGCACGATCGTCTCGACGATGACCATGGCCGTGAGCGCGCTCGTGCTCATAGGCACCCCGCCTCGTGCAGGCAGGTGTGTTGGTCGACCGCGGAGGAACAGTCGCAATCCAGACAATCGATCCGGCACGGGATCACGCACGTGATCAGCCGGCACTGGATCGGGGTGACGTAGGGGATGTCCGTGTTGCACTGCCCGTAGCGGAACACCACGCAGCAGGTCTTGAAGTTCGTGCACTCGTTGTTGCCGCAGTGACACCCGCCCGGGCACGCGACACCCGGGTTGATAGAGCAGTCCAGGTAGTAGCGCATGTTCGTCGTGCCGCACAGGTTCGTGCCCCCGTAGTTGCACTGCCACCAGCCGCCGACGAACGTGTTCGGTGGGCACCCGAAGTTGTCGCCACCCGGCAAGGTGCAGCAGAACGCCGTGTACGACCCGCAGCAGCGGCTCCCGGAGGGGCAGCTCGAACAGGTCTTGCGCACGACTGCCCTGGCCGTGACCGGCCGGGTCGCGTACCGAAGCGGGGCGACCGCCAGCGCGCTCGCCGCCTCCGCGAGACGCACGCGGGTGGACCGCTTCGCCGAGGTCCGGCGCGCGCGCGGCGCGACGGCGCGAGTCGCAACGTCGAGCACCGCGCTCACGCGACCTCCGGCTTGGTGCCGGGCCACAGACTCGGGTGCCCCGTCACGATCCCCGAGGCCGCCAACTCCCGATCGGCGACCGCATGATCGTGGCCGTGCGGCTCGTGCTCGTGGTCGTGGGCCGGTGCCTGCCACGCGCGGAAGGCGGCCGGCGTCTCGGTGACGACGATCACGGCCAACCAGCCGGCGAGGGCGACGCCGGCGACGATGGGCACTGTGGCCCAACCGAGCGACGCCACCCACGCGCCGAACGCGGGTCCGACGATCATCGCGTACCACAGGCCCACGAGCCCCGCCACCACGTCGAGTGCCAGATGCAGCCGGCTCGGCGGCACGGCCGTCGCGCCGGCGCAGCCGCACGAACCCGCATCGGGATGCGCGCGCAGGACGTAGCCGAGGAACGCCGCGAACCCGAGGTAGACCGCCCCGAGCACGAGGGCTCCACCGACGCCCGGCACGACGAACGCCCATACGCCGGCGACGATCTCCACGACCCCCACGCCGCGAGCCGCCGCCCGAGACCCCGGTAGCCCCGCATCGAGCAGCGCCTGCGCCGTCGCATGCGGACGGGCGAGTTTGACCGCCCCGGCGAGCACCAGCAGGCCGGCGGCGAGGAAGAACAGGGGGGCGACCGCGTCGGACGTCACGACGCGGCGCAGGCTACCCGCGGTGAGCCCGGGTGGTCAACGTTGCAGGCCCGTGCACGAGCCCTCATGGCTTCACGTAGGCGGTCTTGACCGTCGTGAAGAACTCCACGGCGTAGCGACCTTGCTCGCGGGTGCCGCTGGAGGAACCCTTCGTGCCCCCGAACGGGACGTGGAAGTCGACCCCAGCCGTCGGCAGGTTGACCGTCACGATCCCGGCCTGCAGGTGGTCGCGGAAGTGCGCCGCGTGCCGCAGCGAGGTCGTGCACACACCCGCGGACAACCCGAACTCGGTGTCGTTGGCCAGGGCCAGCGCGTGGTCCGCGTCGTCGGCTCGCAGCACCGTGGCGACCGGCCCGAAGATCTCCTCGCGGTTGACCCGCATGTCGTTGTGGGTCGACACGAGCAGCGCCGGCTCCAGGTAGTAGCCGTCGGTCTCACGCTCGAGACGCTGCCCGCCGACGGCGAGCTCCGCGCCCTCGGCGGCGCCGACCTCGAGGTAGTCGAGGTCCTGCTGCAGCTGCTCGGCCGACACGACCGGGCCGATCTGGGTGTCGTCGGCCAGCGCGTGCCCCACCCGCAATGCGCGCATCCGCTCCACCATCGCATCGACGAACCGGTCGTGGATCCCCCCCGTGACAATCAGGCGGCTGCTCGCGGTGCACCGCTGCCCGGTCTGGAAGAACGCGCCCTGGATCGCGCAGTCCACGGCGACGTCCAGCTCGGCGTCGTCGAGGACCACCAGCGGATTCTTGCCCCCCATCTCGAGCTGGTAACGGCCGAAACGCGCCGCGAGCCCCGCGGCGACCCCCGCACCCACCGCTTGGGAACCGGTGAACGTGACACCCCGGACGCGCCCATCGTGCACGAGGCGCTCCCCGACGACCCGACCGGGACCGACGACCAGGTTGAACGCGCCGTCGGGCAGTCCCGCGCGCGAGATGATCTCCGCCAGCGACCAGGCGCTGGCGGGCACCATCTCGGCCGGCTTGCACACGACCGTACATCCGTAGGCAAGTGCCGGCGCGATCTTCCACGCCGGGATCGCGATCGGGAAGTTCCACGGCGTGATGACGCCAACGACCCCGAGCGGCTCGCGCAGGATGTCGACGTCGACCCCCGGACGTACGCTGCGCACATGCTCACCGGGGATCCGCAGCGCCTCGCCCGCGAAGAAGCGGAAGATCTGCGAGGCGCGCTGGACCTCGCCGACGCCTTCGGCCCGGGGTTTGCCCTCCTCTCGGGAGAGCTGCTCGCCCAGTTCCTCGGCGCGGGCTGCGAGCTCGAGTCCCACCGTCTCCAACGCAGCGCAGCGCTCTTGCGGCGTGGCGGTCGCCCACACCGGCGCCGCTTCCACGGCGGCATCGATCGCCGCATCCACCTGGGCTTCCCCTGCCACGGCATAGGCGCCGACCACGTCGGACAGGTCCGAGGGATTGCGATCTTCGACGCTCGTCGCGCCCTCGACCCACTCGCCCGCGATCAGGTTGCGGTGCACCATCCTCGGGAGCCTAGCCGGTCCGTCGCCAGGCGAGCTGCCGCACCGACCACCCCACCGGCGCGGCCGCCTGCGCACCGCCGGCGATCGCGCCGAGCGCGTCGGCCATCTCGGGACGGGGTCGGATCTCGCCGCGCTCGGTCAGCACCGCGAGATTCATGCCGAACACGCGCGCGGTCTCGGCTGCCGGCGGCGTGAATGTGGCAACCTCGTCGTGCACGCGGGCAAGCCCAGAGGGATCGCGGGCCGTGTGCAGGACCGGCCCGACGAACAGCACGCCTCCCTGCGCCCGCACGACGGTCAGGGCCACGTCGTCGAGGTACGCTCGGAACACCCCCTCCCGCGTGTCGATCGTCTCGAGATCGTCGATCAGGATCCGTCCCCCGATGGTCAACTGGGTTGACCATCTACGCACGAGCGCCCGTGGATCGGCGAGATGCGCGAGCAGGAGCCGCGCGTAGATCAGTCCCGCTGGCCCCGTCGGCAGAGCGGGAGCGGCCACGTCGGCCGCCACGAACGCGACGCCGAGGGGCGCCGTGACCCGGGCGCCGTGCGCGAACGCCGAGGATCGATCGAGCCCGACCGTCCGCGCCGCGCCCGAGACCGCATGCACGAGCGCGGTGGTGTGGCCCGGACCGCATCCCAGATCGAGCGCCAGGTTCGGCGCCGGCGTTCCGACCGAGGCCGCGAGGAAGGATCGGCTCGTCGGCTCGAAGAGCCGCGCAACCAGCTCGAGCCGCTCGGCCGCAGTCTCGCTATCGCCGTAGGTGTACCGCGACATGTCGACAAGGCTACGCGGGATGCCCCGTCGGTCCCCCGCCTGTCTGCGGTCACGGCACGGCTACCATCGATAGATGCGCGACCTGCGGACCCTGCCCAAGGTGGAGCTCCACGTCCACCTGGAGGGCAGCGTCCGGATCGCGACCCTGCGCGAGCTCGCGGCCCGCGACGGCGCGGCGCTTCCGCACGGTCTCGGCGACACCGGTTGGTCCTTCCGAGGACCGCTCGACTTCATCGACAACTACATCGAGCTGTGCCGGCTCCTCCACAGGCCCGATGACTTCCGACGCATCGCGGTCGAGTTCTGCGAGGACCTGGCGGCGACCGGCGTGCGCTACGCGGAGGCAGTCTTCAGCCCCGGGAACCACGCCCACCGGCTCGGCGAAGACTGGTTCGGACCGATCGAGGCGGTGCTCGATGGACTGGCGGCCGGTCGGCGCGATCACGGGGTTCAGGTGCAGCTGTGCCCGGACATCGTTCGTGACATGGGGATGGAGGATGCCGAGCGAACCCTCGAGGTCGCCCTCCACTTCACCGGCAGCGGCGTCGTCGGGCTGAACTGCGCCGGGAGCGAGCGCACCGGGATCGAGCCCTTCGCGCCGCTGTTCCGGCGAGCGGCCACAGCGGGGCTGCGAAGCGTCCCGCACGCCGGAGAATGGGCAGGAGCGGAGAACATCTGGGCCACGATGCAGCACTATCGACCCGATCGCATCGGCCACGGCGTTCGCGCGATCGACGACCCCGCCCTCATCGATGCCCTGGTGGCGCGACGCCTGCCCCTGGAGGTCTGCCCCATCTCCAACACGGCGACCGGCGCCTACCCGGATCTCGCGGGTCATCCGTTCCCCCGGCTACGCGAGGCGGGCGTCGTGGTCACCCTCAACAGCGACGATCCGTCGATGTTCGACGCGTGGCTCACGGACGTCTACGCGGCCGCCCGCGACGCCTGGAAGCTGGGGGACGCCGATCTGGCCGATCTGGCGCGCACCGCCGCGACCGTGAGCTTCGCCGACGACACAACCAGGCATGCCATCTGTGCCGAGATCGATGCGTGGCTTGCGGCCGAGTGACCCTTGCACCGTGGGGATCGACGAGCCCCACGTCGAGCGGCTCTCGGGCGCTACCCGCCCGGGCTGGGCACGGGCGAGCTCGTCTTCGAGCGCTCGATCGAGACGGACTCGATGTACACCGCCTCGGTCGGAGCCCCGTCGTAGGTGCCGTCGTCGGTCGCCATCAGCCCGTTGATCCGCTTGGCGATATCGAGACCGTCCGCCACGGAGCCAAAGATCGTGTAATTCGGAGCGCCGTCCAGGTTCGCACCCGCAGGCCCGGTGACCACGAAGAACTGGCTGCCCCCCGTATTGGCGCCGGCGTTCGCCATGGCGATCGTCCCCGGCGTGTAGTGCTCCGTGCCGGAGAGCTCGTCGGGGATCACGTAGCCCGGTCCCCCGTCGCCGGCGCCCGTCGGGCTTCCGCCTTGCACCACGTCGATGGAGTCGACGACGCGGTGGAAGAACTGCCCGTCGAAGTACCCCTGCTCGGCCAGGAACACGAAGCTCGCCACCGTATCCGGAGCCGCCTTGTGGTCGAGCTCGATCGTGATCGTGCCACACGACGTCTCGAGGACCGCCGTGTAGGTCGTGCCCTTGTCGAGCACCCCCTCGGGCGCGGGAGCGCGATCGAATTGCGGTTTGGGCTTGTCGGCCGCCGCCGGCACCTCCCCGCCGCACGCCACCGTCTCCGCAGGCTCCTCCGTCGGCTCGACCGTGCCCGTTCGCGTGGGCTCCGAGCTCCCGCCGCCGGTCGCCGACACGGTCGGAAGCGGGGTCGCTCCGGGGGCTGCCTCGTCGTTGCGAGACAGCAGCCCGATACCGAGCAGGATCAGCAACACCCCGGCGATGGCCCCACCCACGCCGAGGGCAGCCTTCTTGTTCCGATCGGACTGTCGGCGCGCCTGGCGACGGCGCTCGGCGTTCTTGGCGAGGTGTCGGTCTCGTGACTTGCTGGGCATAGGGCGGAAAGGTTACCGAACGCCGAGCGTGTCAAAGGCCAGGCCCTGCAGGATGTCCGTCTCGGATACCAGGGTTCGCTCGAACCCGAAGCGATGCATCACCGCGAGCAGGATCAGACCACCCGCCACGATCACGTCGCCTCGTCCGGGGGCCATGGTCGGGATCGCCGCGCGCTGCGCGTTGGACATGGCGGCCAGTTCCGCGACGACCGCCTCCGCATCCACGAGGCGCAGCCACGTTCGGTGTGTGGCGTCGGGATCGTAGCGATCGAGGTCGAGCGCGATCGCCTGGATCGTGGTGGCGGTTCCCGCGACCGACACGAACGTGCGGGCCGTGTGGATCTGGGGTAGGGCGAGCTCCGCCTGGTGCAACACATCGGCGACGCTCGAGCGAGCGGCCTCCAGCTCTGCTCCGGTGGGAGGGTCGGTGTGGATGCGACGCTCCGTCAGCCGCACCGAGCCCAACTGGGTGCTCACCGCGTGCTCGGCCCGACCGGGCTCGACCCCCACGACGAACTCCGTGGAGCCGCCGCCGATGTCCACCAGCAGGAAGGGGCCATCGGCGCCCGCAAGCCCGCGAGTGCCCCCGAGGAAGGCGAGCCGGGCCTCCTCGTCTCCGTCGATCACCTCGGGATCGGAACCGGCGTGTCGCCGGACCATCTGCGTGAACACGTCACGGTTCGTCGCATCCCGCACAGCGCTCGTGGCCGCGACCCGGATCTCCGGGACTCCGAGAGCCCGTGCGCGGCGGCAGTAGCGGGCGAGCACCGACTCGGTGCGCGCTAACGCAGCCGCGTCGAGAACGCCCGAGGCGTCCACGCCCGCCCCGAGCTTGGTTATGACCATGTCCTTCGCGAGTTCCGTCGGCTCGCCGGCGGTCCCCGCGTCCACCACCAGCAGGCGGCACGAGTGCGTGCCCTGGTCCACCACCGCGACGCGTCTGCCGACGGCGAGTTCGGGGTGGATCGGCTCGATCCGTTCGGCCACCCAGGCGCCGACCACGTCGTCCCCGCCCGCCCGGTGGTTCGCGTAATGAGCGTGCAGGCACTTCAGCCCTCGCCGGGTCCCACCGACTCCGCCCCAGTCACGGGCCTCGGCCAGCATGCCGGCCCGATCGATCGACGCGTCGGCGTGGGCGCGCTCGACGTCGGCACGGAACACCGCATCGGCGTCGAAGCGCTCGTTCAGGCGCGCGATCCATCCGTCGGATTCCACACGCGACACGGCTTTGACGGCGTCCGGGCAGGTCAGCCAATACGTCGTGGGGAACGGCTCGCCGCGCGCGCCGCGGGGTTGGTTGCGGATCACCAACGGGGGACCGCTCCCGCAGCGCGCCACGACGTCGAATGCCGTCGTCGGCTCCCGGCCCAGCTGCGCCCGGACCAGTTCGAGATCGGAGGCTCGCAGCTCGGGCGGCACCGCGCCTCGACTACTTGCGCTTGTTCTCGGTGGCTCGACGGAAGTCGACCTGGCGTTCTTCGCTCTGCTTCATGAACTTCTTCAGCATCTGCTCGAACTCCGGGTCGCTGCCTCGCCGCGACGGGCGAGGGGGAGCCGGGTCCTGGAGGGCCTTGATCGAGAGGTCGATCTTGCCGTCGTCCTTGATCGCGACGACCTTGGCTTCGACGGTGTCCCCCTCGCGGAGATGCTCCCGGACGTCCTTGACGTAGTTCCGGTCGATCTCGGAGATGTGGACCAGGCCCATGCGCCCGTCCTCGAGCTGCAGGAACGCGCCGTAGTTCTCGATGCGCGCAACGGTCGCACTGATCGTGGCGCCGACCTCGATAGCGATCTGGATCTCCTCCCGTTCATCCTCGGGTTCGTCCCGAGGGAGGCGCCAAGTGTGCGGGAGAGGGAACCCGCACGTCAATGCGATGTTCCCGTAGCATCTTGCGATGGACGTCCGGCGTTTCGAGGATCCGGCGGCCTACGCCGAGGAGGTCCTTCGGCTCCTGCTGCGCGCGCCCGCCCGGCACAACCTGTATCTGGGGATCCTCGACATCCTGCAGCGCCACCCGGCCACCTACCCGGCGTTCCATCTGTGGTCCGCACAGGACGGTGACGAGGTGATCGCCGCTGCGATGCAGACGCCCCCGCACAACCTGGTGCTGTCCGAACCGGCGATGCCCGGTGCGATCGAGTCGCTGGTTGCGGGGATCACCGACGCGGGCGTCCGACCCCCGGGTGTCGTCGGCGGCCTCACCGAAGCGCGGGCGTTCGCGTCGGCGTGGTCGGCGCGCCACGGCGGCAGCCACCACACGGTGAACCGCCAGGGGATCTACGAGCTCGCGACCATCCGCGATCCGGGATCGGGCGACGGCACTCCACGGCCGGCCACTGGCGACGACCTGCCGCTCCTCATCGCCTGGCATGAGGCATTCCTCGCAGAGGCCGCGCCGCATCACATCCGGCACGACGAGATGATGCGGCGGCGACTCACCGGCATGGTGGCCGACGAAAGCTTCTGGCTTTGGGAGGCAGCAGGACAGGTCGTGTCGATGACGGGTGCGAGCGCCGCACCGCCAAACGGCGTGCGGATCGGCCCGGTATTCACACCGCCCGCCTTACGCGGGCGCGGCTACGCGACGGCTTTGGTCGCCCGCGTGAGCAAACACGCGCTGGGCCAGGGCAACACGCGCTGCTACCTGCACACCGACATGGCCAACCCGACCTCGAACGCCATCTATCAGCGGATCGGCTACGAGTGGGTCTGCGAGGCAACGGAGATCGGGTTCTCGCCCGACTAGTCGCACGGCGGCGGTTTCGGAGCCTCACCGCGGCGGATCGGCACGAACGCGATCTCGCCGGGCTCCACCATGCCGAGGCACTCGCGGGCGAGTCGCTCGAGTTCTGCCGGGTCGTTCAACTCCCCCAGCCGTTGCTCGAGCGCCGCGTTGCGCTGCTGCAGCTCGCTCACCTGCTGGGCCAGGCGCTGCCGGTCTGCGCGTTGCTGCAGGTACGCCCTGGCAGGCGCCACGGCAAAGATGGCGGCGATGAAGATCACGAACGCGACGATGGAGGCACGGGGCGTCAGGCGCAGCGCACGCTTCGCCCGCCCGCCCGTGCTCTCCCCCTGGGCCGCGGCGGGGGAAGTCGCCGTCACCCGTGCGCTCATGGCGCGCCGCCACCCCCGGGTGGTCGGCCGGCCAGCCATGAGGAGCCCGCGAAGCGTGCGTTGTCGCCGAGTGCTTCCTCGATGCGCAGGAGCTGGTTGTACTTGGCGGTGCGCTCCCCGCGACTCGGTGCCCCGGTCTTGATCTGCCCGGCATCCGTCGCAACCGCGAGGTCTGCGATCGTCGTGTCCTCGGTCTCGCCGCTTCGGTGACTGATCACGATGCCGAAGCCGGCGCGCTGCGCGACCTCGATCGCATCCAGTGTCTCGGTGAGCGACCCGATCTGATTGACCTTGATCAGGATCGCGTTCGTCGCGCCCTCGCGGATGCCGCGCTCCAGTCGCTCGGTGTTCGTCACGAACAGATCATCGCCCACGAGCTGGACGCGATCGCCGAGCTCGCGGGTGATCGTGCGCCAACCGGCCCAGTCGTTCTCGGCGCACGCATCCTCGATCGACACGATCGGGAAGCGGTCGAGCAGGGCGACCCAGTAGGCGATCATGTCGTCCGCGCTGCGTGAGCTGCCCTCCAGATGGTAGGAGCCGTCGCGATAAAACTCGCTCGTCGCGGGATCCAGCGCGATCGCCATCTCGACGCCC
This sequence comes from Actinomycetota bacterium, assembly GCA_035287005.1. Lineage (GTDB taxonomy): Bacteria > Actinomycetota > UBA4738 > UBA4738 > HRBIN12 > AC-51. The sequence goes on along the minus strand of DATECH010000018.1, from coordinate 4,838 downwards.
GGCTCCAACCCGACGACCTCGATCGCCTGCAGCAGCAGCTCGCACGCCTCCGCACCGGTGGACACGGCGGGAGCGAAGCCCCCCTCGTCGCCGACCGCCGTGGCGAGTCCCTTGTCCTGCAGCAGGGCGTGCAGTGCGTGGAAGCACTCCACCCCCCATCGCAACGCCTCGGAGAACGACGCCGCGCCGACGGGCATCAGCATGAACTCCTGCAGCTCCAGCTCGTTGTCGGCGTGCGCCCCACCGTTGATCACGTTCATCATCGGGGTCGGAAGCACGTGCGCGTTGGGGCCGCCGAGGTAGCGATACAGTGGCTGCCCGGCGCTGTCGGCCGCGGCGCGGGCGACGGCCAGTGACACCCCCAGGATCGCGTTCGCGCCGAGGGCATCCTTGTTGGTCGTGCCGTCCAGATCAAGGAGCGCGCGGTCGATGCCACGCTGGTCGAACGCGTCGGCTCCCGCGATCGCCGCCGCGATGGCGCCGTTGACGTTGGCAACCGCCCGGAGCACACCCGTGCCCCGGTAGCGCGCGAGGTCACCGTCGCGCAGCTCGCGGGCCTCGTGCTCGCCGGTGGAGGCACCGCTGGGCACCGCCGCGCGTCCGAACGCACCGTCGTCCAGGACCACATCGACCTCGACCGTGGGATTCCCACGGGAATCAAGGATCTGGCGCGCGTGGAGCTCGGCGATCGACGACATCGGCCCCTGATTGTAGAGGGCACACCCCCTTCCGCCGCGTAGCGCGGCTCAGCGGTACGACTCGCCTGCGGGCGGTCTCGTGCACCGCCAGAATGCGGTGCGCTGGACGGCACGGGCTCGGGAGACGACACTGGCCGCATGACCGACGAGGAGCAGCCAGCGTGCTGTTTCGACGAGTGGGCCGCCTCCAATGCGAAGCGAGCGCGCACGAAGGAGACGGCGGCTCCCGTGACGATGGCGCTCCTCGATGCCCTCCTGGATGCCGGACTCGAAGACCGCACCGTGCTGGACGTGGGGTGCGGTACCGGGGACCTCGCGTTGGCGACGCTGGCTCACGGCGCCCGATCCGCGACCGGTTTCGACCTCGGCAGCGGCGCGGTCGCGAACGCGCGCGCGCTCGCGCTAGAGCGCGGGCTGGCCGAGCGGGCCACGTTCTCGGTCGGGGACGGATCGCAGGTGCCGTTGCCGCGCTCCGACGTCGTGGTCCTGAACCGCGTCGTGTGCTGCTATCCGTCGGTCGATGCCCTGCTCGCGAACACGCTCGGCGTCGCGGGAAGCGTCTTCGCGATCACGGCCCCGGTCGATCGAGGCCTCGTGGGTCTCTACAACCGGGTCTTCGGCTGGCTGGGGAACCGCTGGTACGCGCTTCGGGACAAGAAGTTCCGCGGTTTCCGCGTGTTCATCCACGGGGTGGACGGGATCGACGAACGCATCGTGGCAGCGGGCTTCCGCCCGACGGTGCGGCAACGCCGCAGGCTCGTGTGGGATCTGCGCGTCTACGAGCGCGCCTCGCGATAGAGCGCGAGCAACTCGTCGTCGGACAGAACCGCCGGATCGAGCCCACGTTCCTCGGCGAGCGCGAGCGTGCGCTCGGCGCGGCCCGCGAACGTCGTGGTGGCCCGCCGCAACGCCGACTCCGGATCCACACCCAGCGTGCGGGCGACGCCGACCGCCGCGAGGAGCACGTCGCCGAGCTCCGCCTCCGCCTGGATCGGGTCGCCCGTCGCGGCGGCCAGCTCCTCGACCTCTTCGCGGAGCTTGGCCAGCGCCCGATCCGCGCTGCGCCACTCGAACCCCCAGCCGGCCGCGCGACGCTGCACCTTGGCGGCGCGCGCGAGCGCCGGCAGCGACGCCGGGATGTCCTCGTCGACCCCCTTGCGGCCACCGGTCTCCTCGGCCTTCAGCTTCTCCCAATTGACGAGCACCTCGTCGGCATCGGCGACCTCGACGTCGCCGAACACGTGCGGGTGGCGGTGCACGAGCTTCGCGACGAGCCCCTCGGCGACATCGTCGATGTCCCATCGGCCTTCGTCGGCGGCGATCTGCGCGTGGAACGTCACCTGCAGCAGGAGGTCGCCGAGCTCGTCACGGATGCCCGCGTCGTCGTCGTCATCGATCGCTTCCAGGAGTTCGTGCGTCTCCTCCAGCAGATGGCGCGCCAGCGTCCGGTGGGTCTGCTCGATGTCCCACGGACAACCGTCGGGCGCTCGCAGGCGTGCCTGGACGCGGATCAGATCGAGGAGGCGCTGTCCGCGTTGCGACGCCGGAACCGGCCCGTCGGGGAGGCCGGCGTCGGTTGGCTCGCTCACGGCGAGGACGGCACCCCGTTGACGGGCTCGGTCGAGGGGGACGCCGTCGCGCTGGGGTCGGTGCTGTCGATCCGCACGACCAGCAGCTGCTCGTCGTCGAAGCGCCCGAAGCTGGGATCGACCTCGATCTGGCCTGCGGCGTTCTGCTCGCGCACCCAGTCGCCGAACACCTCGACCTGTGCGCCCTGCAGGATCTGGTCTCGCGCCTGCTCGAACGGCGTCACCTGCTCGTCGATCTTGTAGATCACGTGCCAGCCGTACTGCGTCTGCACGGGTTGCGAGATCTCCCCGGGCGCCAGCGCAAGCCCCGCATCGGCGAACTCCGGAACGAGCTGTCCCGCGGGCAGGGTGATCTCACCCCCGTCCTGTTGCGCGTTCGGATCGGTCGACTCTTGCTTCGCGAGCGCCTGGAAGTCCTTCAGGGTGAACCCGGGAGCGCTCACCTGCTCGTAGATCGCCTGCGCCTTGGCCTGCGAATCGACCAAGATGTGGTCGACGTGCAGGGTCGTGAAATCCCCGATCGCGTCGTCGTAGCGCGTCCGCAGCTCCTCGTCTCCGAGCAGCTCGGCGGTCACCGCCTTCGCAACGGCCTCCTGCACCAGAGACAGCCGCACCAGCTCGCGCACGTCGTCGATGGTCGCGTTGTTCGCCGTCAGCTGCGTCGACAGCACGTCGACGCCGACGTTTTCCTGGAAGGCGTCGAGCGTTTGCTGCACGTCGGCGTCGTCAACCGTCACACCGTTCGCCTGTGCATACGTGTCGGCCAGCCGGAACAGGATCATCGCTCCCAGCGAGAACCGGTTGCATGCCGCCTCCTGCGTATCGGTGGGACCTTCGGTCTGCCCGCAGGTCGTCTGTTGCAGCGAGGCGATGCTTGCGAACACCGAGGCGGTGCGAGCCAGCTGCTCGACGGTGATGCCGGAGCCATCGACCGTAGCGGCCGATTCGGTCGCGGGTGCGGAATCCGCACACGCGGCAAGCAGGGATACGGACAGGATCGCGCCGATCAGGGCGCGCGCGAAGAAGCGATGGGAGGGATGCACGCGGGCCAGTCTACGAGCCGGCCTCGAGTTCGACGTCCACCGTGGGGAGCCCGGGCTCGGCCGGCTCGCCCACCGCCTGCCGCAGGCGCATCTCCACCCAACGGACGAGATCCACGCCGAACACCCGATCGGGCACGAGATTCAGCGTGCTCGTGGCCTCGGCGAACGTCGCGCCGGGGATCACGGCGGACAGGCCTAGCTCCACGACGTCGGACAGCACCACCGGCTTCAGGCGCACCTGGTCCCGGTACGTCGTGATCTCGGCGACCCCGAGTCGCCGCGCCGTCAACCGAAGCGACGCGATCGCGAACAGGACGTGGACAGGATCCGGCAGGGCCCCGAACCGATCGGACGTCTCGGCACGGATCATCGCCAGCGCCTCGTGGTCGCGCGCGAGCCCGATCCGCCGGTACAGCTCGAGGCGAAGCGCCTCCTGCGCCAGCCACCCCGGCGGGACGAACGCCTTGACGGCGAGATCGATCCGCAACTCCTGCTCCTGCTCGACGGGCGTGCCCTGGAGCTCGTGCACGGACTCCTGCAGGATCCGCGCGTAGGCGTCGAAGCCGACGGAGGCGATGTGGCCACTCTGCTCGGCTCCCAGCATGTTGCCAGCCCCCCGGATCTCCAGGTCACGCAGCGCGATCTTGAACCCCGATCCGAGCGCCTGGTGCTTGGAGATCGTCGCCAACCGCAGATGCGCCTCCTCCGTCATCTCCCGCTGCTCGGGGAAGAAGAAGTACGAGAACGCACGCTCCGAGGAGCGTCCGACTCGGCCGCGAAGTTGATACAGCTGCGCCAGACCGAGCAGGTCCGCGCGATCGACGATCAACGTGTTCGCGTTCGGCACGTCCAGGCCGCTTTCGATGATCGTGGTGCACACGAGGATGTCGGCGTCGCGCTCCCAGAACCGGACCATCTGGCGCTCGAGTTGGTCCTCCTCCATCTGGCCGTGCGCGACCACGATCCGCGCGTCCGGCAGCAACTGCTGCAGGCGGCCCACCTGCCGGTCGATCGTCGCCACCCGGTTGTGGACCCAGAACGCCTGCCCTTCGCGCAACAACTCGCGCCGGACGGCCCCGACGGCGAGATCCTCGTCGAACGATCCGACGAAGGTGCGCACGGGCTGGCGGTCTTCCGGCGGCGTGTCGATCGTGCTCATCTGCCGGATGCCCGCAAGCGCCATCTCCAGCGTGCGCGGGATCGGCGTGGCTGTCATCGTGAGCACGTCCACATGGGCGCGCATCTTCTTCAGACGCTCCTTGTGCGACACGCCGAAGCGTTGTTCCTCGTCGACGACGAGCAGACCCAGATCGGCGAACACGACATCGCTGCCCAGCAGCCGGTGCGTCCCGATCACGATGTCGACCTTGCCCGCAGCGAGGTCGCCGAGGGTGGCCTCCTGCTCGTCGGGACCGACGAACCGCGACAGCATCCGCACCGTCACGGGGAACGGCGCGAACCGCTCCCCGAACGTGAGGAAGTGCTGCTCGGCCAGCAACGTGGTGGGC
>DATECH010000017.1:0-4521 GCA_035287005.1 Actinomycetota bacterium | reverse complement strand
GACGGGCGCTACACCGGGTTCATGAGCCAGCCGCCGTTGGTGGGTGAGGCGCGCGCGGCGTGGCTGCGACGCTACGCGGTGGACAACGACATCGATCTTCGTCACTCCTATGCGTACGCGGACTCCTACTCCGATCTGCCGCTGCTGCGCGCGGTGGGCAACCCGGTGGCGGTCGCGCCCGACTCGGCGCTGTACCGGCACGCGCGGCGCCGGCGTTGGCCGATCGAGGAGTGGGCGATGTCCAAGGGCATGCCCAAGGTCCGCTTCCCGAAGCCGGCGGTGCGCTGATGACGCGAGCGGGAGACCCCGGCACCTTGCTGGTGCGGTATGTCCATATGTCGGAATCGAGTTCCGGTATATGGACAGAGCCTACGGGACCACTAGCAGGAAGGCCGGACGCATGACGACCCTGGCGCTGGAGTACTTCCGGAGCGCCCCCCGATTCGTCGGCGCACGGACGATCGGTTCGAAGGCGCCGGGGTTGATCGCGGGGCCTCTCGCGCCGCTGCGGCTGGTCAACCTGAAGGACCCGGAGCCGCCGAGCGGCCACGACGGGTGGGCTCGGGTGAAGCCGTTGCTCGCCGGTATCTGTGGCAGCGACCTGTCCACGCTCGCGGGCAAGTCGTCGTTCTACTTCTCGCCGCTCGTGTCCGTTCCGTTCGTGCCCGGGCACGAGGTCGTCGGAGAGTTGCTCGACGACTGCGGCGACCTCGCCACGGGCACGCGTGTCGTGATGAGCAGCGTGCTCTCGTGCGCGAGCCGCGGCGAGGATCCGATGTGTCCGAACTGCGCGGCCGGGCACACGAACCGCTGCGACCGCGTGGCGGTCGGCGATCTGAAGCCCGGCTTGCAGACGGGCTACTGCTCCCAGACCGGGGGCGGGTGGTCGCGGCTGATGGTCGCTCACCGTTCGCAGCTCCACGCGGTGCCCGAGGGCATGTCGGACGAGGTCGCCGTCGTGCTAGAGCCGTTCGCGTGCGCGATCCACGCGGCGCAGCGCGCCCGGATCGAAGCCGGCGACACCGTCTTGGTGGTCGGCGCCGGCACGGTCGGGATCCTCACGCTGATCGCGATCAAGTTGTTCACGCAGGCCGGACACGTGATCGTGGCGGCCAAGCACACGAAGCAGCGTGCCGCCGCGAAGATGGCCGGCGCCGACGAGGTCGTGCGTCCGGAGCACGCGGCGAAATCGGTGCGACGGTTCACGAGCGCGGTCAAGCTCACGCCGGAGCGCGGCCCGGACTTCCTGCTGGGTGGCGCCGACGTGGTGGTGGAGTGCACCGGGTCCAAGAGCGCGCTCGACATGGCGCTTCGAACGACGAAGGCCGCAGGGCGCATCGTGGTGTCGGGGATCCCCGGACCGGGCGCCGACCTGACCCCGATGTGGTTCCGCGAGCTCGAGCTCGTCGGCGCGTACACGGCGACCGCCGAGGACTTCGATCGAGCGGTCGGGGCGGGCGCCACGATGCCGATCCTGGAGCAGCTCGTGGGCGCGACCTACCCCCTCGCCAATTGGCGAGAGGCGATCGATCACGCGATGTCCGCCGGCTCGCTCGGCACCTTCAAGGTGGCCTTCCGGCCGCAGGACTGACCCCAAGGAGACCAGCACATGCCAAGGCCAGGATTCGTACTCGAGGTCGATGAGCGGACGCCGTCCTTGCTCGTGAACGAGGGCGAGGGCTACCGGATGCAGCGCTTCCCGCTCGGCACCAAGGTGATCTACCCGCCCGATGCGCTGCCCGGCGTCGACGACCTGAACGCACACATCCGCCACGCGCTGCTGCACCCGATGGGCGACGCCAAGCCGCTTCCCGAGCTGCTGTTCGCCGGCATGAAGCTGACGATCGCCGTCGACGACATCTCGCTGCCGCTGCCGCCGATGGTGACACCCGATGTGCGCCAACGGATCTTGGAGCACGTGATCGAGCTGGCTGCGCGCGCAGGCGTGGACGACCTCGAGATCGTCGTGGCCACCGCCCTGCACCGGCGCATGACCGCGGCGGAGATCCGCCGCATGGTCGGCGAGCGGGTGTTCCGGTCGTTTTGGCCCAAGGCCCTGTACAACCTCGACGCCGAGGACGCCGCGAACATGACGATCGTCGGGCAGACCGATCAGGGCGAGACCGTCCAGATCCAGAAGCGCGCGGCCGACTCCGACCTGATCGTGTACGTGAACATCAACCTGGTGGCGATGGACGGCGGGCACAAGTCCGTCGCGATCGGGCTCGCGGGCTACGAGAGCCTCAAACACCACCACAACGTGAACACGATGCTGCACTCGAAGTCCTACATGGACCCGCGCGAGGGTCACTCCGCGATCAACGACTCGACCGTGCGGATGGGGCGCTACCTGGCCGCGAACGGCGTCAAGGTCTTCCAGATCGAGACGACGTTGAACTCCGAGACCTTCCCTTCGCAGCTCGGGTTCCTGAACAAGCGCGAGTGGGAGTGGTCCGGCAAGGACCAGGGGTTGATGATGGCCGCGAAGAAGGCCAACGACCTCGCGCCGCCGCGGATCCGCCGCGAGTTCTTCCGCAAGATCGAGGCGCCCTACAAGGTGACCGGGATCAACGCCGGGGAGGTCGAGGCCGTGCACGAGCGCACCCTGGAGAACCTGCACCGCCAGCAGCTGGTCGAGGTCCAGGGCCAGGCCGACGTGGCGATCTTCGGCATCCCCTACGTCGGCCCCTACAACGTGAACTCGGTGCTGAACCCGATCCTCGTGCACTGCCTGGGGCTCGGGTACCTGTTCAACATGTATCGCAACGACCCGATCGTGCGCGAGGGCGGGGTCGCGATCCTGTTCCACCCCGTGCCGTGGGAGTTCAACACGATCCACCACCCCAGCTACATCGACTTCTTCGAAGAGGTGCTGGCCGAAACGACCGACCCCAAGCAGATCGAGGCGACGTTCGAGGAGCGCTACGCGAAGGACCCGTGGTACATCCACCTGTACCGCACCTCGCACGCCTACCACGGCGTGCACCCGTTCTACATGTGGTACTGGGGCGCGCACGGCCGCGATCACTGCGGCGACGTGATCTTCGTCGGCGGCGAGCCGAAGTCGGTGGCGCGCCTCGGCTACCGCCGCGCCGACTCGCTGCGCGACGCCTTGGAGATGGCGAAGGACACCGTGGGAACGTCGCCGTCGATCACGTACTTCCACGCGCCGCCCATCATGATCGCCGACGTGAGATGAGCGGCTGAGCGATGTCCGCACGCGACGAACTGAAGGAGCTTGCCAGGGGATTCCGGTGGGGACGCAGGCCGCTCGTGCCCCGCTCGGCCGAGCCGTACGCCGAGGAGCGGGTCGACGCGGGCTTCCCGACCGACTGGGCTCGCTCGAGGGCCGGGGTCGCGGTTCGGCAGGTGATCCTGAACGCGGGGATGCACACCTTGGTGTCCGTGGAACTCTCGCTGCGCATCTACGGCCTCGATCATCTCGACGACGTGCCGGGTCCGGTGATCTTCTTCTCGAACCACTCGAGCCACCTGGACGCGACGCTGATCATGACGACGCTGCCCGATCGCTTCCAGAAGAAGACCGCGGTCGGCGCCGCGCGCGACTACTTCTTCGACGTGTGGTGGCGCCAGGCGTACACGGCGCTGGCCTTCGGCGCGTTCCCGATCGATCGCGGTCGCGGCGCCGTGGGCGCCATCGACAAGGCGCGCGAACTGGTCGACGACGGGTGGTCGATCGTGGTCTTCCCGGAGGGGACGCGCTCGCCCGACGGGCACATGCAGCGCTTCCGGCACGGCGCGTCGCGTCTTGCGCTGGAGCTCGGTGTCGGGCTCGTGCCGATCGCGATCGTCGGCGCGTATCAGGCGATGCCGAAGGGCAAGTGGTGGCCCCGCGGTGGCCGGCCGGTCGTGACGATGCGCTACGGCGACCCGATCTACCCCGTGGAAGGTGAGACGCACCAGGCTCTGTCCGTTCGCATGCAGCAAGCCGTCATGGAGCTGTTCGACGAGGATCGCACCGACTGGTTCCAGGCGACCGCGCGGGCGGAGCGTGGGGAGACTCCGTCGCTCGCCGGACCGGCGGGTGCCCCCTGGCGACGGACCTGGGAGGGCTCGCGCCCGGTCGGGCGGCGCGGGCGCCCGCGAGCCTGGGAGTAACCGATGTCGAGGACCGGGGGCGAACGGCGCAAGACCACGCTCGTCGAGGAGGCGATCCGCCAGTTCGGACGCGAGGGCTACTCGGGTGCCACCCTGGACTCGATCGCGCAGGCGGTCGGGGTGCGCAAGCAGACGCTGCTCTACTACTTCCCGAACAAGGACGCGTTGCTGGAGGCGTGTTTGGCCGCCGCGGGGCAACGGGTGGCCGAGGAGATCTCCGCGGCGCTGGAGGCCTCCCCCGACGCCGAAGGTCGCGCCGAGGCCGTGATCCACGCGGTCTACGCGCTGGCGGCGCAGTGGCCCGAGTTCCCGATGTTCATCCGCGAGGCCGGGCGGCTTGGGCCCAACGCGTTCGACCGGTTCGGCTCGGCGCTGGAGCCGCTACGCGTGCGCGCGATGGGG
>DATECH010000016.1:0-10015 GCA_035287005.1 Actinomycetota bacterium | reverse complement strand
GTCGAGATGCTCGGCTGGGTTGTGATGGCCAACGCCCTCACGATGGCCCGCTACAGAGCGGCAGAGGGCCTCGAAGCGGCCGCCTGACTGACTCCACTTCCGGCACCACCCAGCAAGGATCAAGGCCGTCTCGGGGGCATCCCGCAGGCCGAGATGGCGTTACCGAGTCCTGACCCACCTCCACTCGCTACACTTCAACGCGCTGGTAGCGACCTCGGTGGCGATTTCTGCCAGGTTCTCTACCGGCCCGGGCCAGGTAGCTCAGTTGGTAGAGCACGCGGCTGAAAACCGCGGTGTCGGCAGTTCGATTCTGCCCCTGGCCACTCCCCTACACTGCTCGGCGTGCCCACGCCGCCGACGGTCGACCACGCCCTCGTCAAAGAGATCAAGGACGTCGAGGACGAACGCTTCCACGAGGCGCGACCCCGGTCGGCCGAGCTGTGGACGCGCGCGTGGGGCGTGATGCCCAACGGTGTGCCGATGGCGTGGCTCCGTGGTTCGTACCACCACCTGCCGATGTGGGTGGCCTCCGGCGAGGGCGCCCGGTTCACCGACGTGGACGGGTTCACCTACAGCGACTTCAACATCGCCGACCTGTCGATGTTCTGCGGCTACGCGCCCGAGCCCGTCGTGCGCGCCGTCGGCGAGTGCATGGCGCGCGGCAATCAGTTCCTGCTGCCGACCGAGGACGCGATCGCGGTTTCCGAGGAGCTCGGCCGTCGCTACCGACTGCCGAAGTGGCAATACACGTTGTCGGCCTCCCAGGCGAACACCGAGGTGATCCGGGTCGCCCGGGTGTTGACGGCGCGCGACAAGGTCCTGATGTTCGACGGGAAGTACCACGGGCATTTCGATCAGGCGCTCGTCGAGCTCGGGCCCGACGGCATGCTGGTCCCCGAGGAGCACGGCCTGCCCTCCGACGTCACGGAGCACACGGTGCTCGTGCCCTTCAACGACCTCGAGGCGCTGGCCACGGCGCTGCGTAGCGGCGACATCGCGCTCGTGCTGACGGAACCGGCCATGACGAACAACGTCGGGCTCGTGCTGCCCGACGACGGGTTCCACGAGGGGCTGCGCAGGCTGACGCGCGAGGCGGGTACGCTGCTCGCCTACGACGAGACGCACACCCAGGTCGTCGGACCGGGCGGCTGCACGGCCCAGTGGGACCTCCACCCCGACTTCGTAACCGCCGGGAAGTCGATCGCGGGCGGCGTCCCCTTCGGCGCCTGGGGCATGACCGATGAGGCGGCGATGTTCCTGACGCAGTTCAAGGGGCCCGACGGGGAGCGGTTCGACATGGTGGCGCTCGGCGGCACCCTGTTCGGCAACGCCCTGTCGATGGCCGCTGCGCGCGCCACGATCCTGGACGTGCTCACCCCCGAGGCGTACGCGCACACGCAGCGGCTCGGCGCCCGGCTCGCCGACGGCATGCGCGCGACGGTCGAGCGCGTTGGCCTGCCGTGGCACATCCCGCACATGGGCCCTCGCTCGGGATACACGTTTCGCCCCGAGCCGATCCGCAACGCCGAGGAGGGCAGAGCGTGTGCCGACGGGCTGCTCAGCCGGCTGATCCGCATCTGGATGGCAAACCGCGGCGTGTGGGAGGCGATCGTGGGCGCAGGGCCCGTCGTGCCGATCCCCGCCACCGACGAGGACGTCGACGCCTACGTCTTGGCCTGGGACGAGTTGCTGGTGCGCCTCACGGGCTGAGCGCGCCGGCTCAGTTGAACATCTCGCGGCTTCGGAACTCCGTCCACCGCACGAGCACCGACTGGTAGGCCTCGGCCGACTCCGCCGCCTCGTGCTTCGCGAGCGCGTCGAGCGCCCGCTGGATCTGCTCGGCGCTGTGGTCGTCGTCCATCTCGTCCCAACTCATCAGATCCGACAGCTCGCCGTAGTCGAGCTCGATGATGCTGCGCGCATCGAACGACGCGATCCATTGGTGCAGGTCGACGAGCAGCTCACCGAGCTGGCCGAGGTCGGAGCGCCGCAGGATCGGTATCGCGTTCTCCGCGCGACGCATCGCCCGACGGGCCGGCGTCCGGTAGCGCAGGCGCAAGCGACCCGCCTCATCGTCGGCGATCGTGCGCTCCTCGGGACGGAACAACACGAACCATCGCAGCGGCACGTGCCACGCGCTCTGATGGATGAACGGCACCGCCAGGGGGTCGCGCCGGCGCAGTTTCCCCAACTGTCGCCGCGCCCGGCGAGCCTCCTTCTTCGGCACGAAGGAATCCCAAAGCTCCAGTGGCTGCTCATCGCGGAACTCCGCCAGCGTCTGCAGCACGCGCAAGCGCATCCGATGTGGCGCCAGGTAGGTGCGACCGTCGAGGACCCGGACATCTGCGGTCTCAGAACCCGCCGGCGCCAGGACCCCGATCCCCTTGCCCGTCACTCGGTCCGCATAGCGCCTGCGGGCCTGCCCGCCACGCCCCGTGACGAGCCACCGCTCCCAGTGCAGCTGCTCCTCCCGCTCGAACCCGTCGAGCGGCTGGAGCACGCGGAGGTAGGCCGAGGGCACCATCTGTTGCATTCTAGCGAGCGGGACCGTCACGTATCCTCTCGGCATCCGTCGCAAGGAGCTTCAGCCGTGGCAGCCTCTGCCCCAGACCATCCAGCCGAGCGGCCCGCGCATTGGGCCGGCAGCGAGCCGGCGCGCATCCTTGCACCGGACGGCACGGCCGTCGGCGACACGGCCGTGGGGCTCGAGCCCGAGGACCTGCGAGCCCTCCTGCGCTGGATGGTGCTTGCCCGGCGCCTGGATCAGGAGTGCATCGCCCTGCAGCGGCAGGGCCAGCTGACCGTCTACCCGGGGTTCGAGGGTCAGGAAGCGGCGCAGGTCGGCTCCGCGACCGCACTGGGAGCCACCGACTTCGTGTGGCCGACCTTCCGAGAACTCGCCGCCGCGTTGGTGCGCAGCGTGGATCCGGTGCAGTACCTGCAGTACCACCGTGGCACTTGGCACGGCGGACCCTACGATCCGCGCGCAACCAGGTTCGGGCCGATCTGCATCCCGATCGCGACCCAGATCGTGCACGCGGCCGGGTATGCGCTCGGCCAGCAGCTCGACGGCACCGACGCGGCATCGATCGCCTACTTCGGCGACGGCGCCACCAGCGAGGGCGACTTCCACGAGGCCGCGAACCTCGCGGGCGTGTGGCGGCTGCCGATGGTGCTGTTCTGCCAGAACAACGGGTGGGCGATCAGCGTGCCGACCGCGAAACAGACCGCCGGCGAGATCTGGCGCCGCGCAGAGGGCTACGGCTTCCCGGGCGTGCGCGTCGACGGGAACGACGTGTTGGCGGTGTACGCCGCGACGCGGGAGGCCCTGGATCGCGCCCGCCGCGGCGAGGGTGCGACGTTGATCGAGGCGATGACCTATCGGATCGGCGCGCATTCCACGGCGGACGACGCGGGACGCTATCGCGCCGATCCGGAAGTGGAAGCAGCGCGGGCCTTCGACCCGATCGCACGGTTCCGCACATGGTTGCTCGCGGCGGGCCACGCCGACGAGGAGTACGTCGCCGCGTGCGAGCGCGAGGCCGAGGCGTTCGCGCTCGAGGTGCGCGAGGGCGTGATCGCGACGGCGGCGCCGCCCGCCGAGTGGCAGTTCGACTGGGTGTACGCGGCGCCGCCCGCCACCTTCGAGCGCATGCGCGGCGAGGCGCTCGCATGACCACGTGGACCCTCAGCGGCGCGCTCAACCGGGCGCTGCACGACTCGCTGACCGCCGACGATCGCGTGCTGGTCTTCGGCGAGGACGTCGGGGTCAGCGGCGGCGTCTTCCGCGTGACCGATGGGCTGCAAACCGCGTTCGGAGACCGCCGCGTGTTCGACACGCCGATCAGCGAAGCGGGGATCGTCGGCACCGCGGTCGGCCTGTGCTTCGCGGGCTGGCGCCCCGTCGTCGAGCTGCAGTTCGACGCGTTCTCCTACCCGGCGCTCGAGCAGGTCATCGATCACGTCGCGAAGATGCACATGCGCACGCGGGGACGGGTCGGCATGCCGATCACGATCCGGATCCCCTCGTTCGGAGGCATCAAGGGCAAGGAGCACCACGGCGAGAGCCCCGAGACCTACTACGCGCACACGGCCGGCCTCAAGGTCGTCGTGCCCTCGAGCGCACTCGACGGCTATACCCTGCTGCGCCACGCGATCGCCGACCCCGACCCCGTGATCGTTCTCGAGCCCAAGGCCAGGTACTGGGCCAAGGAAGACGGCGAGCTCGCCGATGGGGCGGGCATCGGCGCCGGCCGCATCCTGCGAGACGGCACCGACGTGACGCTCGTGTCGTACGGCTCGATGGTCGCGCGCGCCCGCGAGGCCGCCGACGCCCTTGCCGAGAAGGGGGTCGAGGCACGGGTCGTCGACCTGCGCTGCCTCTCCCCCCTCGACGACGAGCTGCTCCAACGGTGCGCCGAGGAGACCGGCCGGATCGTCGTGATCCACGAGGCCCCCCGCCACGTCGGCGTCGGCGCCGAGGTCGCCGCCCGCGTCATGGAGCTCGCCTTCGACTCCCTCGCCGCGCCCGTGCAACGCGTCACGGGCTGGGATGCCCCCTACCCCCCGGCCTCCCTCGAGGATGGCTACCTGCCCAGCGTCGAGCGGATCGTCGCGGCGGCGCAACGGACGGTGGCCTACTGATGGAGCGCGTGTTCACGATGCCGGACCTCGGCGAGGGTCTCGAAGAGGGGAAGATCGTCGAGTGGCTCGTCGCCGAGGGCGATACCGTCGAACTCAACCAGCCGTTCGTCGAGGTCGAGACCGCAAAAGCCGTGGTCGAGATCCCCAGCCCGTTCGCCGGGACAATCGTGGCCCTGCACGGAACCGTCGGCGAGGATGTGCCGGTCGGCGACCCGTTGGCGACGTTCGAGGTGTCGGGTTCGGGGACGGGGCCCGCGGAGCCCGAGACCGCTTCCCTCGCTCGCGTTCGCTCGCTCAGTCCAGATGGTCTCGGACTTCCGCCGACCCCTCATGCGGCCGGCGACTCGGCCCCGCGCGCGACACCGCCTGTGCGGAAGCTCGCCAAGTCTCTCGGCATCGTCCTCGACACTGTCGCGGGCACCGGGCCGGACGGGCGTGTCACCGAGGAGGACGTTCGGGCTTCGAGCGATGGAGGCGGGGGCGTTACAGCCCCGACTCGGCGTGTGATCGCGGTGAACCTCGAGCGGCAGGCGGCGATCCCCCAGGTGACGACGTTTCGCACCGTCGACTGCTCAGCGCTGCAGGCGTTCCGCGTGGAGGTCGGCATCTCACCGCTGCCGATCGTCCTCGCGGCGGTTGCCCGCACCGCAAGCCAGCATCCGTTGCTCACCGCGGTGTGGGGCGGCGATCAACTGCTGCCGCGCCCCGAGGTGAGCGTCGGGCTCGCGGTCGACACCGATCGTGGCCTGGTCGTGCCGGTGCTGCATGACGCCGACACGAAGACGCTCGCCGAGATCGCCGAGGACATCGGTCGGCTGGCCGAGGCCGCACGCTCGGGCTCCCTCGCTCCCGAGGATCTGACCGGCGCCACGATCGCGGTCAGCAACACAGGCTCCTACGGCTCCGAGGCGGGCACGCCGATCTTGTCGCCGGGCACGTCGGTCACGCTCGCCTTCGGGGTCATCCAGGACCGCGCGCTGGTGGTCGACGATGCCGTGGTTGCCCGGCCGGCGGCCACGATCTCGCTCACGTTCGATCACCGCGTGCTCGACGGCGCAGCGGCCGGACGCGCCCTGACCGACCTGGTGGCGCTGCTACAGTCGGCCGAACGCCTGGGGGAGCTGCCTCGATGAAGATCGCCTCGTTGCTGCCGTCTGCCACCGAGATCGTGTACGCGCTGGGGTTGGGCGACGACCTGGTCGGCGTGACCGACGAATGCGACTACCCGCCGGCCGCGGTCACGAAACCCGTGATCAGTCGTAGCGCCTTGTCGCAGGGCCATCTGCAGACGCCGCGCGAGATCGACGACGCGGTTCGCGCGAAGATGGGCGCCCAGGAACCCCTGTACCAACTCGACGTCGACCTGCTGCGGCGCGAACAGCCCGGCATGATCCTCACGCAGGACCTCTGCCGCGTGTGCGCCGTGCCGAGCGGCCAGGTACAGCAGGCCCTCGATCAGATCGGCCTGCCCGGTACGACCGTGCTCTCGCTGGACCCAAACACCCTCGATGAGGTCATCGCCACGATCGGCACCGTCGGCGCGGCGCTCGACCGCGAGGAGAAGGCGAACCAGCTGATGGCGTCGCTCCGCCAGCGCATCGCCGCCGTGAAGGAGACCGCCAAGCGATTGCCGTCCGTCAGCGTGTTCGCGCTCGAGTGGTCGGACCCGCCCTTTTCCGCCGGCCACTGGCTTCCCGGCATGATCACGGCGGTCGGCGGCACGCCGATCCTGGCCGAGGACGGACAGCCGAGCCGTGAGACCGCCTGGCACGAGGTTCGCGACGCGCTGCCCGAGGTCATCGTGTTCATGCCCTGCGGCTTCTATCTGGAGGAGGCCGAGGACGAGGCCCGAACGTTCCTGAACCAGCCGGAGTTCGCCGATACGCCCGCGGCGCGCAACGGCAACGTCTACGCGGTCGATGCGACGTCGTTCTTCTCCCGGCCAGGCCCGCGTCTGGTCGACGGGCTCGAGATCCTCGCGTGGGCCGCCCACCCCGACTCGTATCCCACACCGCCCGCCGGCACGATCGCCAAGCTTCGTTAGGTTCGCGCGATGAGCCGCGACGACGCCCCGATCCTCGAGTTCGACCCGACGCCGACCGCGGTGATCGAACCGAACGAGGTCGTCGATCCGATCGACATCCCCGAACACGTCGTCCTGTGCTTCTTCCAGGACGTGATCCAAGACGTCGTGGAGCGCCACGGCGGCCGACAGATCGATGTGTTGATCAGCGAGATCGGGCACAACCCCGTGTACGAGCTGGAGATCGACGGCTCCCGTCTCGCGCTCGTCCACCCCGGCGTCGGCGCCCCGCTCGCCGCAGGGTTTCTGGAGGAGCTGATCGCCCGCGGCTGCCGCGCCTTCATGGCTTGCGGCGGTGCCGGCGTGCTCGTACCCGAGTTGACGCTCGGCCACGTCATCGTGCCGACGTCGGCGATCCGTGACGAGGGCACGAGCTACCACTACATGGCGCCGAGCCGGACCGTCGCACCCTCCCCGGACGCGGTCGCGGCGATCCGGGCGACCCTGCAGCGCCATGGGGTCCCTTTCGTGGAGGGCGCGACGTGGACCACCGACGCGCTGTACCGCGAGACGCGCGCGAAGGTCGAACGGCGTGCCGCCGAAGGATGCCTCACCGTCGAGATGGAGGCCGCGGCGTTCTTCGCCGTGGCCACGTTCCGCTCGGTGACGTTCGGCCAGCTGCTCTACGCGGGCGACGATCTCTCCGGCGATGGGTGGGACGGTCGCGGATGGGACGAGCACGTGGAGGGCCGGGAACTCCTGTTCCGGTTGGCCGCCGAAGCCGTGCTCACCCTCTAGTACCCTGACCGGCCTGATGAAGGGCCAGAATCTCGTCACGCTCGAGGACCTCGGCAAGCGCGTCACGTTCCAATTCGAACTGCCCAACGGCTTCACGAGCGAGGCCGTCGGCGTGTTCGAGCGGTGGGACGAGGCGGCCCAGACCTACTTCGTGCGCAAGAAGGACGGCACCGAGGCGCGCGTTCCGGCTCGCGGCGTCCGATTCGGAAAGGTGATCCCATCGTGAGCGAACTGCCAACCGCGCTGATCCGACTGCGTCTCGGCCAAGAGGACGCGCATTACGGCGGCAACCTCGTCGCGGGCGCGACGCAGCTGAAGATCGTCGGGGACCTGATCACCGAGCTCGCGATGCGCTACGACGGCGACGAGGGCTTGTTCCGCGCCTACGAGTCCGTGGAGTTCCTGGCGCCGCTGTACGCCGGCGACTGGATCGAGGCACGCGGCCGGATCGTCAGCGTCGGCAACTCCAGCCGCCGCTGCGAGTTCGAGATCCACAAGATCGGCGCCGCCCGCACCGACGTCAGCGAGTCGGCTGCGGAGTTCCTCGACGAGCCGATCCTCACATTGAAGGCGGTCGGCACGACCGTCGTGCCGAAGGAGCACCAGCGCTTCAGTCACTGAACGCGGCGGCGAGCTGCGGCCGGATGATGGCAGGCGAGCCCTGCTCGCGACCCTCCAGCACCGCTTCGCAGTAGTGCAGGAGCCCGACGCGAGCCAGAAACGTCGCGCGATCGGCGGTCCCTTCGTCGATGGCGGGCCCCCGGTAGGCGCTCGCGACCTCGCGCGCGAACGCCGGTCCGAGCCACAACACCAGGCCGGCAAGATCGACCGCGGGATCCGCGATCACCATGTCGGCCCAATCGATCAGCGCGGTGACCCGCGTCCCATCCTCGCTGACGAAGATGTGCTCGCCCTTGAGGTCGGCGTGGCACACGACTCCCTTGCTGGCGTTGCCGGCCGTTGCGGGCAGCGGGGAGATCAGGAACGAATCCACCGCGTCGCCCGCAACCTTCCGAGCCCAGCCGATCGCCCCCTCCCCCACGTCGATGCCCGTGTCGAGGTCGATCGACCGTGGCCGAACCCCGGCGGCGCGGGCTTTGGACACCGGCATCGAATGCAGCTTGGTCAGGATGTCGGCGATATGCTTCGCGAGCGCGGTGCGCGCCCACGGCTTCGGGCGGATCATCGGCCCCTCGGGCTCCTGTCCCGGGCGGCCACGAGCGAGCTCGAACGCGACGGCCTTCCACGGATACTGCTTCGAGACTCTGCCCACCGCGACCACCGCGGGGACCACGGGACCGATCTTGTCGATCAGCGCATCCCCGAGTCCGGCCGCCCGCTCAAGCTTCGCGGCGTCGTCGGGGGTCTTGGGGAACTTCACCACGATGTCGCGCACCCGCCACGTGTCGTACTCGTCGCTGGAGAGCAACAGCTTGGGTGCGGTGAGCTTCAGATCGGGGAAGGTCGAAGGCCACAGAGTCCGCAGGGTAGCGACAACGGAGGTATCCGGGGACGTGGTCACCACTTGACGCTACCAGCGCGTCAGGAAGCTAGCTCGAAGCCCTGCAGCACCCCGACCAGATGGTCCATGTCGAAGGGCTTCGGGACGAAGGCATCGGCACCCAGACGCTCGGCGCGGGCGCGGTCCATCGCCGATGCCAGCGCGGTAACCATCACGATGCGCGGGCGCTCCTCCCGCGGGAGCTTGGCGAGCTCCTCGAGGACGGACCACCCATCCATGCGCGGCATCATCACGTCGAGCACCATCAACTCGGGGTGGTGACGGCGGATCTGGTCCAGCGCCTCCATCCCATCGTGGGCGGACAGCGTGGAATAGCCGAACCCCTGGAGGCTGAACTCCAGGACCCACACGACCTGGGGCTCGTCGTCCACGACCAGAACGCTCGGCAGTTGGTTGGCATCCATCCCCGATAGCTACGGCTTCTCGGAGTCGTCACCGCATGCGTCCAAGGGCTAGTTACGGGGAGGTCACGCGGGTGAGCCGCGCCTAGTCACCTCGGGTGGTGCTCCCGACGATCCGGACACCGGGCCCGGCCTCCACGACTCCGACGATCGGCCCGTGTGCGGCGACCTCGTCGGCGTGCTCGGGAGCCACCGCGAGCACCATCCCGAGACCCATGTTGAACGTGGCGAACAGGTCCGCGTCCGTGAGACCTGCCTCACGCTGCAGCAGGCCGAAGATCGGATGCTCCCGCCAGCTGCCGCGGTCGATCCGCGCACCGAGCCCGTCGGGGAGCATGCGGGGGACGTTCTCGATGAAGCCACCGCCCGTGATGTGGGCGGCGGCGTGCAGCGAGCCCTCGCGGTGCAGACGAAGGACCTTCGGCGCGTGGATCGCACACGGCTCGAGCAGCTCGTCGGCGAGCGAGCGACCGAGCTCGGGCACCGTCGCGTCGAGCGGGCGCCCGTCGAGCAGCACCCGCCGCACGAGCGAATAGCCGTTGGCATGCAGGCCGCTGGAGGGCAGGCCGATCAGCACGTCCCCTTCCTGCACCCGATGGGGCCCGAGCAGGTCGGCTCGCGCCACGG
>DATECH010000015.1:0-5248 GCA_035287005.1 Actinomycetota bacterium | reverse complement strand
CCAGCGCGAGGGCGCGCTCGACGTCATCCATCACGTGCGGGCCGGCCGTGTGATCCTGGCCGCCGGCGCACACGAACGGCCGCTCGCATTCGCCGGCAATGACCGCCCCGGGGTGATGCTCGCCTCGGCCGCCCGGGTCTACCTGGAGCGGTTCGGCGTGCTGGTCGGCCGCCACGTCGTCGTGTTCTCCACGAATCACGCGGGTCACGAGACCGCCGAAGCCCTGTCGGCCGCGGGCGCGGAGGTGACGGTGATCGACCCCTCCCCGAAGGTGGGGAAGGCGAGCGAGCGGCTGCGCGCCGCCGGTATCGAGGTGCACACCAACGTCCAGGTGGTCGCCACCGCGGGCGATCCCAGCCTGCGCGAGGTCACGATCCGGGGTGCCGACGGATACCGCTCGACCGTGCCCGCCGACGTGCTGGCGGTCAGCGGCGGCTGGAACCCGACGGTCCAGCTCGCACGCGGGATGGGGATCGGGCTCACCTACGATGACGCCAAGTCGTGTTTCGTCCACGACGGCACCGGGCCGTCATGGCTGCACGTCGTGGGTGCGGCCGCCGGCGACGTGCCGGCCGCGTTCCCGATCTGGGTGATCGACGACGGCGACGACGCCGAGAAGTACGTCGAACCGCAACGCGATCAGACGGTCGCCGACGTCGCGGTCGCCGTGGCGGGCGGGCTGACGAGCGCCGAGCACGTGAAGCGTGCGACCTACATCGGCACCACGATCGACCAGGGGCGCACGAGCGGTGTCCTGACCGCCGAGGTCGTGAACCGGTTGCTCGGCTGGGCGCCCGGCGCGCAGGGCCCGACGAACGCGCGCCCGCCGTACACGCCGATCCCGTTCTCGGCACTGGCAGGCGTCGACGGCGGGCTGCTGCTCGATCCGATCCGCGTGACGCCGATCCACGAGTGGCACGACGCACACGGCGCCGTCGACGAGAACGTCGGCCACTGGAAACGCCCCCGCTACTTCCCGCGCGAAGACGAGGACATGGACGCCGCAGTCGCGCGCGAGTGCAGGGCGGTGCGCACCGGGGTGGGCGTGCTCGATGCCAGCACGTTGGGCAAGATCGACGTGTGCGGCCCCGACGCGGGCGTGTTCTTGGACCGGATGTACACGAACCGCATGTCGAACCTCGCCGTCGGGTCGATCCGGTACGGCCTGATGCTGGGCCTGGACGGGATGGTGTTCGACGACGGGGTCGCGATGCGCCTGGCCGACGACCGCTACGTCGTGACCACCACGACGGGCGGCGCCGCCGCGGTGCTGGACCGCTTCGAGGAGTGGCTCCAGACCGAGTGGACCGACCTGAACGTGTACTGCACGAGCGTGACCGAGCAGTGGTCGGTGGTCGCGGTCGGCGGACCTCTGGCGCGCGACGTGGTGGCGACCGTGGGCACCGACATCGACCTCGGCAACAGGGTGTTCGGGTTCATGCGCCTGCGGAACGGGCACGTGGCGGGCGTTCCCGTGCGGATGTGCCGGATCAGCTTCACCGGCGAGCTGTCCTACGAGCTGCACGTCTCCCCGTGGCACGCGCAGCACGTCTGGGAGTCGGTCATGGCCGCAGGCGAGCCGTTCGGCATCACGCCCTACGGCACCGAGGCGATGCACGTGCTGCGCGCCGAGAAGGGCTACGTCATCGTCGGGCAGGAGACCGACGGCACGCAGACCCCCGATGACCTCGGGATGGGCTGGATCGTGAACCCGGGCAAGGGCGACTTCGTGGGCAAGCGCTCGCTCGTGCGCAGCGACACCGTGCGCGACGACCGCAAGCATCTGGTGGGCCTGCTGACCGAGGAACCTGGGGTCGTACTGGCGGAAGGGGCGCAGATCGTCGCAACGGCCGAGAGCCCGCAAGCGCCAGTGGACATGCTGGGCTGGGTCACGTCGTCGTACGCGAGCGCGGCGATGGGACGCAGCATCGCGCTCGCACTCGTCGAAGGGGGGCGCGCTCGACGCGGCGGCGGCGTCCATGCCGTGCTGGGGGATCGCACGATGCCGTGCACCGTCACCGACCCGATCTTCTATGACCCCGAGGGGGCGAGGCGGGATGGCTGAGCCCCGCTCGCCGCTGGCGGCGCGCACAGCGGATCTCGCCGCCCTCGTGGCGGTCGAAGTACCGTTCCTCGCACAGATCGATGTGCGCTGCGGACCCGAGGACGCCGTCCGGCTGGGGTTCCCCCTCGTTCCCAACACCGTCGCGGGCGACATGGGTCGCGGCGTACTGTGGCTCGGTCCCGACGAGTGGTTGGTCGTCGGGGTGCCCGGCACGAGTCAGTCGTCGGTCGAGAAGTTGGAGGCAGCCCTCGCGCAGGCGCACTACGCGGTCGTCGATGTCAGCGAGAACCGAGCCGTGCTCGAGCTGCGAGCAGACGACCGCTACGCGCTGCTGGCCTCGGGCTGCTCGCTCGACCTCGACCCGCGCGGCGGATGGCTCCCAGGCGCGTGCGCGCAGACGCTGTTCGCTCGAGCACAGGTCATCCTGCAGGAGCTTCCCGGGGCGACGAGGATGTTCGTTCGTCCGTCGTTCGCCAACTACGTGATCGACCGGCTGCTCGCGGCCCGCTGAGGATCCCCGCTACTCGGTGGCGGCGATCTCTTTGTCCATCTTCGCGAGCTCTTCGGCGTCGGGGAGGAACTCCGCCTGCTCCGCAGGACCGATGGGCACGCCCTTCTCGATCAGCCCGGCCTCACGGTCCTTGTTGCGCTGGGCACGCTCAAGGCGCCGCTCCTCACGAGCGGCCTGCTTCTTCGCGTTCGCATCGCGACGCGCGCGCTTGCCATAGCTATCGGGCACGCGACCAGTGTACGAGACAACGGCCGTTGAACGCGGAGCCGACGTTCAGGCATCGAGTTCGCCGTTGAGCATCCGGCGTTGCCAATCGGCGGTGTTGGCCACCTGGTTGAACGTGAACACGTGCAGCGCCCGCACGTCGGCAGCCGGGTCGGCCAGGGTGGGCGACAGCGTCTCGAGGAACGTGTCCGGCCCGAACGACCCCCGCTTCATCAGATGGCCGACCATCTTCCTGTTCTTCTTCAGGTAGCGGGCCGAGTCGGCGATGCCGATGCGGGCGCTGATGGTCATGAGCTTGCTGAGCTCCGCGACGCCGGGCACCCCGAGGTGCAGCGGCAACGTGATGCCCTCGGCTCGCATCCGAGTCAGCCAGGTGGCGACCGCCCCGGGGTTGAAACACATCTGCGTCGTCATCGCGGTCGCATAGCGCTGCTTGTCCTTCAGCGCCTCCAACAGGGCGTCGTCGGCGATGTCCGGGTGTCCCTCCGGATAGCTCGGTACGCCGATCTCCGTGAACGGGTGGCCGAGTTCGTCCATCGCCTGCAACAGGTGGAGCCCGTCGTGGAACGTGCCGCGGTCCTTGGCGTCCCCGCCGACGACGAAGACCTTCGTGATCCTCGCGGCGCGTGCCCGCTGGAGGAGCTCCTGCAGGTGCCCGCGGTCCCTCGTCATGTGCGCGGACAGGTGCGGCGTCACATCATGGCCGAGCGCGGCCAGCGCCTCGCACACGTCGAACGTGCTCTCGATGCCGTGGCTGGGCGAGGCGGTCACGGTCACGGCTGCGCCGGCGGGCAGCGCCTCACACTTGGCCATGACCGAGTCGAGCGGGATCAGCTCGAACTTCGCCTCGCCGACCAACCGCTTCAGCGCAGCCCGCTGATCCTCGGTCAGTTCGGCCTTCGTCTTCTTCCAGAACATCCAGCTCATGGCCCTATCCCGTTTGGGAACCGACGGTCATGATGCCGTATCGGCGCGCCGGGCCGTGAACCGACCCCGAACCCCCGGTCATGCGTTCGAGTCGGGGAAGCTGGCCTTCTTACGGTCGATCCACTCCCGAAGCTCTGTGTCCTTGGCCTCGTCCAATGGGGGCGCCTCGTACTCGGCAAGCGCCTTCTTCCAGATCGCGTTGGCTCGCTGAGCCGCGTCGAGCGAACCGTCGATCTCCCATTGCTCGAACGAGTTGTTGTCGGCGGTGTTCGACCGGTAGAAGGCGGTCTCGAAATTGGCGAGCGTGTGCGCCGTGCCGAGGAAGTGCGTTCCAGGCTCGTTCGCGAGGATCGCATCGAGCGCCTGGCCGTTGGGCGACAGGTCCATCCCCTTGGCCAACTCGTGCATCTGGCCGCACTGGTCGACGTCGAGCACGAACTTCTCGTAGCCCATCGCGAGACCGCCTTCGAGCCAGCCCGCCGCGTGAAGCACGAAGTTGACACCGGCCAGGATCGTCGGCTGCAGGGTGTTGGCGCTCTCGTAGGCCGCCTGCGCGTCGGCGATCTTCGATGCCGTGAGCGACCCGCCGCTGCGGAACGGCACGCCCAGGCGTCGCGCGCACGCCGCGAGCGCGTACAACACGAGCGCGGGCTCGGGCGTCCCGAACGTCGGCGCGCCGGACTGCATCGACATCGACGAGGCGAACGAGCCGAACACGACCGGCGCGCCGGGGCGTACCAGCTGCACGTAGGCCATGCCGGCCAGGGCCTCGGCCAGGGTCTGGGTGGCGGCGCCCGCCGACGTCGCCGGCGACATCGCGCCGGCCAGGATGAAGGGGGTCATGATCACGGCCTGGTTCGCCTCGGCGTAGGCCTTCGCCGCGCCGAGCATGATCGAATCCCACACGAGCGGGCTGTTCGCGTTGCACAGGCTGAGGATGTAGGTTCGCTCCTCCAGTGCCTCGGCGCCGAAAAGGATCCGCGCCATGTCGACGGTGTCGCGCGCGCGCAGCGGGTGCGTGACCGAACCCATGAAGGGCTTGTCCGAGTACTTCATGTGGGCATAGACCATGTCGTAGTGACGCTTGTTCACGGGCAGGTCGACGGGCTCGCAGACCGTTCCGCCCGAGTGGTGCAGGAACGGGGTCGCGTACGCGAGCTTCACGAAGTTGCGGAAGTCCTCGATCGTGCCGTAGCGGCGACCCCCGTCGAGGTCGCGCACGAACGGGGAGCCGTACGCCGGTGCCAGGACGGTCGCAGCCCCGCCGAGGTGCACCGTGTTGGCGGGGTTGCGCGCGTGCTGGTCGAACTCGCGCGGTGCCGTTGCCTGGATCAGCCGGCGAGCGAGCCCGCTCGGGAAGCGGACCCGCTCCTCCTGGATGTCGCAGCCGGCGCCCCTCAGGAGCTCGAGCGCGTCGGGCACGCCGCGGAACTCGATCCCGACCGTCTCCAGGATCGTGTCGGCGTTGTGCTCGATCGTCGAGAGCCCCTCTTCGGACAGGACCTCGACGGGCCGCAGTT
>DATECH010000014.1:0-15764 GCA_035287005.1 Actinomycetota bacterium | reverse complement strand
AGGGCGCCGGGTGCATCGGCGACTTCGGCTCGTTCAGTCACCAGTCCTCGAAGATCCTCACGTCGGGCGAGGGCGGAACGCTGCTGACCAACGACGAGACGTTGGCGCGCCGCGCGCACTCGATCGTGGATTGCGGGCGGGCCAAGGATCCCGACGAGAAGGAGTACACGTTCGGGGCGAACTACCGGCTGTCCGAGCTCAACGCCGCCCTGCTGGTCGTCGCGATGAAGCGGTTCCCCGCGCAGCAGGCCGAGCGCGCGATCGCGGGCAAGCGCCTGGAGGCCCTCGCCGCCGAGATCCCCGGCGTGCGCGTGATGCCTGCCGACGCGCGCATCACGCGTTGGAGCTTCTACAACTACCTGTTGGCGATCGACCCGGACGCGTTCGCCGGGCGCACCAACGAGGTCGTGTGTGAGGCGATGGAGGCCGAAGGCATCCCGGCCGAGGTGCAGTACCCGCCCATGAACCACTACGAGCTGTTCCAACCGTCGCTGTCGCGCCTCCCGGTCGCCGTGGAGTTCGCGGATCGGCTCGACCCCACCCGGATGTCGTTCCCGGTCGCCGAGGCCGCGGGGCTGCGTGAGTCCGTCTACTTCATGGAGAACACCTTCCGGGACGGCGAGCAGGGAGTGCAGGACGCGGCCGATGCGCTGGCGAAGATCCAGGCGCACGCGGACGAGCTGCCGGCCAGTTAGCCCTCCGGGAAGAAGCGCGGCAGGTGTACCCGGTTGACCTCGAGCAGCGCGTCGAGCAGTGGCTCGGCGGTATCGATGTCGGGGATCAGCGGATTGGCGACGAGCGCCAGCAGCGCGTCCTGCCGCGAGCCCGACATCGCCGCGCGGATCGTCAGCCGTTCGTAGGCCTTGACGTGCGCGACCAGGCCGTGCATCTCGGGCGCCAGCGGCGCGACCGACAGCGGATGGGCGCCGTCGCGGTCGACCGTGCACGCGACCTCGACGACGTCGTCGGCAGCGAGGTTGGGAATGGCACCGTCGTTTCGCACGTTCACCACCTGCACGTCGCCGGTCCCGGCGTGCAGTGACGCGATCAGCGCGGCCGCAGCGTCCGAGTAGAACGCGCCCCCACGTTCTTCCAGCAGCTTGGGTTTCGTGTCGAGGGTCGGATCCTTGTACAGCTCGAGCAGGCCCGCCTCGATCTCCATCACTTCCTCCGCACGGGTCCTGCCGGCGTGCTGCTCGGCGAGCACGGCGGCCGTCCGGTAGTAGTAGTGCAGGTAGTAACTGGGGATCGCGCCCAGCGAGCGCGCGAACGACAACGGCGTGCCCTCGACGTCGTCGCGGAACTCCTCGGGCGGGTTCGCAAGCAGTTCCGGCAACCGGTCGACCCCGTCGACCAAGACCGCGCGCTCCCACGTGAGGTGATTCAGCCCGACGTGCTCCAGCTGCACACGCTCCGGCTCGACGTCGAAGTGCCCGGCGAACTCCCGCTGGAATCCGATCGCGACGTTGCACAGACCCAGCGCGTGGTGTCCGTGATCCAGCAGCGCCTGGGTCACCAAGCCCGTCGGGTTCGTGAAGTCGACGAACCACGCCCCCGGCGCGCCGATCTCCCCCGTGAGCTCGGCGAGCTCCAGCACGACCGGCACCGTGCGCAACGCCTTGGCGAACCCGCCGGCGCCGGTCGTTTCCTGGCCGATGCAGTCGAACTCCAGCGGGATCGTCTCGTCCTTGAAGCGCGCCTTGTTGCCGCCGACCCGCAGCTGCACGATCACGAAGTCCGCGCCCGCCAGGGCCTCGCGGCGATCCCCGGTGAGACGCAGGGTCCCGCCCCAACTGGCGCGGCGCATCATGCGCTCCGCGAGCGCGCCGACGACCTCCAGGCGTTCCGGGTCGATGTCCAGCAGGGTCAGCTCGTCGACGGGCAGGCGATCGCCGCGCGTGACGAACCCCTCCACCAGCTCGGGCGTATACGTGCTCCCCGCGCCGGCGACCGCGACCTTCACACCCATGCGATCGCATCGTACACTCCGGCCGTGAAATCGTTAGGAAACTTTCCTGACCCATTCATCGCCGAGATCTCGGGTCAGCCGGAGGCCCTCCGGCGGGCTGCCGAAGGGCTCACCTCGCAGGCCCGCGAGCTCACCGCCTGCGCCGAGCGCCGCGGCGGCACGCTCGTGTTCGCGGGCATGGGGAGCTCCTACGACGCCTGTTACCCGGCGGTCACGATGCTCGCCAGTCACGGGGTTGCCGCCGTGATGACGGACGCCGCCGAGCTCCTGCACTTCCGCCTGCCGATGCTCGGCGCCGGTGACGACCTGGTACTCGTCAGCCAGTCGGGGGAAAGCGCCGAGACGGTGCGCGCCGCCGAGCAGCTCCGTCACCGAGGCGACGCACCTCGCATCGTCGCCATCACGAACGATCCCGCCAGCTCGCTCGCTCGCGCTGCCGACGTGACCCTGCGGACCTGGGCCGGCACCGAGACGGGCCCGAGCACGATGACCTTCGCTGCCGCGCTGGTCGTGATCGGAGCCACGGCGCGGGCGATCGTGGGGGCGAGCGCAGCGGAGGTCGCCGAGCGCATGTCGATCGACGCCGAGATGGCGGCGGCGGCCATCGACGATCTGCTGGCGCGAGAGGACCTTGCCGACGACCTCGTGGCCTGGCACGGCGGCCGCGCGACGACCGTGATCCTGGCCCGCGGCGGTGCCCGCGCGGCCGCCGAGATGGGCGCGCTCACCCTGAAGGAAGCCGTCGGGATGCCGGTGGAGTCCCTGCAGACGGCGCAGTTCCGGCACGGGCCGCTGGAGCTCGCCGGGCCGAACCTCGCGGCGATGGTGATCGCGACGGAGCCCGAGACGCACGACCTCGACGTGGTTATCGGCGAGGAGCTCCGGGGCCTCGGCGCCGCCGTATGGAGCGTGACCTCGGGCGTCTCGTCGCTCGGGGCGACCGACATCGGCCCGCTGAACCGGCTGGTCGGGCCGGCGGCGGCGATCGTGCCCGCGCAGCTGCTCGCGTGGCGGCTGGCGATCCTCGCGGGTCGCGAGCCCGGCGCGTACGTACACGCGGCGAAGGTAACGACCCGTGAGTGACCGGATGCGGGTTGCGCTCACCTTCGACGCCGAGCACCCAGACCGACCCTCGTGCCCGCCGGGCAACGTCGAGCGCATCCTGGACACGCTTCGGGACCGGGAGGTCCGGGCCACGTTCTTCGTCCAGGGCCGCTGGGCGCAGGCGTATCCGGAGGCCGCACGGCGCATCGCGGATGACGGTCATCTGATCGGACACCATTCCCACTACCACGCCCGGTTGCCACTGTTGCTCGACGACGGTGTTCGCTCCGACATCGCCGACGGAGCGGCGGCGATCACCGAACACACCGGTGCCGACCCGCGCCCTTGGTTCCGGTGCCCGTTCGGCGCGGGACACGACGACCCGCGCGTCATCGAGCTGCTCGAACGCGCGGGCTATCGCAACGTCCACTGGCACGTGGAGCTGAGCGATTGGGAGCCGTGGCGCACGGGCGACGCGATCGCGACCGACGGCGTGGCGGGAGCCGTACACCACGGCGACGGCGCCGTCGTGCTGCTGCACACATGGCCGGGCGGCACCGGGGACGCGCTCGGCTCCCTGATCGGCGGTCTTCGGGCACACGGATCCACGTTCGTGACCATCGACAAGTTGGAGCGCCCGCCGTGAACCGACCGGCGCTGCTCGCGGTCGACGGCGGCGGATCCAAGATCGACGCCGCGCTGCTGCGCCGGGATGGGACGGTCCTCGGTGCCCGCAGGGTCGCTGCCGACGAGTACCAGCACACCGGTGACGACGCGTTCTTCGCGCAGATCGACCGGGCAGTTGCCGCAGCGTGCGCCGATGCAGGACGCGATCTCGACGACGCGCCCGTGGCGGACGTCGGGATCTTCTGCCTGGCAGGCGCCGACCTCCCACTCGACGATCGTCGGATCAACGAGGGGCTCGCGCGGCGTCGCTGGGTCAACGAGCACGTCCTTCGCAACGACACGTTCGCCGTACTGCGGGCCGGCACCGACCGCAACTGGGGGGTCGGCATCGTCTGTGGTTTCGGCACCAACTGCACGGGGGTTTCTCCCGAGGGCCGCGTCTACCGGCTTCCCGCGATCGGCCCGGTCAGCGGTGACTGGGGCGGGGCGTCGGAGCTCGGCGGGGCCGCGCTGTGGCACGCGATCCGGGCCGGAGACGGACGTGACCGGCGCACCTCTTTGCAGCGAAGCGTGCCCGCTCACTTCCACCTGCGGACGGCACGCCAGGTCATGGAGGCCCTGTACACCGGTCGGTTGGACGAGGACCGGTTGGCCGAGCTCGCACCGACGGTCTTCGCCGAGGCGGCGGCCGATGACGCCGTCGCGACGGCGCTCGTTGAGCGTCAAGCCGACGAGATCGTGCTCATGGCCACGGCGGCGATCCGCAAGCTTCGGATGCAACAGCTCGATCCCGACGTCGTGCTCGGTGGCGGGATCTTCCGCAACGAGTGGGCGCCGTTCTTCGAGCGAATCGAGGCGGGCCTGCATGCCGTGGCGCCCGCGGCGCGGATCGTGCTGCTCGCTGCTCCACCGGTCGTCGGTGCCGCGATGCTGGGCCTCGACGTCCTCGGCGCCACTCGCGCCGCCCACGCCCGGACGCGCGCAGGCTTGACCCACGCGCGGCTGGCCACGCAGACTCGCGCCCGGAAGGAGCGTTGATGGCCCAGATCGTGTTGGACGGTGTGACGAAGGTGTTCGGCGATGTGATCGCCGTGAACCACGTATCGCTCCAGGTCGACGACGGCGAGTTCATGGTGCTGGTGGGCCCGTCGGGGTGCGGGAAGTCCACCGTCCTGCGGATGCTCGCGGGGCTCGAGGAGGTCACTGCGGGCGAGGTCTTCGTCGGCGGGGAGCAGGTGACGGACCTCGAGCCCAAGAGGCGCGACATCGCGATGGTCTTTCAGAACTATGCGCTGTATCCGCACATGACGGTCGAACAGAACCTCGGCTTCGGCCTGAAGCTGCGCCACATGCCGAAGGAGGATCGACTCGCTCGCGTCCGCGACGCCGCGGACATCCTCGGGCTGGGCGAGCTCATGCATCGCCGGCCCTCGGAGCTGTCCGGGGGGCAGCGCCAACGGGTGGCGATCGGCCGCGCGATGGTCCGCGAGCCGAAGGCGTTCTTGATGGACGAACCCCTGTCGAACCTCGACGCGAAGCTGCGCGTCCACATGCGGGCCGAGCTCCAGCGGCTGCACGAGCGTCTCGGCACGACCACGGTGTACGTCACCCACGACCAGGTCGAGGCGATGACCCTCGGCACGCGAGTCGCCGTGATGCGCGATGGGATCCTGCAGCAGGTCGACACCCCGCACAACCTGTACAACCACCCCGCGAACCTGTTCGTCGCCGCGTTCATCGGTTCGCCCCCGATGAACCTGGTGGAAGCAGCAGTGCACGGCGATCGCGTCCGATTCGCCGACTTCGACATCCCGATCCGACCCGGCGTCCTTCGCGCCTACGACGGGCGCACCGTGATCTTGGGTATCCGCCCATCCGACATCGAAGACAGCTCGCTGTGGCGCGGCGAGGACCTGCCGGTGATCGATGTCCAAGTGGACGTCACCGAGGAGCTCGGCTCGGAGGTGAACGTGATCTTCCGCATCGACGCACCGCCCGTGGCGACCGAGGAGCTGCGCGCGGCCGCCGACGAACAGGCGGAGGAGATCCTGCTCATGGCGGAAGAGCGCCCGACCTGCATGTTCTGCGCTCGGGTCGACGCGCGGACGACCTGTGCCCCAGGGGCGGAGATCGGCCTCACGCTCGACCCATCGCGGTTCCACTTCTTCGACCCGACGACCGGGCTCGCGATCGATGCATCGATGACCACCGTCGAGGCGTAGCGGGGCTCACGTCCCACGCGCAGCCGGGGGTTGCGGCGACAACCTGGCGAGGTCCGGATCGCCGCTGGCAGCGTCGACCGGCAGCCAGCACTCCACGGTCGTGCCGGTTCCCGGAGCGCTGACGACGCGGGTCCATCCACCTGCGAGCTCCGACCGCTCCACCATCGTGGACAAGCCGAGGTGGCCCGGCTCCGGCGCCGCATGCAGATCCGGCGTGAATCCCACGCCGTCGTCCACGACGCGAACGATGATGCCTTCGGCTGCCTCGGCGACCTCGATGCGGAGGGAGGCGGCGCCGGCGTGCTTCCGCACGTTCACCATCGCCTCCTGGGCGATGCGGTACAGCAGTGCCGCGACGTCTGCATCCGGCTCGGACGACAACTCATCCCGGACCTCGACCGACCATGCAGTGGTCTTGGCGGTGTGGTCGGCATACAGGCGCAGCGCCGCCACCAGCCCGTCACGATCGAGCGCGGACGGCCGCAACTCGAACAACAGCGATCGCAGTCGTTCGATCGCCTCGGCGACCTCGTGCTCGATGTCGCCGATCGCCTCGGCCGTGATCGAGTCGGGGAACTCCAGCAGCATCTGCAGGCGCATGTCGACCGCGCTCATCACCTGGATCGGGTCGTCGTGGATGTCGGCGGCGATCTGCCGTCTCTCGACCTCCTGCGCGTGCTGCAGGCGCTGGGCGAGCTCGCGACGCTGCTGCAACGTGCGGCGCAGCACGTCGAGGCTCCAGCGCAGCTTGTCCTCGGCTTCCTTGCGATCGGTGATGTCGAGCATCACCCCGCGCCAGAACAGGACCGATCCATCGTCGGCGAGCACGGGCCAGGCTTCGTCGCGGATCCACAAGGTGCGCCCGTCCTTGGTCCGGATGCGGTACTCGTCGATGTACTGGCTCCCGCTCGTGTTGGACTGACGGTGCGTCTCGAGTGCGCGCTCGCGGTCATCAGGGTGGAGCTGCGTGCGCCAGAGCTCCGGATCGGCGATCCACTCCTCGACCGTGAACCCGAGGATCGGCTCGATCTGGGGGCTCGTGTAGAGGTTGGTCGACAGCTCGTCCGGGCGGTCGATGTACAGGATGGCCGGCGCGCCCTCGACCAGCGTCCGGTAGGCCTCGGGGTGCAGATCGTCGAGCCAGCCGTCCCGTTCGCTCATGCCGATCCGATCAGGCCGGCGAGCAAGGCCGTACGCGGCACCACGCTGTCGAGGTCGAGCCACTCGGGGGGCGCATGATCGTCACCGCCGACCGGCCCGAGTCCGTCGATCACGGGGGTGCCCGCCGCGGCGATCGTGTTCGCGTCCGACGCGCCGCCGGTCGCGGCATCCCGCAGGTCGAATCCGAGCGTGTCTGCGAGCGCGCGGGCGCGGTCGACCAGCGAGGCGACCGCCGGCGTCTTCTCCATCGGCCGGTGCCAGGCGTGCCTGCGGACCTCGACCGACGTGTCCGGCATCGTCGGGGTGGCGCAGATACGCTCGATCTCCCGCTCCGCCGCCTCGAGGGTGCCGCGCTCGGGAGCCCGCAGATCGACCTCCACGACGCATCGAGCCGGCACGACGTTGGTGCGGGTGCCGCCGTGGACCGTGCCGACGTTGACCGTCGTTGCGGGCCATCGACCGTTGAGCGCCTGCAACTCGGTCACGAGCAACGCGGCTTGTGCGATCGCATTGCGGCCCTTCTCGGGCTCGACACCCGCGTGCGCCGCGCGTCCGTACACGATCACCTCGTAGTCGGTCACGCCCTTTCGCGCCGACACGATGTCGCCGTTCGCACGCGCTCCTTCCAGCACATAGGCCACGTCGTGCTCGGGAGCGAGCTCGCGGATGACCGATCCCGAGAACGTCGAGCCGATCTCCTCGTCCGGATTGCACACGTAGGTGATGTGCCCGAAGGAGTCGACCCCCGCATCCTGCAACGCGTGCGTGGCGAAGAACCCGGCGAGCAGTCCGGCCTTCATGTCGGACACGCCGGGACCACGCGCGATCGAGCCGTCGATCCGGAAGGGACGCTGCGCCACCGTCCCGTCGTCGAACACCGTGTCCGTATGCCCGACCAACAGCACGCGGGGCCCGCCGGCTCCCTGCAGACGACCGACGAGCAGGTCACCGAGCTGCGGCTCGTCCTCGACGGGGGTGTGCGGCCGTCGGTCGATATCCCATCCGAAGGTTCGGAACCGCCGCTCGCAGCGATCGACGACCTGATTCACGCCGTGGGGTGAATACGAACCACAATCGATGTTGACCATGGCCTCCAGCTCGACGAGATATTCGTCGAGGCGTGCGGCAGCCAGGTCACGCAGGCCCAGTACGTCCATCGGGCGGACGCTAGCATGCGCTTGGACCGTGAACCACGGAGGAGGGCAGGTTGCGCGAGGCGCGAGGGGTGGTGGTGCACCGCCCGGGGACCCCTGCCCGGATCGAACCGATCGAGGTCGGCGAGCCCGGTCCCCACGAGGTGTCGGTTCGGGTGGTCGCCAACGGCGTGTGCCACTCGGATCTGTGGGCGATGGAACACGGCAACTGGGGGGCGCCCTTCCCCATGCTGCTCGGGCACGAAGGCGCCGGGATCGTGCAGGAGATCGGCGACGGCGTCGACCACGTGGCCCCCGGTGACCCCGTCCTGCTCGCCTGGGCGGTTCCCTGCGGAACCTGCACGCCATGCACCCGAGGCCGCCCGCGCCGGTGCGACCACGCGTGGGACCAGCCACCACGCCTCCACACGACGGGCGGCGACCGGCTGGTCGGGACGCTGTCGATCGGTTCGCTCGCCACGCACACGGTCGTGCATGCGGCGCAGGCGATCGCGGTCCCGCCGGGTGCGGATCTCTCGCGGATCTGCCTGCTCGGCTGTGGCGCTTCCACCGGGATCGGTGCGGCCGTCAACACCGCCCCGGTACGTTCGGGCGACACGGTGGCCGTCATCGGGCTGGGCGGCATCGGGCTGGCAGCGCTCCAGGGCGCCAGGCTCGCCGGCGCCTCACGCGTGATCGCGATCGACCGCGTCCCGGCCAAGTTCGACGCCGCGCGGGCGCTCGGCGCCACCGACGTCGTGGACGCCGGCATCCGCGATGTCGTCGCGACGGTGCGCGAGCTCACCGGGGTAGGCGTGGACGTAGCGCTCGAGGCGACGGGCGTCGCCGGCGTCGTCCCCCAGGCGGTGGCCATGCTCGCACGAGCCGGCACCGCGGTCGCGATCGGCGTGCCCGCCCCCGATAGCACCATCACCCTGGACTGGGGTGAAGCCACGCCCGGGGCGGCGTATCCGACGAAGGCCACGCTCAAGGTGACCGATGGCGGCGATCCGCTCCGGGAGGACTTCCACGCCTGGATCCGCGACGACGCCGAGGGTCGGCTGGACCTCGGCGCCCTGGTCACCGTGGAGGCCGCGTTCACCGACGCCGCGATCTCCGAGGCGTTCCGTGCGATGCTCGCCGGCGAGGTGATCCGCACGGTGATCCGATTCGACTGACGGACGCGTCGAGCCATAGCAGCGTAGCATCGCCCCGTGGCGGCAGGCGAACTGAACCCGTGGTGGCGTTTCGGCTTGCCGATCGTCACGCCGCTCGTGCATCTGCTCTTCCGCGCTCGCGTGGTCGGGATCGAGCATGTACCGGCCCGGGGCCCGGCGATCGTCGCCTTCAATCACGTCAGCGCGCTCGACGGGCCGGCGCTGGCGATCGAGCTGAGCCGTCGCACGAGGCGCGAGACCCGGTTCCTCGTGGCGGCCGAGTTCTTCCGGAAGTTCTTCTTCGGATGGGTGCTTCGCACGTTCGACCAGATCCCGATCCACCGCGGTGCAGGCGATGCGAACGCGCTCGACACGGCCCTTGCGTCGCTGCATGGCGGCGCGATGCTGGCGATCGCCCCCGAGGGTGAGGTGAACCCCGAGCCGCGTGGGGACCTGCAACGCATCCGAAGTGGGGTGGCCCGTCTCGCGTTGCCGACCGGCGTGCCGATCGTCCCGGTCGGCCTCTGCGGGACGCAGGACCGCTGGCCCCGCACGGGCATCGTCTGGGCACGATTGTGGCGCCGGCCTCGGCTTGCCATCGTGTTCGGCCCCCCACTCCTGCCCGACGGCGAGGCGACCAGCGAGGCCGACGTCGTCGATCTGAAGGAGCGACTCCGGTTGCGCCTCGCGGAGCAGGTGGCCGCCGCCCGCGCGCTCGCCGGGGATCTCGGGCGGTAACGGACCGCGACGCCCGATATCGGCGCGGGCTGCTCGTCCTGCTCTCATCGGCCACCTTCTTCGAGGGGTACGACAACTACGTCCTCGCGTTCGTCCTAGCGCTTGTGCTCGGGAACTTGGGGGGCAGCAAGGCGGACGCCGGCTGGGTCCGCGGCATCACGGCGTTCCGGGGCGCGCGACCCGGGCCTGACACGCGGAAGGGCCGGCCCAAAGGCCGGCCCTTCCGATGCAGCCAGGTCCATGGCGGGGGCGCGAAGGTTGGAGACCAGCTCCCGTCGCCGAGGGGGGATGGGGTTGGATGTCCTGGCGTTGTCACCCTTCCCATCGGGCGAGGAGACCAGGATGTACGCGGGGGCGCCGAAATAATCTACTCGCGGGCCTCAGTGCTCGGAACCGCTGTGCGAGGAGTCCTCGGCGCCGTCGTTGCCGCCCCCGTGATCCTCATGCTCGCCGTCGTTGCCGGTCCCCTGGTCGCGATCGTTCGGATCGTCGCCGGGCTTGGCGGATCCGTCGCCGTCGTCCCCAGAGCTCGCCGACGTGCCGTCATCGCTCGCGCCCGAGTCCGAGCCGTCGCCGCCCGTGGCAGAAGAACCTCCGTCGGTCCGATCGTGGTCCGCCGTGGGCCCCGTGTGGGGCGGACCGGTGAACGGCGCATGGGCATGCGGCCCGGTCACCGGCGCATCCACGGGCGTCGCGACCGGCTCGATGTGGGTCGCGCGTCCGTCTCCGAAGTGCGCCACGGCGGCGAAGGCGCTGCCGGCGAGCATCATCGCGGCGGCCACCGCCAGCGCCACGGTTCGCCCACGCGACGGTCGGCGCAGCGGCACGACCGGCGCGAGCGGGGCCTCGAGTTGCGCCGCCAGCGCGGCCCAGCCGGCCTCGACGTCGGGCGTCGGCATCCCCGCGACGGCTCGCTCGAGCCGTTCGTGGACCATCACGGCGGCCGGATCCGGCTGGAGCGTCATGACCGCTCCTCCAACACGTCCGCGAGCGCCTTCAGCGCCCGCCACTGCTTCGCGTTGATCGCTCCCGGCGATGCATCCATCGCGGCGGCAACCTCCGCGTTCGACATGCCCACGAGGTACTTCAGCTCGATCACCTGGCGCTGTTCGGTCGGCAGCTGCTCGATCGCGTCGTGCAGCGTCATGAGTTCGGCGGTCATCGGCTCAACCTCGACATCCGGAAGCTCCGCTCGCGGCTCGGTGCGGACCGACGCACGGAGTGCATCGACGGCGACATGCCGCGCGATCCCGTAGAGCCACGCCGCGAACGGGACACCCGTGTCGCGGTACGTGGCGAGGCCACGCCACGCACGGAGGAAGACCTCGGAGACGGCGTCCTCGTCCTCGCGTCCCAGACGGAACCGCACGAGGCGCGCGACGGCGCCCACGTGCTCCCGGTAGAGCGCTCCGAACGCATCTCGGTCTCCGTCCTTGGCTCGCGCGACGAGGGCACGTTCGTGCGCTCGCCCGTCGGGCTCATCACCCTTCCCATCGGACGAAACGCGCGAGATGTTCGCGGCGGATGACTGGAACGCGGAAACCTCCATCCCGCGTAGGTCATCGGCAGGACGGGGGGTGGGACTGAACGGGGGCTCAGCGCTCGGTCGCGAGCTCCCCCGGGAGCCAGAACCACCGCAGCCGCTCGAACGTCTCCCCGATCGGGCCCTCCGGCCCTTGCCCGGGCGGCGGCGCAGGCAGATCCACCAGCAGCGCCCGCGCCTCGGCCAGGTAGCGCTGCAGCGCAGGCTCCTGCTCGTGGTGGCGGTGGGTGTCCGCGTTGAGCCCGTCGACCCCGAACGAGACCGACTCGAGCGTCATGGGTGGTTCCGGTACGCCCCCGACGTGGTGCCACAGGCCGCTCACGGCGTCGAACCGGTACCACGGCAGGAGCTTCCAGCCCTCGGTGGCCACCAGATCCACGGCTTCCAGGACGAACGAGAACACCGCCTCGGACAGGAAATACGTGAGGTTCACGCGGACCCAGCCGGGCTTGATGCCCTCGCACCCGAGCGCGATCTGCTCCTGGAACTCGTGCGATGTGGTGATGTCGATGCCGAGCAACCGGTGCCCGTACGGGCCGGCGCACGAGCATCCGCCCCGTGCCTGGATGCCGAACAAGTCGTTCAGCAACGCCACCACGAAGTTGTGGTGCAGGTACCGGCCCTCGTGCCGAACGACGAACGAGACGATCGAGAGCCGCGGCAGGTCGTGACTGCCGAGGACCTGGATACCGGGGTTCGCTTCCCAGCGGTGCAGCGCCCGATGCGTGAACGACTCCTCGCGTTCGCGGATCGCCTCCGTCCCGACCGCGTCCTTCAGCCGGAAGACGAGTCCTGCGCGGATCGAGCCCACGATGTCGGGTGTTCCGCCCTCCTCCCGACGTTCGATGTCCTGCAGGTAGACGTGCTCGAGCGGATTCACGTACTCGACGGTGCCGCCGCCCGGAACGCTCGGAACGGTGTTGTGGAACAGGTCGCGACGAGCCACCAGGACCCCCGGCGTGCCCGGCCCACCGATGAACTTGTGGGGCGACAGGAAGATCGCGTCCTTGAAGTCGAGGTCGACGTCCTCGCCCGGACGGTGGGGCGCCATCTCGACCTCGACGTAGGGCGCGGCAGCCGCGAAGTCCCAGAACGACAGCGCCCCGAAGCGGTGCAGGAGCACCGAGATCGAGCGCGTATCCGAAAGGATGCCGGTCACGTTGGAGGCGGCCGAGAAGCTGCCGATCTTCACCGGCCGCGCGGCGTGCTCCTCCAGCGCGTGCTCGAGCGCGAGGAGATCGATCCGCCCGTCGTGGTCCTCCGGGATCTCGATCACGTCGGCGATCGACTCCCGCCACGGCAGTTCGTTCGAATGGTGCTCGTACGGTCCGATGAACACGACCGGGCGCTCGGCGGCCGGGATCCGGTCGCGCAGCTGATACCTGGCATCGAGATCGGCAGGCAGCCGCAGGTTCAGGCACGTGACTAGCTTGTCGATCGCCCCGGTCGAGCCCGAGCCGGCGAACAGGACGACGTGCTGTTGCGGATCGCCGCCGCAGGCATCGAGGATCAGCCGTCGCGCCTCCTCGCGGAACCGGGTCGTCTGGACGCCCGTTCCGGAGGACTCGCTGTGCGTGTTCGCGTACAACGGGAGCACGGCGTCACGGATGTAGTCCTCGATGGGCGCGAGCGAGCGCCCCGAGGCGGTGTAGTCGGCATACGTGACGCGGCGGAGCCCGAAGGGTCCCATCACCGCCTCGTCCGCCCCGATCACGGAGTTCCGGATCCAATCGAGCAATGCCACGTCCGCGCTCACCCGGGCATTATCGACGAAAGGCCCGCAGGAGCGTCGCCGGGCGGTCATGCCCGACCCGAAGGCGCTTGGCCCACGAGGAGTGCGACGTCTCGACCTCGTGGCCGGTGGCGGGACGCACCTCCGCGACGTCCATCCCGGCGCCGGCGAATCTGGACCGCACAACTCCCTCGTCGCACGGGCCCACGACCCCACGATCGCGCCCCGTGATCGACCAGAGGGCCGCGATCTCTGCACCCGGGGCACACACCATGGCGATGTTTCGGAGCACGGAGTCGTCGCCATGCATCAGGCCGCGCAGCAATGAGCCCCACGGGAAGTTGATCGTCACGCGGTCGGCGACGCCCGCGAGCTCACAGGGGAGCGCCTCCACGGCGGACACCACGAACACGGCGTTCGCTCGTCCGACTCGCCGATCGGCAGCCGTGCGGGACGATCGTCGCATCGACGCGACGTCGGCATCGATCCCGATCACCAGTCGGTCGGGCTCCGCCCGAGCCGCATGCAGCACCGATCGACCGTCACCGGTGCCGAGGTCGACCGTGACGCCGCCTCGAAGTGCGTCATCGATCTACAGCTAGGTGAATCCGACCTCGAGCACGTCGCTTCCACGCACCACTCGCATGAGTGCATCGTACTCCTCTCTCGTGGAGAGGGATTGGTACGCTCGCATCATGCGCCGATCTGGTCTCGAGGTACGGCCCGCGCTCATCGCGCTGCTCCTGGCGTTGGCGGTCGTGCTCGCCGTCCACGGCGTGTCGATGGCCCGGCACGGAGCGGCGCCCGATGCTTCGATGCGCCATGCGCAGGGCTCGCTCGCGCTCGGCGGCGACATAGCGTTCGTCCTCTGCTTCGCGATCGTCGTGGCCGGCGTGGTTGTCGCGGCACGCATCTGGAGACACGCAACGCCGGTCCGACGAGCCGCGATGCGCCCCCTCCTGCCTGCGGTCTGGCATGCACCGGCGCGCACGGGCCGCCACCCCCCGGACGAGGGGACCATCCTTCGGCTCTGACCCCACCTCGGTCCCGGACCACGACACGACCGAGGAGGAACAACCATGCGTGCACGAACCACGATCGCGATCGGATCGATCGCGCTGCTCACCCTCGTGTTGGCCGCCTGCGGCGGGGCCACGAACACGACTGCCTCCCCTGCGGCAGGAAGCGCCGAAACGATCGACATCACGATGACCGACGCCCTGCGTTTCGAACCTTCCACGGTCGAGGTGCAGGAAGGCGACACGGTGACGTTCGTCGTCAGCAATCCCACCGCCGTCGATCATGAGTTCGCGGTCGGAGACGCCGCGACCATGGACATGATGGACAGCGACATGATGACCACGGGCATGGGCGGGATGGACCACGGGATGGCGGGCGCGTCCGTGCCGGTCCCGGCCGGCGAGACCGCGGACATGACCGTGACCTTCAAGGAGGCGGGGACGATCCCCTTCACCTGCCACCTCAACGCGCATGACGAGGCAGGAATGACCGGAACGATCACGGTGTCGTAGGACGCCCAAGGGGGCCGGCGAAGCCGGCCCCCTTGGAGGTCAGTGGCGCGGCGGGCGGACCTAGCTGCCGAGCGCCACCGCGTTGATCAGGTTCGAGTCGCGGAGCTTGCGCAGCGCCTCGCGCTCGATCAGGCGAACGCGCTCACCCGACAGACCGAGCACCTTACCGGTCTCGCGCAGGCTGAGCGGCTGGCCATTCTCCAGTCCGTAGCGCAGCGCCACGACGTGACGCTCACGCTCGTCGAGCACCTGGTCGACGGCGCCGCCGATCTCCTCACGGAGCAGCTGGTCCTCGACCTCGTTGAACCCGGCGTCGGAGTCGATCTCCTCGATGAGGTCGCCGAGCTCGGTGTCCTCGCCCACGGGCGACTGCAGGGACAGCGGCTCACGACGGCCCATCTCGGTCAGATCGTCGATCTCCTCCACCGTGGTGTCGAGGGCCTTGGCCAGCTCCTCGCGGGTGGGCTCGCGACCGACGGACTGCGCGAACTGGAACCGCGTGCGGTTCAGCTTGCGCAGGCGGTCGTGGATGTGCACCGGCAGGCGGATCGAGCGCGAGCGATCGGCGATCGCGCGCGTGATGCCCTGACGGATCCACCACGTGGCGTACGTGGAGAACTTGAAGCCACGGCGCCAGTCGAACAGCTCGACCGCGCGCATCAGGCCGATGTTGCCCTCCTGGATCAGGTCGAGCAGCGGCAGTCCCTGGCCCTGGTACTTGCGGGCCACGGACACCACGAGGCGAAGGTTGGCCATGATGAACCGCTGGCGGGCGGCCTCGGCCTTGCGCACGTCGGCGCGGGCCTTCGCGATGGACTTCTCTGAACGCAGGCGGCCGGCGCGGAGGCGCTCCTCCCCCTCCTTGCCGCCTTCGATGGTCATGGCGAGTTCGACCTCTTCCTCCTT
>DATECH010000013.1:0-9449 GCA_035287005.1 Actinomycetota bacterium | reverse complement strand
GCCGGACTTGGTGCGTCTGTCGGTCGGCCTGGAGCACCCCGATGATCTCGTGGCCGACCTCGCCCGGGCCCTCGGCTGACCCTCACGGTTTCGGACGCTTGAGGTAGGCGATCGTCGAGGTCCCGCCCATCGGGGTCGGCTGGGCGACGACGCCCACCAGTTCCCAGCCGTCCTCGCCGAACGTGTTCAGGATCTCGCCGGGGTTGTGCTCCAGCAACGGTGCCACGAAGTACTCCCAGGTCGTCATGTGACTTCCTCCCCCATCAGCCGTGCGCGGACATGTTGGATACAGACCCCCATGATGACGTCGAGCCCGCCGTCGGCGGCGATCGACGCCGCTTCCTCGCTGATGATGCCCTCCTGCAGCCACAGCGTCTTCGCGCCGATCGCTACCGCCTGGCGGGCGATCTCCGGCGTTTCGGCCGCGCGGCGAAACACATCCACCACGTCGATCGCGATCTCGCGGGGGACGTCGAGCAACGTCGGGTACGCGATCTCGCCGAGGACCTCCGTCTCGCCGGGGTTCACGGGAACGATCCGGTACCCGTGGTCCGCCAGGTAGGTGGCGACCTCCAGCGACGGCCTCCCGGGCCGCGACGACAACCCGACCACCGCGATCGTACGCGCGTCGCCGAGCAGCGCGCGAAGCTCCCGGTCCTCGGGACTCACTGCAGTACCCATGGGGCCTCCCGTCGGATCAACGCCAGCAATGCATGCACCATAGAGCCGGTGGCGCCCCACACGGTGGCGTCCGGCAACTCGTACCACCATCCGCGCCACACGCCCTCCCGATCGTCCCGAAGTACCCGCTGTTCCTCCGCGGCCGAGAGCCGGCGGATCGGCGCGGTGAGCACGCGTGCGATCTCGCCGCCGCTGATCGCGAGGTCGGGCATGCGGGGCACGGTCGCCACGAAGGGCGTCACCAGGATCGCCGACACGAACGTGTGGATCGGCGGCAGTGCCCCGATGACGGACAACTGGCCCGGGTCCACGCCGATCTCCTCGTGCGTCTCGCGCAGCGCCGTCGCACGCAGATCCGCGTCCGCCGGGTCCTGCAGGCCCCCCGGAAAGGACATCTCGCCGGCATGACGGGACATGTTCGCCGCACGCTCGGTGAGCAGCACGGCGGGGTCCGCGTCGTCGATCACGACCGCCAGCACGGCGGCGAGCCGATCCCCGGGCGCCGGTTCTGGTCGTGGATCGACCTCGAGGTGCGGCGCAAGCGCTGCGGCAAGGTGCGACATGCGACCATCGTACGGGCGAGGTCGTCGGAAGCGGCGGTCGGTGTCACCACCGCCCCATGCCGTGCTGGTAGCGTCCCGACCCGATGAGCGTCGATGCCGCCGAGGCCGCCGAAACCGCCGTCGATCCCGACGAGATCCTCGAGATCGCCCGCGCGCTGATCGCCGCTCGCTCCGAGAACCCCGGTGGCACCGAGGACGGCGCGGCGGCGGTCGCCGCCGATGTCCTGGCCGGGCTCGGGGCGTCGCCCGAAACCATCCGAGGCGATGCCGGGCGCCCGAGCGTCGTGGCGTCGCTCGGTGCCCGCGGTGGCCCGTCGTTGGCGTGGAACGGGCATCTGGACACGGTGCCGGCCGGCGCGGTGGACACGTGGTCGGTCGACCCGTTCGCCGGAGCGGTCGTCGACGGGCGCTTGATCGGTCGTGGCGCGTGCGACATGAAGGGTCCGATCGCCACCGCGCTCGCGGCCGCGGCGGCGATGCAACGGGCCGGGATCGAGCTGCGTGGCACGCTCACGTTCCACCTCGCCGCCGACGAGGAGCTCGCGGGCATCCACGGCACGCGGGTCCTGCGCGACCGAGGTCTGCTCACCCAGGGCGCCGCGATCGTCGGGGAGCCGAGCGGCCTGCAGCTCGGCCTCGCCGAGCGTGGCGGGGCGTGGATCACGGCAACCGCATACGGCAAGGCGGCGCACGGTTCGCAGCCGCATCGCGGGGTGAACGCGATCACGTCGATGGCACGATTCCTGCTCCGCCTGCACGAAGTACTGCCCGACCTCGAACACCCGCTGTGCGGCCGACCCACCGTCAACGCCGCGTTGATCGAGGGCGGCAGCGCCCCCAACGTCGTGCCCGACCGCTGCGCGATCGACATCGACCGCCGCCTCATCCCCGGCGAGGCGGACCGGGCGGAGGTGCTCGCCCCGTTCCTCGCACTTGCGGACGACCTCCGCAACGCGCATCCCGAGGTCGATATCCGCGCCGAGATCCGCGAGTGGACCGACCCAGCTGAGGCCCCCGCCGACACCGCGATCGCCGAGGCGCTCCGCACCGCCGGGGCGGCCGTGCTCGGGACGTGCCCGGCCGACGTCGGGTTCACCGGCATCACCGACGCGCGGTTCTACATCAACGACGCGGCGATCCCGACGGTCATCTTCGGCCCAGGCTCGCTCACGGTCGCGCACACGGCCGACGAGTGGATCGAGGTCGACGACCTGATCGCCGCCGCGCGGATCTACGCGAGGGTCTTCTCGACCCTTCTCGCCTCGTAGGCGCGGCGGTCGGCGTTGCGCTCGTCCGGGCGTATCCTTACCGGATGGACACCGCGACCGCACCGATCACGGTCACCGATGCGGCGGCGCGCAAGATCGCGCAACTCGCGGCGGCGCAGGGCAAGCCCGAGGCCGTCCTGCGGTTGCGGGTGGTGGCCGGTGGGTGCTCCGGTTTCTCCTACGAGCTCGGATTCGACGAGCGGGTGGCGTCCGACGATCACGTGATCGAGGCCGGCGACGGTGTGCGAGTGCTCGTCGATTCCCGCAGCGCGCCGATCGTCGAGGGCTCCACGCTGGAGTTCGACACGGCGTTGATCGGCGGGGGCTTGAAAGTCCGCAATCCGCGAGCCGTGCACGAGTGCGCCTGCGGAGACTCGTTCTCGGTCTGATCGATCCGGACCTCGGTGGGCCCCGCCGCTGGGGTATCCTGCCGAAATGCCGAAGGAGAACTCCACCCAGTGGCGCGATCTGTATCACGAGGTGGTCACCACGGGGCAGTGCACGGGGTGCACGGCGTGCATCGTCGCGTGCCCGTTCCACGTCCTCGGCTACGAGGACAACTACCCCGTGCAGCTGCAGGAAGACGGCCCCGACGCCTGCTCCCACGGAGACAAGGGTTGCTCGCTGTGCACGCTCGCATGCCCTCGTTTCCGCGAATGGGAGTCCGAGATCGACCAGACGTTGTTCGGGCGCACCCGCGCT
Source organism: Actinomycetota bacterium (assembly GCA_035287005.1). Classification (GTDB taxonomy): domain Bacteria; phylum Actinomycetota; class UBA4738; order UBA4738; family HRBIN12; genus AC-51. Next base: position 6,235 of record DATECH010000013.1, on the reverse strand, counting down.
CCGGAGGAGCTGATCGGGCAGTACCAGGAGATCTACCTGGCGCGCTCGAGCTCACCCGAGACCTTGATGGCCGGTCAGGACGGCGGCGTCGTGAGCGCGCTGTTGATCTGGGGGCTGGAGACCGGCCGGATCGACGGCGCGGCGACCTCGGTGATGTCGAGCGAGCGGCAATGGGACTGCGAGCCATCGATCGTCACCGATCGCGAGGGCGTCCTGGCGGCCGCGGGGAGTCGCTACACCTACAGCGCCAACCCGCTCGCCCTGTTGAAGGCGGCCGAGATGGGGCTGTCGAAGGTCGCGCTCGTCGGTATGGGCTGCCAGGCCTCGGTCACGGGGGCGATGGAGTCCCGCCGCGTGAACAAGTGGCGCAAGAAGATTGCCTGGACGCTCGGACTGCTGTGCTCGAAGTCGTTCACCTACGACGGCCTGATGGTCGAGATCGCGCAGAAGGAGCTCGGGCTCGACCTCGATCACCTCGTCCGCGTGAACATCAAGGGGCGGCTGCTGTTCTACACCGACACCGGCGACGAGACCGTCTACTCCCTGAAGCAGAGCCACCGATTCACCCGTCCTGGCTGCCTGAACTGCCCCGACTTCGCGGCGGAGCACGCCGACATCTCCTTCGGGGGCCTCGGTCAAGGGGACGGTTGGACGCTGTCGATCGTGCGAACGGAGCGCGGTCGCGAGATCTGGGAGGCGGCCGAGGCGGCCGGAGTCATCGAGTCCAAGCGGGCCGCCGACGAGGATCCGGACGCCGTCGCCCTGATGTTCAAGCTCGCGGCGCGCTCCCGCGACCGGTGGCCGACGCGCGAGGAACTGCCGTCCGCCGGAGCGACGCCGGGCCTGACCGGCGCCTAGGGGCCCGTTCCGCCTAGCCGGGTCGGGTCAGCGACGACCCCCCAAGCTCGGGACTCCACCCCGCGCGGCCTGGGCCGATAATCCAGGGAGCCACGACCGAAGCGGGGTTGCCTATCTCGGCATGGTCATGAGCGGCAGGAGACGGATGGATGGCTGAGTCGGTGCGCACGTCGCGGCCGGCGCCGCTGCGTCGCGACGCGGTGCTCGAGGCCGTGACCTTCGCGGCGGAGCGACTCCTGCTCGCCCAGGACTGGCACGATGCGATCGACGAGGTCCTCGCTCGCTTCGGGATCGCGGCGGCGGTCTCGCGTGCGACGGTCGTGTCCTCCACCGCCGATCCGTCGGGCGACCTCGTGGCGACCGGAGCGGCCGAGTGGTGCGCCCCGGGCGTGCCCACCATGGTCGACCACCCGGGTCTGCAAGAATCCCCCTGGTCGCCGGGATTCGATCGATGGGTCGATGCGATGACGGCCGGACAGCCGATCGTCGGCGACGTCGCCACGTTCCCAAAGTCGGAGCAGGAGGAGTTCGAACTCCAGGGGATCCGTTCGCTCGCCTACTACCCGGTGACGGTCGAGGGCGACTGGTGGGGATGCATCGGTTTCGAGGACTGCGACGGTCCGCGATCCTGGTCGCTGACGGATCTGGACGGTGCCCGCACGGCCGCTGCGCTACTCGGCGCGGCCATCGCGCGTCAGCGCCAGGACGCGCGCCTGCGGGATGCGGAGACCCGGTACCGCGGCGTCGTCGAGCGCATCCCGGCCGTCACGTACCTCGACGTGTCGTATCCGGACACGGTACGCATGGCGTTCCTCAGCCCACAGATCGAGGTGCTGCTGGGCTATCCCGCCCAGGGATTCCTCGACGAGCCGGACTCCTGGTTCGATCTAGTGCACCCCGACGATCAGGAGCGGATCGATGAGGCGGCGCGGCGCTCGGGTAACGGCGGCGACCCCTTCGACGAGGAGTACCGGATGCGCCATGCCGACGGCCACTGGGTGTGGGTGCACGACACGTCGACCCCTGTGCCGAACGACGATGGCTCCGAGGTCGTCTACTTCCAGGGCTTCCTGACCGACATCAGCGCGCGCAAGCAAGCCGAGGCTGCACGCATCGAGGCCGAGCACCGGTACCGGACGATGGTGGAGGCGCTGCCCGCCGTCACCTACATCGACGAACCGTTGGAGGGCGACGACAACAGCGCGAACATGCCGTTCGTGAGCCCGCAGGTGGAGCAGATCCTGGGCTACCCGCCGCACCGGTTCCTCGAGGACAACCGTTTCTGGTTCGAGATCATGCATCCGGACGATTACGCACGGATGCGCGAGGCGGGCGAGCTGAGCGTGTCGAACCTGGACGAGGTGACGCAGGAGTACCGGATGCGTCACGCGAACGGGCACTGGGTCTGGGTGCAGGACACCTCGCGGCCAGTGTTCGGCGGTGACGGCGAGTTGCTCTTCTTCCAGGGGTTCCTGGTCGACGTGTCGATGCGTCACGAGGCCGAGGAGCGGCTCCGGGAGGCCGAGGAGCGCTTCCGCGTGCTCGTCGAGCAGATGCCCGCGATGGTGTACACAGAATCGCTGGAGATCGGGACGTCACGAGCGACGGGGATCGACTACGTCAGCGAACACGCCACCCGCATGCTCGGGTACCCGCCATCTTGGTGGTCCCGCGGCGTCGACCGCTGGAGTGAGGTGATCCACTCCGACGACATCGAGGCGGTGTCGGCGGCGACCGCGCGGGCGAACGCGACCGGGCTGCCGTACTCCCTCGACTACCGCATGGTGGCGGCCGACGGGCGAACGGTATGGGTGCACGAGGAGTCCGTTTTGATCCGGGACTCGAACGGGGAGCCGGCCTACTGGCAGGGCATCATCCTGGACGTCACCGAGCGCGTGCAGGCCGTCGAGCGGATCAGGATCGCGGAGGAGCGGTTCCGCCAGATCGTGGAGCACACGCCGGTCATCACCTATCAGGAAGCGCCCCACGAGAACGGCTACGAGCAGGACTCGGTGATGTACTACGTGAGCCCACAGATCGAGCGGATACTCGGCTACCCCATGCAGCGGTGGGCGGAACCGGGGTTCTGGGCGAGCGCGACGCATCCGGACGACCTTGCGATCATCGAGGCCGACACCTTGCGCGCGACCGCCACCGGTGGGGCCTACCGCAGCGAGTACCGGATGATCGCCGCGGACGGGCGAACCGTGTGGTTCCACGACGAGGCCATGCTGATCCGCGACCTCGACGGCGCCCCGGTGTCCTGGCAGGGAGTCATGGTGGACGTCACCGAGCGCCGGGAGGCGGAGGAGCAGCTTCAGCGCGCGCAGGGACGCCTGCAGGCGCTGATCGACCACATCCCCGCGGTGGTCTACCGAGAAGCCCCGGACGCCTCGCCGGAGAAGTTCTACCTCAGCTCGCAGGTCGAGCAGATGTTCGGAGTCACGGCGGACGAATGGACCTGGACCCCCGATTTCTGGGCCGACCACATCCATCCGGACGACCGTGACCGCGTGCTCGCATTCGATATGGAGGTGGATCGGACGCACGCTGCATACTCGCTGGAGTACCGGTTCCGCCGAGGGGACGGCACCTACATCTGGGTCCAGGACGAGGCCGCGTTCCTGCAGCCGGACCCGCACCACGAGGGGTCGTGGCAAGGACTGCTGTTCGACATCACCGCGCGCAAGGAAGCCGAAGAGCAGCTGCGGGCCAGCGAGCTGGTGCACAGCGCGACCGTGGAGCATCTGCCGGCGATCGTGTATCGCGAAACCCCCGACGGCGAGCAGTCCGAGATCGACCTGTACATCAGCCCACAGGTCGAGCAGATCCTCGGGTACACCCCGGAGGAATGGACCGACAGCCATGAGGAGTTCTGGGCGAGCCACATCCACCCGGACGATCTGACAGAGGTCTTGGTCGCCAACAACGCCGCCGACCGGACGAGGCAGCCATACGCATCGGACTACCGGTTCCGCCACAGGGACGGGACCTACCGCTGGGTGCACGACGAGGCGACGTTCGTGGCAGACGAGCGCGGCGGGTGGTGGCAGGGCTTCATCATCGACATCACCGCGCGCAAGGAGGCGGAGGAGCAGCTACGCGAGGCCGAGGAGAAGTTCCGCCTGATCGTGGAGCGGGGTCCGGCCGTGATCTACCAGCAGGAGTTCGACGTCAAGGAGCCGAGCATCTCGCGCACGACCTACATCTCACCGCAGCAGGGGGCCATGTTCGGCTACACCGCCGAGGAGGTCCTCGCCGACCCGACACTGTGGTCACGCACCCTGCACCCCGACGACCGCGACCGCGTGCTGGCCGCCGACGTCTCCAGCAACCGAGACGCGAACGAGGCCTTCAGCCTCGAGTACCGCATGATCGCCAAGGACGGCCGCATCGTGTGGGTCGAAGACACGTCGCTCCTGGTTCAGCTCGAGGGACGCCCGCCTTTCTGGCAGGGGTTCCTGATCGACATCACGGAGCGCAAGCAGGCGGAGGAGCAGCTCGCGCACGCCCTGGCGGTGGAACGCGACGCCGCGCAGCGCCTGCGCGCTCTCGACGAGATGAAGAACACGTTCCTGCAAGCCGTATCGCACGACCTGCGCACCCCGCTGGCAGCGATCCTGGGTCTTGCGATCACCCTTGAGCGTGGCGACGTTCACCTCGACGAGGACGACGCCAAGGACCTTGCGCGGCGCATCGCCGGCAACGCACGCCGGCTCGACCGTCTGGTCACGAACCTGCTCGATCTCGACCGGCTCGCCCGCGGCATCGTGGCGCCGAACCTGCTGCCGACCGATGTGGGATCCGTGGTTCGCCGGGTGCTCGCCGAATCCGACCTGATCCCCGACGCCAGGCTGCACACCGACATCCAGCCAGTGATGGTGCGTGCGGACGGCGCCAAGGTCGAGCGGATCGTCGAGAACCTCCTGGCCAACACCGTGCGTCACACGCCGGACACCTCGACGATCTGGGTACGACTCGCGCCGACCGAAGAGGGCGCGCTCCTCGCGGTCGAAGACGACGGCGCCGGCGTGCCCGAGGACCTGCGTGACACGATCTTCGAGCCGTTTCGCCAGGGGCCGGACGCGCCGCGACACTCCCCCGGGGTCGGGGTCGGTCTCACCCTGGTTCGGCGTTTCGCGGAGCTCCACGGCGGCCGCGCCTGGGTCGAGGAGCGCGAGGGTGGTGGCGCGTCCTTCCGGGTGTTGCTGCCGTTCGAGCCGCCCGCCAACGTGGTGGCCACGCTCGGCCCGATCGGCGATATCTAAAGGGCTTCCCAGGCCGCAACGGTGGGGTGATCCGCCGTCGAGGCTCCCACTTGGGCCGCGCCACCGGGTGACCCGACGCCGGACACCGAGTCGGCGAAATACTCGGCATTGATCGGCGTGAACTGCTTCCACTCGCCGGGAACATCGTCTTCGTAGAAGATCGCCGTGACGGGGCATGCGGGCTCGCACGCGCCGCAGTCCACGCACTCATCCGGCTGGATGTACAGCATGCGCCCGCCTTCGTAGATGCAGTCGACCGGGCACTCGTCGACGCAGGCTCGGTCCTTCACGTCGATGCACGGCTCGCAGATCGTGTAGGTCATCGGTACCCCTTCACCTCGTCACGGATGGGTGTGGACCCAGGGATGGTAGCGCAGCGAACGGGCCGTTCCATGCCTTTCAGGTCAGGTTGGGAGCGAACGGATCCAGCGTCCGGCGAGCCGCGTCCGGCGAGGGCGGACCGGCGGGCAGCACGGGGTAGACGACCGGCAGATCGGCGCCCGCGGCCCGGTATGCGTCGAGGCGTTCGAGACCGTTGGCCGCGTCGGTAAGCACGACACCGCGCAGCACCGCGTCCACGTCCGAGGGGTCGATCCCCATCGCTTCGAACTGCCTCGCGTACGCCGGGTAGGAGGCGTACTCGGCAGCGGCCGCGCGCGCGGGCCCCTCGGATCCGTCGACCAGCGCCGCTCGCACGTACACGGCGATGGTGATCCGGGAGGGGTCGCGACCGGTCCCGGCCGCGCCCTCGACGATCTGCGTCACGGCGAGGGCGACCCGTTGTGGTGTGCACCAGTTCAGGATGACCCCGTCCGCGACCTCGCCGGCCAGGTGTGCGGCCCGGGGGCCCAGCGCGGCGATCCAGATCTCGGGCGGCCGCTCGAGCGACAACCCGATCGTCACCTCGGCCCCGTCGACCGTGCCGACCTCGCCGGCGAACGCCGCGCGCAGGGCGGCGATGGTCCGACGCAGCCGATCCAGCGAGCCGGGAGTCGATCGGCCGGTGCCAAGTCCGAGCAGCAGCCGGCCGGCCGAGCGCTCCTGCGCCGTGGCCGCGGCCGCCGCGAGCAGCGACGGGGACCGGGCGGGCAACGGGACCACCCCCGTGC
>DATECH010000012.1:0-11605 GCA_035287005.1 Actinomycetota bacterium | reverse complement strand
TTCGAGCAGACCTCGCGCCTGCACCTTCGTGGTGGTCTTGCCTGTCTTCACGGTTAGGCTGGAGACCTGCTTGTCGTCGTTCGTGATCGTGCCCGTGGCCGTCGCGGTGTCGATCGTGCCAGGACCCACGAGGTTCGACAGCGTGATCGTGAAGTCCTCGTTCGCCTCATACGTCGTGTCGCCGTTGACGACGACCTGCACCAGGCCGGTCGTGGCACCGGCGAGGATCGTGACGGTGCCGCTGTCGGCCACGTAGTCCGAACCCGCTGTGGCCGTGCCGTCTGCCGTCGCGTAATCGACCGAGACATCGAAGGCGCTCACGCCGGTCAACGACACGGAAAGGTCCAGGGTGCTCGTCCCGCCATCGCCTTCCGTCACGCCGTTGTCGGCGATCGCTACGCCCGGCGCCGCGTCGTCGTCGGTGATCGTGGCGGTGCCGCTCGCAGTGCCGAGCATGCCGTTGACCTCGTTGGACAGGCCGAGACTGAAGTCCTCGTCTCCCTCATAGACCCCATCGTCGAGGATCGCGACGTCTACGGTCGTGCTCGTGTTCCCTGCCACGACCGTGGCGCTGCCGCTCGCGCCCGTGTAATCCTCGGCGTCGAGCGCGGAGCCGTCCGCAGTTGCGTAATCCACGCTGACGTCGACAGCCGCGGCCACATCCAGCGAGATCGTGAAGGTCATCGAGGTGTCGGCCTCGCCCGCACTCGGGCTGTCCACGTCGATCGTGGGCATCGGGTCGTCATCCGTGATCGTTCCCTGGCCCTGCGCGTCGGCGAGCGCCCCGTTGACCTCGCCGGACAGATCGAGGTTCAACGTCTCGTCGCCCTCGTAGACCGCATCGTCCGCGATCGCCACGTCGACCGTGGTGCTCGTGTTTCCCGCCAGGATCGTGGCCGTACCCGTGGAGCCCGTGTAGTCGGAGCCGTCCGTCGCGGTGTTGTCCGAGGTTGCGTAGCCGACCGTGACGTCCACGTCCGCGGCCGTGTCCAACGACAGGACGAACGTCATGGAGGCGCCGCCCTCCGCCACCGTTGGGTCGTCGACGGTGATTGCGGGCATCGGGTCGTCCTCGCTGATCGTGCCGAGGGCCTGCGTGTCGTCCAGCACCACGCCGGATACCGCCGCGAGGTCCACGGTGAAGTCCTCGTCGCCCTCATAGACCGAGTCGTCCAAGACGGTCACGTCGACGGTGCCGGCGGCGTCGCCGGCAAGGATCGTCAGCGTTCCGGTCGCGCCCACGTAATCGGATCCCTCGGTCCCGGTGCCGGCAGCGGTCGCGTACCCGATGATCGAGTCGACGACGCCGACTTGATCCAGCGTCACGGTGAACTGCATCGTGCCACCCGACTCCGAGAGGGATGGGTCATCGACCGTCGCATGCGGCTCGTCGGCATCCGTGATCGTGCCGATCGCCTGGGCGTCGGTGATCGTGCCGTTGACGGCGTTGGACAGGTCCACCGCGAGGGTCTCTTCGAGCTCGGGGGTCGTGTCGCCGAGGATCGGCACGTCAACGATCGCGCATTTGCAGCCGCCGTTCTCGAGCGCGGCGGTACCGGTCGCTGTGCTGTAGTCGCTGCCGGCCAGCGCCGTCACGTCTGCAGTCGCATAGTCCACCGTGATGCCCGCCGCTGCGGGGCCGCCCACGCTGATGGTGAACGAGAGGTTGGCGCTTCCCGCGTCACCCTCAGTGATCGTGGCATCCGCGATCGTGATGTTGTGGGGCGGTGCTGCGTTCGCAGGGGTGGCGTGGGCGAATGCCATCATCGCGATCGTCATCGTGGCGACGACCGCGCGGGAGATCATGGTGCGAGCTGGCATGGGGTCCCTCCGTTGGGGGTGGTCACGAGAACTACATCGGCTGCGGGCCGGATGGGCCGCATGCGCGCAAGGGGGTGAAATCCCCTACCTCGGTACGGGTATCCGGGCGGTCCTCAGCGAGGCGGCTCGGGGTACAGATCGCGCTCGGCGAGCAGCGCAAGGAGCTGCTCGATCGCCAGGTGACACTCCTGGATGTGGCCGGTTTCGATCGAAGGGACCTTGATCGCCACATCGGCAGTGGGCGCCAATTCCCCGCCGGAGGCGCCCGTCAGCGCGATCACCGACATGCCCGTCGTCGCCGCCGTTCCGGCTGCCGCGATGACGTTCGGGGAGTTGCCGCTGGTGGAGATCGCGAGCAGCACGTCGCCCGCGCGACCGATCGCCTCCACCTGTCGCGCGAACATCCGCTCGACGCCGAAGTCGTTGGCGATGGCGGTGAGCAGCGACGTATCGGTCGTCAGCGCGATCGCCCGCATGGCCGGGCGAGCGTGGGTGAGCGTCAGGGTGCTCGCGAACTCCGTTGCGAGGTGCTGGGCGTCGGCGGCGCTGCCGCCGTTGCCGCAGATCAGCAACGCCCCGCCGGCGCGGAACGAAGCCACGAGCAGCCCGGCCGCCGCCAAGATGTCGTCCATGCACGCCCCGGCGAGATGACCCATGAGCGTGGACACGTCGCCGAGGTAACCCTGTGCCTGCGCTCGCGCGCGTTCTTCGTCCACCTCAGTCCTCCCGCTCCACGAGCCCGGCGATGATAGTCACTGCGGCGGCGAGGTCGCTCGCGACGTGGTCGGCGAGCGGCGCGGCCGCGGGCTCCTCCTCGGAGCCGTGGCCGGTGCGGACGAACACCGTGGTCGCCCCCACCGCGCGCCCCATCCCCATGTCGCCGGCGTGATCACCGATCACGAAACTGCGATCCAGATCGAAGCCGAAGCGCTTGGCCGCCGCCAGGGCCATGCCGGGCGCGGGCTTGCGGCACGGGCACCCGTCCTCGGGACGGTGCGGGCAGTGTTCGATCGCGTCGACGGTCGCCCCCGCCCGGGAGAGCAGATCGAGCATGCGTGCATGGATCCGCCCCAGCCGCTCGGCGGATAGGAGGCCTCGGCCGACGTCCGCCTGGTTCGTCACGACCACGATGCCGAGCCCGAGTTCGTCGCGGAGCCGCACCAGGGCCGGTGCCGAGCCCGGGATGAGTGCCACGTCGTCCGGATCGCGGAGATGGTTCCGCTCGATGATGATCGTGCCGTCGCGATCGACCAGGGCGAATCGCCGGGTCATATCGTCGGGGCCCAAGTACCGGTCTCGCTCGTTGCGCGGACCCCGACCGGGGTGAAGGCGAAGGGGGCGAACTGGCCGTCGAGTTGTTCGAGCACAGCGCGGATCTCTGCATGTGCGCGTGGCGGGGCCGCGATCAGCAGGTAGCCCCCACCACCCGCGCCGCAGACCTTGCCGCCGTACGCGCCGGCCGCCCGCGCCGCCTCGAGCATGGCTTCGATCGGCGTGTGCTCCGCGATGTGTGGGTTCATCTGCTTCTTCGCGACGAAGGCCTCGTGCAGCAGCTCGCCCAGCGCCGGCAGATCAGCGTGCTCGACGACATCACGCATCGCGTAGGCCATCTCCTGGAGCCGCTTCATGCCGAGCAACGTTTCTTCCCGGCCCTGTCGGTGCAGTGCGATCTGACGATCGATCAGGCCGACGTTGGACCGGACGTGGCCGGTGTAGCAGAGCAGCAGACCGCCTCTGATCGCCTCCAGCCGTGCGGCGTCGGCGACCGGCTGAACCCGCACACCGACCCTCGTGAACTCCAGCAGGTTGCACCCCCCGTACGCCGCGGCGTATTGATCCTGCCAGCCGCCGCTGATACCGAGATCCTCGCGTTCGATCCGATAAGCCTTGCGAGCCAGCACGGCCGGGTCGAGCCTGCGCCCCTGCAGCATCGCGAGCGCCGCGACCACGGCAGTCACGAGCGCGGAGGAGCCACCCAGGCCACTGCCGGGCGGCGCCTCGCTGTGGATCTCGACCGTCACGCCGACATCAACTCCCGCATCCGCGATCGCGGCCTTCACGAGGTCGAGCGCGCCGTCGTAGACCGGTCCCTCGTCCAGGTGATAGGCGACGAGCTGATGCAGGTCCAGAGATCTGACCTCGACGAGGCGATCCGCACGGGGTGTCACGCGTGCCCGCACGACGTGGTCGATCGTGGCGGACAGCACCGCGCCACCGTGCTCGTCGAACCAGTGCGGGAAGTCGGTGCCCCCTCCCACGAAGCTGATGCGCAGCGGCGCCACGGCTTCGATGGTGGTTGCGCCCGGCTCCATGGGTCCTCAGTCTAGGGCGAGGAGCTCAGGCGACGTGGCGCTGCAGGCGACGACGCTGCTGTTCGGTCGTGCCACCCCACACGCCGTAGCGCTCACCGTTCTTCAGTGCCCAGGCGAGGCACTCCTCGCGGATCGGGCAGGCGCCGCAGAACGCGAGGGCGGGCCCGGCCTCTTCCTCGGAGATCGGGAAGAACACGTTGGGCTCGACACCGAAGCACGCGGCGCGCTCCTGCCAGAAATCCGGGGGGGCGGGATGGGTCGGCAACGTCGCCAGGTCGACGTCTGGAAACCGCTCGATCCTCACTGACCGCCCCCTCGGAACACCCCCGGCGACACCAGGGAAACGTTTCATAGCAGAAGTGACGGCGTGAGCGGAAGGGGTCTGGCGCAGGTGATACCCGGATGCAGGGCCTGGAGAGCGGAAATGACACGGAAGGACTAGCCCTCGGTCGTGATATCGACCATCGAACGCCCATCCATGTCGGTCAGGAGGGTGGTCGCCGCGGACCACCGGACGCTTGCGAGCCCGACGCACGAGTCGGGCAGCGGCGCCGCGCTCGTCACGGCGCCGACCTGCTCGCCATCCGCGAAGACCGGCGAGCCGGGCACGAACGGCGCCTCGCTTCGGACGTGTCGCAGCACCCGGGGTGGGTGGCCGAGATTGCGGATCTTGGCAACGGATTCCTGTCCGAGGAAACAGCCCTTGGTCGTGTCGATCGTCCATCCCAGACCGACCTCGGCCGGCAGCGCGTCCGTGTCGAAGTCGGCGCCCATACGGGCGATCCCGTTGATCACGCGCCACGCGTCGGCTGCCTCGCGGCTCACCTCGACGAGATCGGCTTTCACGAGCGCGTCCTCCGCGCGCCAGGCCGGTTTGCCCGAAGCCGCGAGAAGGTCGACGCCGGGTCCGAGCGCAGAGGGGGCGAAGCCGGGCAACCCCACGGCCGACGCGCCGGCGCCGGGTACGGCGAGCAGCGCCAGCGAGTCGGTGGCGTCCTCCAGCGATACGTCCGAGGACAGCACGTACGGCGACAGCGCGAGGCCGATGTGCTCCGGCTGATCGGGCGCCTGCACGATCACGAGGTCGTCGTCGCGCCGCAGGACCTGCACGTCGGCGCGGATACGCCCGGTTGGCGTGAGGAGCAGCGAGCGGCACGCCCCTGCGGAAGCGAGCCCAGCGACGTCCGCCGTCAGTAGGTCGTGGAGCCAGGAGGCCGCGTCGAGGCCGGACACACGAACCTTGCGCCACTCGGACAGGTCGACGAAGCCGCGACCCTGGAGCAGGGCGGCGAGGTCGTGCGCGAACGCGTCGTGGTCGAACATCCCCCTCGTCGGCCATTATCGGCATCGTGGACGTTCCCACCACACTGCTGGTCACCAACGACTTCCCCCCCAGGGTGGGGGGGATCCAGCGCACGCTCGAGGCGCTGTGGCGCGAGCTGCCCGCCGGGCGGTCGGGGGTGTTCTGTCCCACGTGGGAGGACGCGGACGCGTACGATGCGGCGGCGCCGTTCCGGATGTTCCGGCAACCTGAACGGTTCCTGTGGCCGACCCCCGAGGTCGCGGATCGCATCGAGGGTGCGGCCCGGGATCTCGGCGCGGAGGTGATCCTGTTCGGAGCCACGTATCCGCTCGCGCATCTGGGTCCGCGGCTCGCGGCTCGCGGCTTGCCGTACCTGAGCGCCGCCCACGGGTTCGAGTACTGGCTTTCGATCGCCCCCGGGACGCACGCCCTGATGCGGCATGCGACGTCGCGCGCGGCACGGGTGGCAGTGATGTGTTCGGCGTTCATCGCGCGGACGGTCCGAACGGCCGTTGCGCGCGACGTTGCGGTGTCGGTGTTGTATCCGGGCGCCGACGTCGCGCGTTTCCGACCGGATCTCCTCACCGACGACATCCGTGCGGACCTCGGGATCGGTGATCGCCCGCTCGTGACGTGCGTGAGCCGCCTCGTGCCTCGCAAGGGGCAGGACACATTGATCCGAGCGATGCCGGTGATCCGTGCGCGCGCTCCCGGGGCCGTCCTGTTGATCGTGGGCGGGGGACCCTACGAGCAGCGTCTCCGCAGCCTAGCCGAGCGAGCGCCGGCCGGGTCCGTCGTGTTCGCCGGTCAGGTTGGCGAGCAGGACCTGCCCCGCTACTACGCTGCCGGGGACGTGTTCGCGATGCCGTGTCGAACCCGGCTGGGCGGGCTCGAGGTCGAGGGCTGGGGCAACGTGTTCATCGAGGCGGCGGCGTGCGGCAGGCCCGTCGTGGTCGGCGATTCGGGCGGGGCCCGGGAGTCGCTCGTCGATCGAGAGACCGGGCTGCTCGTGGACGGTAGGCGTGTCGAAGAGGTCGCGGCCGCCGTGGGGAGCCTGCTCGCCGATCCCGAACGGGCCCGCACGATGGGGGAGGCGGGACGCCGGCGTGTGCTGCGCTCCCATACCTGGCCGGACATCGCCGAGAAGCTCGCAGGGTGGCTCCGTGAGGCTGCCGTCTAGGCCCGGGCATCCTGCAGAGCCGTGGAGGTCGTTGGGTTGGCCGGAAGCCGGGGGTACCCTGCCCGCGTGGTCGACGAACAACGCCGTTGTCCCAGGTGTGGCGCCCTGGTGACCGCCGAGGCGGAATGGTGTGGCCAGTGTTTCGCCACCCTGCGCGAACCCGACCCGCCACTTCCGCCACCGATGCCCGTGACCGCCGGCGCGGTCCCCATCGGGAGCGACGCAGCCGACCTCCGTGCGACGCCGGCCACCGTCGCACGGGAGGAGGCGGGCGAGGCGTTCTGGCCGTGCACGGTGTGTGGCGCGCGCAACGCGATCTTCCTCGACGTGTGCGAGACGTGTGGCACGCCCTTCGCGGCCGTCATGCGCGGCACCACGCGGCGGGACGTCGACCCGCAAGCGGCGTTCACCCGGTCACTGGTGTTCCCCGGTGCGGGGCACGCGATGCTCGGCTACGGGATCGACGGATTCGCCCGCGGGGCGCTGTTCGTCCTGTCGCTCGGCATCGCGCTGTTCCTCGGCGTCGCGCCACGCACCGCGCCGATGCTGCTCGCGATCCTCCTGACCCTCGGACTCGCGATCGGGGTCTACGTGTTGTCGGCCGTCGAGACGAAGCGGCTGGCCGCGGGGGGACGCCTGATCGTGCCGTCCAAGGTCCTGTTGTGGGTCGCGGTCGGCGCGATGTTCCTCGTGGTCGGCGCGATCGCCCTGTCCGTTGCGACCAGTGGCCGCAGGTAGTATCGCGCGCGTATGGAACACGCCGAGGGCACGATCGTGATCGATGCGCCGCTCGACGACGTCGTCGAGGTCATCGAGGACTACGAGGCCTACCCGGAATGGGCGGAGGTGCGCCGCGTCGACGTTCGCCAGCGAGGGGAAGGCGGGCGCCCGACCGAGGTGGCGTTCGAGGTCGACGTCCCGGTGCTCGGGAAGGCCTCGTACACGCTTCGCTACCGCTACGCGCCGGGCGAAACGGCGATCTCGTGGGATTCGATCGAAGCGCACGGCGCGGTTCGCGAGGTCCGTGGCGAGTATCTGCTGGACGAGATCGGGTCCGACGCGACCAGGGTCACCTATCGACTCGCGGTGGAGCTCGGACCGCTCGTGCCGGGCTTCTTGCGGACCGAGGGCGCCAAGCGCGTGATCGAGAACGCCCTCGAGCGGCTGAAGCGCCGGGTCGAGATGGGCTGATGGCGGCAACGCCGCCACCACCGATCACGCTCGCGCCGCGTAACATCCCGCAGCGCCCAGACCTCTCCTGGCCTCTGCTCGACGTGGGCGTGCGCGAGTTCCTCCCGATGGCGTTGGTCCCGTTCGGCATCGTGATGCTCACGTGGTCGCTGGTGCTGGGCTTCCTCGGGTGGGACGGGCCGGGCGGCGGCGCGCTGGTGACGGCCCTGCAGCAGCTGGCGCTCGCCGTGCCGATCGCGCTGTGGGTACGGCGGGGGGCTGGCTCGCTGGCCCCGCTGGGCCTGCGGCGCGGTGGGTGGACCCGCCGCGATGTCGGCGTGGGGATCGGGATGGGACTCGTGGCGCTGCTCGCGAGCGTGGTCGTCACGGCGATCACCGTGGCGATCGTGGAGGCGATCATCGGTCATGCCTACGAGATCCCCGATCCCGGATTCGATCAGGGCGCCTGGTTCTGGGCCTTCGCGTTCATGGCGGTGGTGATGGCGCCGGTGTGCGAGGAGATCTACTTCCGCGGATTCCTGTTCCAGGGACTGCGCACCTGGTGGCGGTTCGCGTGGGCCGGGCTCGCGTCGGGTTGCTCGTTCGCCTTCGTGCACGTCGAGCCGATCCGGTTCTTCGGGCTGGCGCTCACCGGGGTGATCTTCGCGGCGGTGTTCGAGCGCCGTCGCACCCTCGTGTCGAGCATGTGCGCGCATCTGGTGCTCAACGTGGTCGCCGTCGGTTTCATGATCGCCGGCCGCTGAAGGACCGCCGCCCGGCGCCTCACGTCGCGAGCGGCGCGGCTAAGCTTGCCCGATGCGGGTCATCCTGTTCACCGGCAAGGGAGGCGTCGGCAAGACGACGATCGCGGCGGCCACCGCGGTGCGCGCCGCCGCCGCCGGCAAGCGGACGCTCATCATGAGCACTGATCCCGCGCATTCACTCGCGGATGCCTTCGAGGTGCTGATCGGCAACGACCCCGAAGAGATCGTGCCGAACCTGTGGGCGCAGCAGGTCGATGCGCAAGAGCGACTCGAGGACAACTGGCGTGAGATCCAGGACTACATGGTGCAGGTGATGAACTGGGCCGGCACCGAGACGATCCAGGCCGAGGAGCTCACCGTGATCCCGGGCATCGACGAGATCTTCGCGCTGATCGACGTGAAGACGCACGTGGAGTCGGGGGCCTACGACGTGCTGATCGTGGATTGCGCGCCCACCGCCGAGACGCTTCGCCTCCTCAGCCTACCCGACATCATGAACTGGTACATCGAGCGGATCTTCCCGGTGCAGCGCCGCGTCGTGAAGGTGGTGCGGCCGCTGGTGTCGCGTACGACGTCGCTGCCGATCGCCGGCGACAAGGTCTTCGCCGCGGTGGAGCGGCTGCATCACAACCTCGAGGCGGTCCGCCGGATCCTGGCTGACGAGAAGATGTCCTCGGTCCGGCTGGTGGTCAATCCCGAGAAGATGGTGGTCGCCGAGGCACGACGCACCTACACCTACCTCGGGCTGTTCGGGTACCGGGTAGATGCGGTGATCGTCAACCGCATCCTGCCCACCGACGTCACCGACCCCTACTTCGGCAAGTGGAAGCACATCCAAGCCGACCACCTTGCCACCGTGCACGAGTCGTTCGAACCCGTGCCGATCTTCGAAGCCCGCCTGTTCGATCGGGAGATGGTCGGCGTGACGCTGCTCGGGGAGATGGCCGGGGAAGTGTACGCGGACCTCGATGCGACGTCGGTCCTGTACGTGGACGACCCGATCCAGGTCAACAAGCGTGCCGATGGGTACGTGCTGCGGATGCGCTTGCCCTTCGTGACGGGTGGCGATCTCGACGTTCATCGGCGCGGCGACGAGCTCGTCGTGCGCGTGGGTCAGTACAAGCGCAACCTGTTGTTGCCGCAGACGTTGAAACGCATGACCGTGCGAGGTGCGAACCTCGTGGAGGAGTACCTGGAGATCGTCTTCGAGCGGCCCGCCGCGCCAACCGCAGGCGCACCCGAGGGAAAGGACCCGACATGACGGACAGTCCCAACGGCGCCACCGCGACGAACGAGCCAGATTCCGCGACCGACCATGCGCCGAGCACGTGTCCGGTGGCGTGGTGCCCGGTGTGCCTGGCGGTGAGCGCGATGCAGCCGATCTCGCCGGACGTCATCGCACACCTGCTCAAGGCAGGAACGGAGATGTTCCTCGCGTTCCGTGCGGTGATCGAGTCGCGAGGCGACGATCTCGACGGATCGCCCGCCACCGAGCCCGTCCGGCTGGAGAAGATCGACATCGGATGACGGATCCGCACGCGGTCGGTGTCGACATCGGCGGCACGAAGGCCAGTGCCGTCAGGACCGCCGCCGACGGGGCGGTAGTGGCGCGCGCCCGCGCGGCAACGCCCGCCGACGACGTGCCGGCGCTGCTCGACGCCGTGCTCGATGTCGCACGGGCGGTGCTCGAGCCGTCGGTCGCCGCGATCGGCGTCGGCGCCGCGGGCCTGGTGGAGGCGGCGACCGGACGGGTGCGCTATGCGCCCAACATCGCGTGGCGAGAGGTGGACCTGGTCGCCGCGGTGGAGCTGCTGGGCGTGCCGGTGGTCGTCGACAACGACTGCACGATGGCCGCGATCGGGGAGCATCGGATCGGCGCGGGCAAGGGCCACGACGACCTCCTCTACGTCGGGGTCGGCACGGGGATCGGAGGCGGGATCGTGAGCGGCGGCCGGGTGCAACGGGGCGCGCACGGGTTCGCCGGTGAGATCGGCCATATCGTCGTCGAGCCCGATGGGGTCCGTTGCGGGTGCGGCGCCCGCGGGTGTTGGGAGACGGTCGCCAGCGGCTCGGCGATCTCCCGGTTGGGGCGCGAACGGCTCGCCCCGACCGCGGATGGGCCCGCGGTGGTCGCGGCGGCGCTGCGGGGCGAGGAGGTCGCGCGCGAGATCCTGGCGGAGGTCGGCACGAGGCTGGGCACGGGGATCGCGGGCCTCGTCAACGTCCTCGACCCCGAGCTCGTGATCGTCGGCGGCGGTGCGGCCGCCGGAGCCGGGGACCTGCTCCTGGAGCCGGCCCGCGGCGCTTTTGCGGCGACCGTGGAAGGAGGCGGACACCGGCCGCAGGTGCCGCTGGTGTCCGCGGCGCTCGGTGACGAGGGCGCGGCCATCGGCGCCGCGCTGCGCGCGCTGGAGGGGGTCGCATGAAGCTCGGGCTCTTCCTCGCGGCGTTCACTTCGGACCCCCTGCGCCCGTTGGGGGTCGCCGCGCGCGCGGCGCATGCCGGCTACGACTCGGTGTTCGTCTACGACCACCTGTTCCCGCCGGGTGGGCCCGAGCGGCCCTCGATCGAGCCGTTCACGTTGCTGTGCGCCGCCGCGGCGGCCAATCCGGGGCTCGGCGCCGGTGTGCTCGTCACGCGTCCGGGGTTCCGTCCGTTCGGCATCCTGGCCAAGGAAGGGGCATCGCTCGCCCATCTCACGGGCAACCGGGCCGTGCTGGGTCTCGGGCTCGGGGACAGGTTCGGCAAGGCGGAGCACTCGGTGATGGGCCTCGCGTATCCGCCGCCCGACGAACGGTCGGTCGCGCTGGAGGAGACGGCGCTCGCGTTACAGGCCCTGTTCCGGGGGACGGCGTGGCCCGGCGGAGAGGCGATCGGCCCCGTGGCGGGACCGCTGGTGCCCGCCGCGTCGGCCGAGGTGTGGATCGGCGGTACCTCGGAACGCGTGGTCAGGGTCGCGGCGAGGGCGGCGAACGCCTGGAACGGCTGGGGGATGGACATCGACGCGTTCGCGGCCCGCGCCGCGGAGCTCGCCACCTGGGCGCGCGAGGCCGGG
>DATECH010000011.1:0-8416 GCA_035287005.1 Actinomycetota bacterium | reverse complement strand
AGGTGGCCGGCCCGCTCGCACCCGGCGACGTCGCGTCGCTCCTGGACCAGCCCGCCGGGTTCGACGTCAGCGTGCACTGGGTGTGCGAGGGCTGGCTCGACGACATCAACCGTGGCCTCGCGAGCCTGCGAGCCAACGCCGGTGGCCGGCGCGTGCAGTTCGTCGTTGCCGACATCACCGGCGACGCCCAGGCTCGATTCAAGGACGCGGACGACGTCGAAGTGGTGTGGGTGGCGCCCGACACCGGCTGGGCGGCTGCTCGCAACGCGGGGCTGCGCCGCTCGCTCGCTCCGATCGTGGTCGCCCTCGACGGATCGATCGAGGCGACCGGGGACATCTACGGATCGCTGGCCTCGGCGCTCGAGGACCCGTCGCTCGGTGTGTGCGGTCCGTTCGGGATCGTCACGCGCGATCTGCGGCAGTTCGAGGAGTCGCCGGACCCGGGCCCGTGCGACGCCGTCGAGGGCTACCTGCTGGCGTTCCGGCGCGAGGTCTTCGTCGCGGTGGGCGGCTTCGACGAGAAGTTCCGGTGGTATCGCACCGCCGACATCGAGTGGTCGTTCCGCGTGAAAGACGCCGGGCTGCGGTGTGCGGTCGTGCCGGTCCCGGTCGCGAAGCACGAACACCGGATGTGGGCATCGGCGACGGAGGAGCAGCGCGTCGCCTGGTCCAAGCGCAACTTCTACCGGTTCCTCGATCGGTGGCGGGATCGGTGGGACCTTGTTCTTGCCGGCGAGCCGGACCACCACGACCACGACCCCGACCACGACCTCGACGGGCCGGTCGCGCTGCCGGAGGGTCGCTGAGACGAAGGGCCGGGCCGGTCAGTCGGCCGGCATCGGCGGTGCGGGCGGGATGTAGGGCGCCGGCGACGGCGTGTGACGGGTGACCGGCGCCTCGGACCGCCGTTCCTTGGCCTCCGCCGCCGCGGCCGCGGACTGCTCATCGAGCGCACGCTGCGCCGCTTCGGGCTCGGGGATCGGCTTCGTGCCGTTCGCGTAGGCGATCAGGTCGTCGCCTTCGATCGTCTCGATCGCGATCAACAGGGCGGAGAGCTCCTCGAGCAAGGCACGCTTCTCGGTCAAGATCGCGAGCGCCTTGTCGTGGGCCTCTTCGAGCAGGCGCCGGATCTCGCCGTCGACCATCTCGGCGGTCTTCTGCGACATCTTGGCGCCGCCGCCGAACATCGACTGCTGCTCGGGGGTCCCCAGCGAGATCGGTCCGATGTCGTCGCTCATGCCCAACACGGTGACCATCGCGCGCGCGGTCTCGGTGGCCTTCTCGAGGTCGTTGTGCGCGCCCGTCGACACGACGCCGTCGTAGTAGAGCTCTTCGGCGGCGCGCCCGCCCATCGCGAACGCCATCGAGGACTTCAACTCCGGCTCGGTGCGCATGAAGCGGTCCTCGGTCGGGCGCACCCACGTGACGCCGAGCGCCGCCGTGCCGCGCGGCACGATCGTCACGCGGTGCAACGGGTCGATGTTGCCGCTGCTGACGGCGACCAGCGCGTGGCCCATCTCGTGGACGGCGGTGCGCTCCTTCTCATCCTCCGACAGGATCCGGGACTTGCGCTCCATGCCCATCGACGCGCGATCGATGGCCTCGTCGAGCTCGAGCTCGGTCACCGCGTTCTTGTCGCGCCGTGCGGCGAGCAACGCAGCCTCGTTGACGACGTTCGCCAGGTCGGCGCCCGTGAAGCCGGGTGTGCGCGCCGCGATGTTGCGCAGCTCCACATCGGGTTCCAGCGCCACCCCGCGCGCGTGCACCCGCAGGATCTCCTCGCGGCCGCGCAGGTCGGGACGGTCGACCACGACCTGGCGGTCGAACCGGCCAGGGCGGATCAGCGCGTCGTCGAGCACGTCCGGACGGTTGGTCGCGGCCATGATGATCACGCCCTTGGAGGCGTCGAACCCGTCCATCTCGACCAGCAGCTGGTTCAGGGTCTGCTCGCGCTCGTCGTGGGCGCCGAAGCCCGAGCCCATCGCGCCGGAGCGGCCCTTGCCGATCGTGTCGATCTCGTCCAGGAACACCAGGGCCGGCGCCTTCTCCTTGGCCTGCTGGAACAGCTCGCGCACCCGAGCGGCGCCGAGGCCGACGAACATCTCGACGAACTCCGAGGCGCTCATGAAGAAGAACGGCACGTTCGCCTCGCCGGCCACCGCGCGTGCGAGCAGCGTCTTGCCGCAGCCAGGTGGTCCGAGCAGCAGCACGCCCTTGGGGATCCGCCCGCCCAGCCGCTGGTACTTCTTCGGATTGCGAAGGAAGTCGACGATCTCCTTGAGCTCCTCCTTGGCTTCCTCGACACCCGCCACGTCGGAGAAGGTGGTCTTCATCTCCTTGCGGTCATAGATCTTGACCTTGTTCTTGCCCATGTTCAGCGGGTTGGCGCCGCCGGCGCCCACGCGGCGGAACAGGAACCAGTACGACACGCCGATCAGCAGCACGAGCGGCAGCAGGTTGAACAGCAGCCCGACCCACGCATCCGGGGTGTCCATCTGCACCGGCACGTTGTGCTCGTCGAGGAACGTGGTCTCGTCGGTCGGGTCGAAGTTCGACGACAGCGTCGTGGAGAACTTCTGCTCGGTGCCCTCCTCGTCGACGTAGGTCCCGGAGATGGACGTGTCGGAGATCGTGACCGTCCCCGTGACCTTGCCGTCCTCCACCAACGAGCGGTACTCGCTGTAGGTGACCTGGCTGCGGCTGCCGGCGGAGGAGAACTGGTTGAACGCCAGCAGCGCCGTGATCGCCACCGCGATCAAGATCCACGGGGCGACGCGGGTGCGGGGGGTGCCGGGGCCGCCGCCGCCATCGGGGCGCCGGCCGCTGTTCTGGTTGTCAGGCATCGCGTTCCATCTTCGCACCCCATGCCGCGAATGACAGGCATGCCTGGCCAAGCCGCGGGAGCACGGGCGTTCGGCGCCGACCCCGATAGGCTGTTGCGAGATGGCGCAGTCGCTGCCCACCCACGACGATCCGGAGCTTCGCGAGCGCTTCGAGCGCGACGCGCTGCCGCTGCTGTCGTCGCTGTACGGGGCGGCCCTGCGCCTGACCCGCGACCAGACCGACGCCGAAGACCTCGTCCAAGAGACGTTCCTGCGCGCCTACCGCGGCTTCGGCGGGTTCACCGAAGGCACCAATCTCAAGGCCTGGCTGTATCGGATCTTGACCAACAGCTACATCAACACCTACCGCAAGAAGCAGCGGGAGCCCCAGATCGCCGAAGGACCCGAGGACATCGACGAGTGGTACCTGTTCGACCGGCTGGGCGGCCGCAACGTCGAGGGCTCCGCCGAAGAAGAGGTGCTGGACAGGATTCCGGACGAAGCGGTCAAGCGCGCGGTCGAGTCGCTGCCCGAGCGCTTCCGCCTCCCGGTCCTGCTTGCGGACGTCGAGGGCTTCTCCTACAAGGAGATCGCCGAGATCATGGACTCGCCGATCGGCACCGTGATGAGCCGCCTGCATCGGGGAAGGAAAGCGCTGGAGAAAGCGTTGTGGGAAACGGCCAAGGAGCGGGGATTCGTCGATGCGTGAATGTGAACCTGAGTGTACCGAGACGCTCCTCGAGGTCGAGGCCTACCTCGATGGCGAGGTCGACGCCGCGCTCGCCGGGCGGATCACCGAGCATCTGTCGGACTGCTCGCCGTGCATGGACCGGGCCGAGTTCCGCCGGCACCTGAAGGATCTCGTGCAGTCCAAGTGCGAGGAACGCGCGGTGCCCGACGTCCTGCGCGAGCGCATCCAGCACCTGATCGCCGACCCGTAGAGCCCGGGGGGAGCCAACGTCGATCCGGATGGCGCGCGCGCCCCACCTGAGGCACACTTGCACGGAGCGCGAGGGGGGACGATGACCGAGGCGGCTTCGCTAGGAACCATCCTGGGGGTGTGGGCACACCCCGATGACGACATCTTCCTGTCGGCGGGAATCATGGCCGAGGCGGTTCGGGTCGGCAGCCGGGTCGTCGACGTCACCGCGACCCGCGGCGAGGGCGGCTCGATGGATGAGGAGCGGTGGCCCTCGGCGACGATGGGGCAGGTGCGCACCGCCGAGCTGCTGGCCTCATTGGAGATCCTCGGCGTGACGGAGCACCGGTTCCTTGAGGGGCCGCTCGACGTCGACATGGACTCGCATCTGGACGAGGCGGGTGCCGCGCAGGTGCGTCGGATCGTCGAGGAGGTGCAGCCCGACACCATCCTGACGTTCGGGCCCGACGGCATGACCGGGCATCAGGGTCATAAGGACGTGTGCCGGTGGGCGACCGAGGCGTTCGCGGCCGCCGCACCCCCCGGCGCCGCGCTGTACTACGCGACCCAGACGCCGGAGTTCGTCGACGAGGTGGTGCCCCTGGTCGAGAGATTCAACATCTTCCGGCCGGGGACGCCGCCGGTCACCCCTCGGGCGGAGCTCGGGATCGACTTCTCCGCGACCGACGAGATGTTGGATCGCAAGCTCGCGTCCTTGACGGCCCACGAGAGTCAGATCGAAGGGTTGCTCGAGGTGTTCGGAGCCGACGGGCTGCGTCGGTTCATCCGTGACGAAAGCTACCGGTCCGCGGGCCGGAAGGGGGACTGAATGGGCGCGGTATCGAGGCAGACGACCGACATCATCAAGGCGCTCGGCAACTTCGCGTCCTACGGCACGGACGACGCGCTGTGGGCGGCGCTGCGCCGGCCGGAGTCATGCGACTTCATGTTCGGCAACCCCCACGAGCCGGCGCCCCAGGCGTACGTGGATGCGCTGGTGCGGGGGGCGCAACCCACCGGCAAGGACCACTACGCCTACACACAGGACCTGCCGGAAGCCACGGCGGCGATCGCCGCCGGCCTGCGGGATCGGTTCGGGCTGGCCTTCGCCGACGCAGACGTCCATATGACGAACGGCAACTTCTCGGGACTGGCCGTGGTCCTTCGCACGATCGTCGACCCCGGCGACGAGGTCATCTTCGTGTCGCCGCCGTGGTTCTTCTACGAGACGCTGATCGTCGCGTCGGGCGCGACCCCCGTGCGGGTGTACGCGGATCGCGACGCGTCCTTCGACCTCGACCTCGCCGCGATCGAGGCCGCGATCACGCCGAGGACCCGCGCGATCATCATCAACTCGCCGCACAATCCGTCGGGACGCATCTACGGGCCGGTGCTGCTCACGGAGCTGGCCGGCCTGCTCGAGACGGCCTCGGCTCGCAACGATCGGCGCGTCTTCCTGCTGTCCGACGAGGCCTACAACCGGATCGTGTTCGAGGGTCACGAGTTCACGACGCCGGTGTCGTACTACCCGCACTCCTTCCTGCTGTACACGTACGCGAAGACGCTGCTGTCGCCCGGGTCGCGGCTCGGCTACGTCGCCACGCCGCCCGGCATGCCAGAAGCCGATGAACTTCGCCTGGCGCTGCAGATCGGGCAGATCACCTACGGGTGGGCGTACCCGGTCTCGCTGCTGCAGCATGCGGTGCCAGATCTCGAGTCGATGCGGGTCGACATCTCGGCCCTGCAGCGGCGCCGCGACGTGCTGGTCTCGGCGCTTCGGGACGATGGCTACGATGCGATCGAACCCGAGGGGACGTTCTACATCCTGGTGCGCTCTCCGCTCGAGGACGATCAGCGGTTCAGCGAGCTGCTGCGGGCGCACGACGTGTTCGTGTTGCCGGGCGCGATGTTCGAGATGCCCGGTTGGTTCCGGATCTCCGTCACCGCCAACGACGATATGGTCGAGCGATCGCTGCCCGGATTCGCCAAGGCGATCGTGGAGGCGCGCGCCGGGTGAGCACGTTCGCGTTCTTGGGTGCCGGCGAGTTCGAGGGCTGGCACGCGGACGTCGACCGGCGGATGCTGGCGGGCCGCGACGGGCGCGTGCTCGTGTTCGCGACGGCGTCCGCGCCCGAAGGCGACGAGGTCTACGGCGGCTGGGTGACCAAGGGCCTTCAGCACTACATCGGAATGGGCGCCGACGTCGAGGCTCCGCCGCTGCGCTCGGCGGCCGACGCACACGATCCGGACGTCGTCGGCACGCTCGAGGACGCGGCGCTCGTGTTCTTCTCCGGCGGGAACCCGGCGTACCTCGCGTCGGTGCTCGCCGGCTCGCCCTTCTGGCAGCTGCTGGTGGAGCGTGTGCGGGACGGTCGCACCGCCTATGCGGGGTGCAGCGCGGGCGTTGCCTGCCTGTGCGATCCGACGTTCGACACCAACACCGAGGACTTCGAGCAGGTGTGGGCTCCCGGGCTCGGCTACGTCCCGGGGGTCCTGTTCGCGCCGCACTGGGACATGGTCGATCAGTGGATCCCCGGCGCGCGCGCCTTCATCACGGCATCCGCGCCCGCAGGCGGTTCGCTGGTGGCGCTCGACGAGCGCACGGCCATGGTGGGCGACGGTTCGACGTGGGACGTGCACGGCGAGGGCGGCATCTACGTGTATCGAGATGGGGACTGGGTGGGGGAGCACACCGCGGGTGCGACGTTCACCCTGTCGCTGCACGGCGAGCCCGGCGCGCAGGGCCGGTAGCATCGCGGGATGCCCCGAGCGACGCAGCCGCCCCTCACCCGAGCCGACCCGATCGGCCTTCGCGCCCCGGAGATCATCCGGATCCTCAGCGACGCGTACCCGGGCGCGACGGTCGCCCTGCGTTTCACCAACCCGTTGGAGATCCTGATCGCCACGATCCTGTCGGCGCAGTGCACCGACGTGAAGGTCAACGAGGTGACGAGCACGCTGTTCGTGAAGTACCGCATCCCCGAGGACTACCTGCGGGTGCCGCAAGACGAACTGCGCGCCGACATCAAGCCGACCGGCTTCTACAACCAGAAGGCCGCGTCGATCCGCGCCGCGTGCCAGCGCATCATCGAGGTCTACGACGGGCAGGTGCCGGGCACGATGCAGGAGCTGATGACCCTTCGAGGCGTCGCCCGCAAGACGGCCAACATCGTGATGGCCAACGGGTTCGGCGTCGTCGAGGGCATCCCGGTCGACACGCACGTCAAGCGGCTGTCGAACCGGATCGGCTTCTCGGCGCACCACGACCCCGACAAGATCGAGCAGGACCTGATGCGGCTCGTGCCGCGCGCCCAATGGTCGTCGTTCAGCTACGCGTTGATCGATCACGGCCGCAGTATCTGCCAGGCGCGGAAGCCGCGATGCGCCGAGTGTCCGATCGAGCACCTGTGTCCGGCAAGCCAGGCGTGACGCCGGCTCAGACCGCCGGCTGCAGCACGTGCTCGCCGGCGCGGCGTCGAGCCCGGCGGATCACGCGGCGCTCCTCCTCGTCGAGGCCGCCCCACACGCCCGCATCTTGGAAGGTGGCGAGCGACCACTCGAGGCAGTCCGCCCGCACGTCGCAGGAATCGCAGATCGACTTCGCGTGCTGCACCTGTGCGACCGCGGGCTCGGAGGTGCCGACCGGGAAGAACAGCTCGGGGTCCACACCGATGCAACGAGCCTCGGGCAGCCACCACATGTCATCGGGATCGTGTTTGAATCGTCGTTCAGTCATCCTGCATTCCTACCTGCGAAACTCACCGAACCTGCAACGTGCGGGGGACGATAATGTCTGAACGGCCATTCAGTCAAGTCGTGTTGCCCCTGATCGTGGCGCACCGTGGCGCCTCCGCCGAGGAGGCCGAGAACACGCTGGCCGCGTTCGAGCAGGCGGTCGAGGTCGGCGCCGGGGCAGTCGAGTTCGACGTGCGCATGACGGCGGATGGGCACGCCGTGGTGATGCACGATCCGGATGTCGACCGCACGACCGAAGGCGCCGGGCTCGTACGGTCGATGACGCTCGCCGAGATCGAACGTCTCCGGATCCGCACCTCGGACGGTGGCGCTGCAGGGGTACCGACCCTGGACGCGGCGCTCGCCCTGCTGTCCGGTCGTGCCGCCGTCGACATCGAGATCAAGAACATCCCCGGTGAGCCCGACTACGACGCCGGGCGCGAGATGGCGGTGGAGGCCGTGCACGCGGCGCTGACCCGGTGTTCGTTCGTCGGTGACGTGATCGTGACGAGCTTCAACCCGCTGTCGATCGCCGCCAGCCGCGCGCTGGATCCGACGGTTGCGACCGGCTTGCTGACGGAGCATCGGGTGGATGCGCGCGCGGCGCTCGCCTTCGCCGCCGATCAGGGCCATCGGTGGGTACTTCCCTTCGCGGGCAAGGTGTTCGAGGCCGGTCCCACGCTCGCGGACGAGGTACACGGGGCCGGCCTGCTCCTCGGCACCTGGATCACGGACGATCTGGAGGAGGCCGTGACGCTGCTGCAGGCCGGCGTCGATGCGGTCGCGACGAACGATCCGCGACGCATCGTGCCGGCGCTCGCCAAGGCGTTCCCCTCATGATCGGTCGTCGAAAGGAGCTGCCCGCGTCCTTGGCGGCGCCCTTCGCCGCCTTCCATGCCGTCGTGGACGAGATCGAGCCCGCGAAGGCCGGCATCGCCGA
>DATECH010000010.1:0-6510 GCA_035287005.1 Actinomycetota bacterium | reverse complement strand
CGCCCGCCGCGTCGGCACAGCCGTCGAGCTCCTCGAACAGCCAAGGCATCAACGGGCGGGTGACGTCGGCATAGCGGTCGGCGAGGGCCAGCTGGTCGGCGACCGAGCGCCCCGACGGAGGCTTCCATCCGTCGGTGTCGCACGCGTCGACGATCGTCACCCGGCAGGCATCGCCGATCGCGGCGCCCACCTCCGCGTAGGTGCCGGCGACGCGCAGGAACGGGATCGGTGCCGCAGGGGTCATGGGTCGGATCGTACGCTGTTCAGGCCGTCAACGCCGCAAGGAGTTCGACGTATGCGTCCACGTAGCGATCGACGTCGGACTCGGTGGTCGAGATCGGCGCGGTCGGCCCAGCGCCTGGGAGGGCCTCCCACACTCCTCGGTTGGCCAGCCAGATCCGCATCAGACGCGTCAGGTCCATGTCGGTCAGGGCGTGCGCGTCCGCACCCGTCCGAGGCCGCGGCCCGTACCACTGGCCCGACCGTGGTCCGAAGCGGATCGTCGTCCACGGGAGCCCGACCGCCTCGATCGCGTCCTCGATCCCATCCGCCAGACGGGCGCCGGCGGCGTTCGCGCGCGCGTAGGCCTCGGGCACGAGGACCTCGGTCAGCGCGGCGCGCGCCCCGGCCGCCGACAAGGGGTTGCCGAACAGCGTGCCACCCGTCGCCACGTTCCTGTCGACGTCGAGTTCACGCGCGAGGGTCGGCGTGACGCCGTAGGCACCCATCGGGATGCCGCCGCCGACCGCCTTGCCGATCGTCACGATGTCGGGATCCAGACCGAAGAGGCGGGTGGCGCCGCCCTCACCCACGACATGCGTGTGCGTTTCGTCCATCGCGAGGTACGTACCGTGGTCGCGCGTGTGTCTGCGCAGCGCGTCGTGCCAGCCGTCGACGGGCGGGAGCAGGTGCACGTTGTTGGTCAGCGCGGGTTCCGTCAGGACGAGCGCGACGTCGTCGGGGGCGAGGGCGTGCGTAAGCGATCCCTCGTCGTTGAACTGTGCGATCCGGACCCTGCCGGTCACGCCCTTGGACAGGCCGCGTTGGGAGGGTTGTGCGCGACCGCCTTCGATCTCGACCAGTCCCTCTTCGAAGTGCCCGTGGTAGTGACCCTCGAACAACACGACCACGTCGCGACCGGTGACGGCGCGGGCCAGTCGGATCGCCTCGGCGTTGGCCTGTGTCGCCGACAGCGTGAATTGCCAATGGGTCTGCGCGGGGAAGCGACGGGCCAGCTCCTCGGCCACGACGATCGAGTCCTCCGTGGGCAGCAGGAACTGTGTGGATCGCGCGGCGCGCTCGGCGATTGCCCGCACGATCGCCGGGTTCGCATGACCGCAGAACATCGCGAGGTCGCTCGCGTTGAAGTCCACGTAGGTGAACCCGTCCACGTCGGTGAAACCTGCGCCCGCACCGTGGTCGATGTAGATCGGCTGATCGTTGTCCGAGGCCATCCACGCCATGGGGGTGCCGTTGGGCATGTGGGCGCGGGCTCGCGTGAGCAGCGCCATCGACCCCGGGCGCTCGGCCCGGAAGCGGTTCAACTCGCCGGTGTGAAGGCGAAGGATCAGGTCTCGGTCGAGCACGCGGTCTTCGGTCATGGGGAGGCAGGCTATCGCCGCCGCCGCTCCATGAGCCAGCACGCGGTCCGCAGCCCGTCACGCGTGTCGGTCTCGAGCACCTGCCGCACCTTCACGAAGCCCGCCTTTTCGTACGCGCGCTGTGCGCGATGGTTCGTGACGTCGGTGGTGAGCGCGACCCACGATGCGCCCTCGACGTCTTCCAGGTGCGTGCAGAGCAGGTCGACGGCGCGTGAGCCGATCCCCCGGTCGATCAGATCAGGCTCTCCGATGTGGATGTCGAGCCCGAATGTCGCGGGATCGGCCCGGATGTCGAGCTCGTGCTCGTCGTCGGTCCACGGCAGCCACCGGTAGTACTGCAGGTACCCGGCCGGGCGGCCGTGTACCTCGATGATGCACGCGGCGGTCGGTTCCTCGCCGCGGACCCGCGGGCCGTAGTGCTCGACCACTTCGTCGTAGGTGGGCGCCGGGTCGTCGGGGTCCCACCATTCGTGCACGTGTGGCTCGGCCCGCCAGCGCACGAGGAGCCGGTAGTCCGCCGCATCGTCGTGCATCGTGCGGATCGAGAGGTTTCCCTCGGCCACGATGACCATCGCACAAGCGTGTCAGACCCCGACGCTACGGTCGAACGATGGATGAGATCGAGGCGTTCGAGGCGTTCCAGGAGATCGAGGTGTGGGCGTGAATGCCGAAGCGTGGGCAGTGTCGCTCGCCGCGGCCGTCATCGGGCTGCTGGGTGGTTTGGCGATCGCGCTCTGGAAGCGTCCCATCGCTGCCGGAGACGGTGACCAGCGCGGCCTGCTCGAGGTGCAATCCGCCGAGCTGCGTCGACTGGCAGATGCTGCGGCGCAGCGTGAGCTGGCCGGGGAACAACTCCGTCAGGGGCTCGACGGCGCCCGGCGTGCGCTTGAGGAGCTTCGGACCCGCGATCAGGAGCGGCGAGCCACGGACGCCGAACAGCGCGAGGTCGTACGGCGCCTCGCAACGGTGTTGGCCGGCGGTGCGTCCAAAGGCAGGGCGGGCGAACACGTCTTGCGCGAGCACCTGTCGGAACTGCCGCCGGGCATGCTGTCGTCCGATTTCCGCGTCAACGGCAAGGTCGTGGAGTTCGGTCTGGTCCTGCCCGACGGCCGGCGCCTGCCGATCGACTCGAAATGGACTGCGCTCGCCGAGCTCGAGTCGCTCGAGGCTGCCGCCGACCCGCTCGAACGAGATCGATGCGCCCGGGCCGTCGAGAAGGCCGTGGTCACGCGGACGAAGGAGGTCGCCCAGTACCTCGACCCTTCGCTCACCGCTCCGGTAGCGGTCGCCGCGGTACCCGACGCCGTCTTCGCCGTGCTGAAGCGCGCGCACGCCGATGCGTACCGCAACGGCGTGGTCGTCGTGCCGTACTCCAACGCCCTGCCGATCGTGCTGTTCCTGTACGAACTCGTTCGCCGCTACGGTGATGCCGCAGATGTGCAGGCGAGCTTGTCAGAGGTCGGTGGGGTCCTGGATGCGCTCGAGGCGATCGTCGAGAACCGCTTCACGAAGGCCGCGACGATGCTGACGAACGGCGCCGACGAGTTCCGTTCGCAGTTGGGCAAAGCCCGCGGTTCGATCGCGCGGGCCCACGCGGCCGAGCAGGCCGGCGACGACACCGCTTCGTTGACCGTCGTGAGCTGACGGTCAAGTCCCAGCCCGCACGCAGCCGATACTGCGGCCATGAGGCCCCGGGGGTTGGCGTGGATCCTGTCGTGCCTGGTCACCCTTGCGGGCGTCGGCGTGGGGGGGTCGGCGGCCGCCTCCGAGGTGCGGCAGCCGGCTCGACTGGCCTCGCCGGTGTCGTGCCCGGGGTGCTGGCACCCGGCGCTCAAGGTCTCGTGGCAGTGGCAGCTCCAGAACCCGCCCGCCGCTTCGGCGCTGCTCGACGTGAAGATGTACGACGTCGACGGCTTCGACGCGTCCAAGGCCCTGATCGCCGCGATGCACACCAGGGGCATCAAAGCGGTGTGCTACGTCAGCGGCGGGTCGTGGGAGGACTGGCGTCCCGATGCCGGTGACTTCCCTGCGTCGGTGCTCGGCAGATCGAACGGGTGGCCGGGGGAGAAGTGGCTCGACATCCGGCGGCTGTACGCTCTCGGGCCCATCATGAAGGCGCGGCTGGACATGTGTCGCGCCAAGGGCTTCGACGCGGTCGAGTTCGACAACGTCGACGGGTACCAGAACGCCACCGGGTTCCCGCTCACGGGCGCCGATCAGCTTCGCTACAACATCTTCCTCGCCAACGCGGCGCATGCTCGCGGGTTGTCCGCTTTCCTCAAGAACGACATCGATCAGGTTGCCAAGCTCTTGCCGTACTTCGACGCCGAGCTGAACGAGCAGTGTTTCCAATACGCGGAGTGCGCGAAGCTGAAGCCGTTCGTGCAGGCCGGCAAGCCCGTGTTCACCGTCGAGTACAAGCTCACCACCTCGCAGTTCTGCTCGAAGGCGAACGCGATGAACTTCAACTCGCTGAAGAAGAAGCTGCCGCTAGACGCGTGGCGCGTGCCCTGCCGGGGCGCCTAGGGTCGCCAGTAGGCACGCAGCGTCGGGTTCGTGCGATCCCTGCTGGAAAGCGACAGACGTTCGTCGGTGATCGGCCACGCCACGGCGAGGTCCGGATCGTCCCACGCGACGGCGGGATAGGGGACGCCGGCCGACCAGTGCTCGTCGACCAGATAGGCATAGGACGCGACGGCCGACAGCGCTTGGAACGCGTTGCCGAGACCGGCGCTCACGAACAGCGCTCGGGTGGCGTCGAGCTCACCGCTCCAGACCGCTCCCGCGGTCGGCGAATCGGCTCGCAGGTCCGCGATCGCGGCGAAGACCCGCCCGGCCGCAACGTGCACGAGCTTGTTCCACGGCTCGGCATGGAACCCGCGGAGCGTTCCCCGCTTCGACTCCGAGATGTTCCATTGCACGGGCTGGAAATCGGGCAGGCCGAGGTCACGAAACTTCGCGGCGTGGAACACCTCACGGAAGGACCCGCCGGGACGCTCGCCATCCGCAAGCACGTCGAGGTCGACGACGAAGAGCCCCTGCATCGGTCCGGCGGTCAGGCGCGGCGTCATCGATGCAAGCCTAACGGCGTCCGGCTGCGACGGGCGGCGAGCCGATCAGCGCGCTCAGATCGGCGGGTTCCCGTTCCAGTCGATCCCCGTGCATCGCAACGCGAGGTCGGACAGGGAGCGCACGGCCCGGGGTGAGATCGGAAGCTGGAAGGAGCTTTGCCAGGTAAGCGACGAACTCGCCGGGACGAGCAGTCCCGCGATCCGCATGATCGGCAGCATCGTGACGGAACCCTTGGGGGGGTCCACGATCGCGCACTCCTGCACGTTCACGTCGCGATCCATCGGGTTCTTGATGCGCACCCGATAGGTGGCCTGACAGCTGTCGCGTCGGCACGACTCCGGGTGCAGCGCGACGGCCCATTTGATCCTGCCCGGCAGCAGCGTCGGGAGTTGTTCCCCGCTGATGGCATCCGGGTTGCCCGCGCAACCGGTCAGCGTCAGCGAAGCCAGCACCAAGATGACGATTCCCAGACGCCTCACCGTGACCCCCGTCGCACTCGCCATCATGGGCCACTTCGTGCAAGGCGGCGAATCCTGGATGTGACGCTCCTATCCACAGTGTTGCATACTGATGCAGTCATGCGTGATCACGTTCAAGTTGCCGTACTCGGAGCCTCCGGTTATGCAGGGGGTGAACTGGCGCGTCTTCTGCATGAACATCCGGTCCTGGACGTGGCCTTCCTCGGCGCCAAGGGCTCGGCCGGCCGAACACTCGCTGCGGCGCATCCACACCTCGCTGGTCTGAAGGAGGGGGATACGCGCCTGCAGGAGATGGACCCCGTCGCGATCGCCGAGGTGTCCGATCTCGTGTTGTCCGCGCTGCCCAACGGCACGAGCGCCGAACTCGTACCCGCGATCTTGGACGCAGGCTGCCGCGTGATCGACCTGTCGGGCGACTTCCGGCTGGACGCCGCGTCGTATCCCGTCTGGTACGGGTACGAGCACCCCGCGCCGGCCTGGCTCGACAAGGCCGTCTACGGCTTGCCCGAGCTGTTCGCGGAGCGGATCCCGGGGGCAACGCTGGTGGCGAACCCGGGCTGCTATGCGACCTCGGCGATCATGAGCTGCGTCCCGGTGCTCGCGGCGGGGCTCGCCGTCCCCGGCCCGATCCGCGTGGACGGCAAGACCGGTCTGTCCGGGGCGGGACGTGCGGCGACCGAGGCGACGTCCTTCAACGCGAGCGAGGACTCGGTTCGCCCCTACCGGTTCCCGATGCACCAGCACACGCCCGAGATCGAGCGAGGGATCGCCCTCGCGACCGGGCCAGGATCGACCGCCTTGTTCGTTCCCCATCTCGTGCCCGCCGTCCGCGGCGTGGTGACCACCTCGTACCTCACGCTCGCGGCTGGTGTGACGACCGACGCGCTGACGGCGTGCCTGGCCGCGGCTTACGAGCGTCGTCCGTTCGTGCGGGTGTTGCCGCCGGGCGGCATGGTGGACTCGAAGCGTACGCGCGGCTCCAACCTGATCGAGCTGCAGGCGGTCGCCGATCCACGCACGGGAACGGCGATCGTCGTGGGTGCGCTGGACAATCTGATCAAGGGCGCGGCCGGCCAGGCGATCCAGAACGCGAACCTGCTGTACGGGCTGCCGGAGGAGACCGGCCTGCCGACGACGGCGGTGTACCCGTGAGTTCGGGGGTCACGTACCCGAAGGGATTCCGCGCGGCGGGTGCCGCCGCGGGGATGAAGCCCAGCGGCAGGCCCGACCTCGCCCTGCTGCTTGGAGACGCCGGCACGACGGCCGCCGGCCTGTTCACGACCAACGCGGTCGTGGCGGCTCCGGTGGTGCTGTCCCGCAAGCATCTGGCGGAAGGCGGCGCGCGCGGGGTCCTGGTG
>DATECH010000009.1:0-7951 GCA_035287005.1 Actinomycetota bacterium | reverse complement strand
TCCTGCTGGTGGCGATCATCTTCCTGTACGCGAAGGCCAACGCGGCGGGCGCGGGCACGTTCGATGTGCGCCTGCTCGCGGACGCTGCCGCCACGTTGCCGGTGGAGACCGCGCGCTGGCTGTTCCTCGCGTTCTTCGTCGCCTTCGCGGTGAAGGTCCCGCTGTTCCCGCTGCACACGTGGCTGCCCGACGCCCACACCGAGGCCCCGACGGCGGGTTCGGTCCTGCTGGCCGGCATCTTGCTGAAGGTCGGTGCCTACGGCTTGATCCGATTCAACATGACCCTGTTCCCCGACGCCTCCAAGCACTTCGCAACGGCGGTCTCGGTGCTGGCGGTGATCGGCATCATCTACGGCGCCGTCTGCGCGATGACGCAGCGCGACGTGAAGCGGCTCGTCGCCTACTCCAGTGTGTCCCACCTCGGGTTCGTCGTGCTGGGCCTGTTCGCGTTCACCGAGCAGGCGGTCAGCGGCGGGGTCTTGCAGATGGTGAACCACGGGCTTGCGACCGGCGCGCTGTTCCTGCTGGTCGGGATGCTCTACGAGCGCACGCACACGCGCCGGCTCGACGAGATGGGCGGGCTGGCAGGGGTGATGCCTTGGCTGCTCGGGTTCTTCCTGTTCGCCGTGTTCGCGTCGGTCGGGCTGCCGGGTCTCAACAGCTTCGTCGGTGAGTTCCTCGTGATCGTCGGTACGTTCGCGGTCAGTCACTGGCTGGGGGTCGCCGCCTCGATCGCCGTCGTGCTCGGCGCGATCTACCTGCTGTGGTCCTACCAGCGCGTGGCCTACGGGCCGGTGCACGAGGAGCATCGCGGGTTGCCCGACGTGTCCGCTCGCGAGGTCGCCGTGCTGGCGCCCGTGATGGCGCTGCTGCTCGTGTTCGGCGTGTATCCGAAGCTGCTGACCGCCGCGATCGATCCAGCCACCAAGCAGGTGGTCGAGCACGTGGCGCCCGACCACGCGACCACGGTGGTCACCGGCGTCGAGGTGGCCGACGAGGAGGGTTCGGGATGATCGCGCTCCTCGCGCACCTGGCGCACCTCGCACAGGCCGTGCCCGCGCCCACCGGGGCGGATGCGGCGATCCCCACGCCGGAGCTGGTGTTCCAGCCGATCCTGCCCGAGATCGTGCTGTGCACCGCGGGCATCCTCGGCATGCTCTATGAGGCCTTCGCGCGGCGCGGTACGCGCTCGATGCACCTCGCGATCGCGATGGTCGGGCTGTTCGGCGCCGGGTTCGCGGCGGTGCGGCTGTGGAGCTGGACCGGCGTGCCCTTCGTGATGGGCGACACGGTCGCGGTCGACCGGTTCTCGGTCGTGGCGATCGTGGTGCTGGTGATCGTCGCCGCGTTCGCGTGCATCCACTACACACACGAGGCCGGTCGCGACCCGGCGACCTTGCGGGGCGAGTTCTACCCCCTGGTGCTGTTCGCGACGGCGGGCATGGCCTTGATCGTTGCCGCCAACGACCTGATCGTCGTGTTCCTGGCGCTGGAGATCCTGTCGCTCTCGCTCTACGTGCTGACTGGTCTCGGCGGTCGGCGCAGCAACGAGGCCGCGGTGAAGTACTTCCTGCTCGGCGCGTTCTCCTCGGCGTTCTTCCTGTACGGCGTGGCGATGGCCTACGGGGCGACCGCGAGCACGAAGATCACGAGCATCGTGCACGCGCTGGCGGGCCAGACAGGCTCGCAGTCGCTTGCGCTGCTCGCGATGGGCTTCCTCGTGATCGGCTTCGGGTTCAAGGTCGCCGCGGCGCCGTTCCACATGTGGACGCCCGACGTCTATCAGGGCGCGCCTACGCCGGTCGTCGCGTTCATGAGTGCGGCGACCAAGGTCGCCGCGTTCTTCGCGTTGATGCGGGTGTTCGACGTCGCGCTGCAGCCGCTCACCTGGGACTGGACGCCGATCGTATACGGGCTCTCGGTGATCTCGGTCATCACCGGCGCAGTGCTGGCCGCGGCGCAACACGACGTGAAGCGGATGCTCGCGTACTCCAGCGTCGCGCACGCGGGGTTCATTCTGGCGGGACTCACCTCGGCCAACGCCACCGGCATCCGGGCCGCGATGTTCTATCTGATCGCCTACTCGGTGATGACGGTGGGCGCGTTCGGCGTGACGATGCTGGTCGCCACGAGGACGGCCGAGCCGTCCTCCTACGACAGCTACGACGGGCTGGCCGCGCGCAGCCCGGGCCTCGCCGCGCTGCTGACGGTGTTCCTGCTGTCGCTGGCCGGCATCCCGCCCACGGTCGGCTTCATCGCCAAGCTGACCGTGTTCGGTTCGGCGGTGGACGCCGGCAACTGGCCGCTGGCGCTGGTGTGCGTGCTGGCGAGCGTGA
Source organism: Actinomycetota bacterium (assembly GCA_035287005.1). Classification (GTDB taxonomy): domain Bacteria; phylum Actinomycetota; class UBA4738; order UBA4738; family HRBIN12; genus AC-51. Next base: position 5,615 of record DATECH010000009.1, on the reverse strand, counting down.
TCGCCGCCTACGCCTACCTGCGGGTGATCGTGCGGATGTACTTCCGCGCGCCCGACGGCGACGTCGTCGACGACACCTCGCTCGTGCCCCAGCTCGCCGGGCTGGTCCTGGCGGTGGCCGTGGTCGTGCTCGGTGTGTTCCCGCGGCTGCTTTCCGGCATCATCGAACAAGCGTCGATCCTGAGGTGGTGAAGATGCGCAGAGTGATCCCCGGACTGGAAGTGCCCGACGCGGCCCTGGAGGCCGACATCCGCGCACGCCTGGACCGGGTGGAAGAGGCCCTGGAGAAGGCGGTCGTCGCCGATTCCGACCTGCTCGCCGCCACGGCGCGCCACCTGTTGACGGCCGGCGGGAAGCGTTTCCGCCCGATGCTCGTGTTGCTGGCCGGCTACTTCGGCGATCCGACCGATCCGCGCCTGATCCCCGGATCCGTCTCGATCGAGCTCACCCATCTGGCCACCCTGTACCACGACGACGTGATCGACGAGGCCGAGGACCGGCGCGGTGTCCCCAGCACGAACGCGCGCTGGGACAACACGGTCGCGATCCTGACGGGCGACTACCTGTTCGCCCGGGCCTCGGAGCTGTCGGCCGACCTCGGACCCGAGGTGTGCCGTCTGCTCGCCCGCACGATCGCCGTGCTGTGCGACGGTCAGATCCGCGAGGTGGACGCCGCGGGCACGCTCGAGCAGACCGAGGACAGCTACCTGGAGATCATCCGGCGAAAGACCGGCATCCTGATCGCGACCTCGTGCCGGCTCGGCGGGTTGCTATCCGACACCCCCGACGACCAGCTCGAGACCCTCGAGGCCTTCGGGGAGTCGATCGGCATGGCCTTCCAGCTGTCTGACGACATCATGGACGTGACCTCCTCGCAGATGGAGCTCGGCAAGGAGCCGGGCGCCGACATGCGCGAGGGCGTCTACACGCTGCCGGTCCTGCACGCGCTCAACGAGGGTCCCGACCACGCCGAGCTGCGTCGATTGCTCGCGCACGGCGCTCCCGACGGCGAGCGGCTCGGCCGCGCCCTGCAGATCGTTCGGGGTGGGGGATCGATCGAACACGCGCAGTCGGCGGTGTCGCTGGAAGTGGCCCGCGGCGTGGCGCTCGCCAGGCAGTTGCCGGACGGGGTCGCCCGCCATGCGCTGATCCAGTTGGCCCGGTTCCTCGCCGTGCGCTGTGGCGCAGATGCGGGGTCCGATGTCGCTTAGGCCGCAGGCGCATCCGGCACCGCCGGGGGGTCGAACAGGGGGACCAATCGCGCTGTTAGGATACGGCCGCGCTGGGGAAGGCGCACACACGTCGTGACCTATTTCGGATCGTACGGAGTCGTGTTTGCGGTGGCGCTCGCGGGGGCGCTGCTGGTCATCGTTGCCTTCCTCACAGCCAGGCTGATCGCGCCCAGCCGGCCGAGTCCCGCCAAGCTGACGACCTACGAATGCGGCATCGATCCGGTCGGTGAGGGCTGGTCGCAGAGCCAGGTCCGCTACTACGTCTACGGCTTCCTGTTCGTGATCTTCGACGTGGAGTCGGTGTTCCTGTTCCCGTGGGCGCGGGTGTTCGAGTCACTGGGCTACGCGGCCGTCGTCGAGATGGCCATCTTCATCGGCATCCTGGGCGCCGGGCTGTTGTACGCGTGGCGCAAGGGGGTCCTGAAGTGGGCTTGATCACCGAGAAGACCCCCCTACCCAGGGTCAAGCCGGTCAAGTTCATCCTCAACTGGGGTCGCCGCTACAGCCTGTGGGTGTTCAACTTCGGCCTCGCGTGCTGCTCGATCGAGTTCATCTCGGCCTCGGCGGCCAAGAACGACTTCATCCGGTTGGGCGTCATCCCGTTCGCGCACGGGCCTCGTCAGGCCGACCTGCTGCTGGTCGCCGGCACGCTGACCGACAAGATGGCCCCCGTCATCAAGCGCCTCTACGACCAGATGCCCGACCCGAAGTACGTGATCTCGTTCGGGTCGTGCGCCAACTGCGGCGGTCCCTACTGGGACAGTTACGCGGTCACCAAGGGTGTGGACCAGATCATCCCGGTCGACGTGTTCGTGCCCGGGTGCCCGCCGCGCCCCGAGGCGCTGCTGCACGGCATCGTGCAACTCCAGGACAAGATCAAGAACGAAGACATCCAGGAGAAGTTCGAGCGTGGGACGACCGCTGTCTCCTGAGGACCTCGGGTCGCGGCTGCGGGCGCGCTTCGGCGATGACGTCGAGGTGGCCGACGCGTTCGGGCACGCCGTCGCCACGGTGCCGGTGGATCGGTACCACGACGCGGTGCGGTTCTGCCGCGACGAACCCGAGTTCGCGTGCGACTACTGCGATTTCACCGCCGGGGTCGACTTCGGCGCCGACGGTGGGTTCGAGGTCGTGACCCATCTCGTGTCGACGACCCGTCACCACAGCGTGCGGATCAAGACGCGGGTGAGCCGCGACGAGCCGTCGGTGCCGACGCTCAGCGACCTGTATCCGACGTGCGACTGGCACGAGCGGGAGATGATGGAGATGTTCGGCATCCGGGTCGAGGGTCACCCCCGCCCGGTCAAGCTGTTGCTGTCCGAGCCTTTCGAGGGGCACCCGCTGCGCAAGGACTTCCCCCTGATGTCGCGGGAGGCCAAGCCCTGGCCCGGCGCCGTCGAGGGCGAGGAGGACGAGGACGAATGATGTTCCTCGCCGAGGCCTCCGCGATCGACGATCTGTTCTCCGGCTACTGGCTGCCCCTGGTCCTCAAGGCATTGGTGGTGGTGATCCTGTTCCTGACCGTGCCGCTCGCGGTGGGCTACATGGAGCACAAGGTGCTCGCGCACATGCAGGCGCGCATGGGCCCGATGGAAGCGGGTGCGTTCCACGGCTGGGCCCAGCTGATGGCCGACGGGGCCAAGTTCATCCAGAAAGAGGACATCGTGCCCGAGGCGGCGGATCGTACGGTGTTCTCGCTCGCGCCGGGGGTCGCGCTGGTCCCGTACCTGATCGTGCTCGTCGTGATCCCGTTCGGGGCCGACCTGTACGCGCTGGACCTCGACATCGGCATCTTCTTCGTGCTGGCGATGTCGTCGATCGGCGTCCTGGGCGTGCTGATGGCCGGGTGGGCCTCGGCGAACAAGTTCTCGCTGATGGGGGCGCTGCGCGCCGCCGCGCAGCTGATCGCCTACGAACTGCCGCTGGTGCTGGCCGCGGCCGCGTGCGTGATGCTGGCCGGCTCGGTGTCGATGATCGGCATCATCGAGGGACAGCGGGATCTGTGGTACGCGATCCCGCTGTTCCCGTTGTTCATCGTGTTCATGATGGCCTCGGTCGCCGAGCTGACGCGTCCTCCGTTCGACATGCCGGTCGCCGATTCCGAGATCATCTTCGGCGCCTACACCGAGTACACGGGCCTGAAGTTCGCCTTCTTCCTGCTGTCGGAGTACGGCGGCATCGTCGTGATGTCGGCCGTCGCCGCGTCGCTGTTCCTGGGCGGGTACCTGCCCCTGCCCGGACTGTCGATGCTGCCCGGTCCGGTGTGGATGTTCGGCAAGATCTTCGCGCTGTCGTTCGTGATCGTGTGGCTGCGCGCAACCTTCCCGCGCCTGCGCGAGGACCAGCTGCAGCGCTTCGCGTGGATCAAGCTCGTGCCGGTCACGCTGGTGTGGATCCTGGCAGTCAGCGTCGTGAAGGTGGCGGTGAAGTAGATGACCGACGCCCAGAAAGAGCAGGGGATCGGTCTCGGGCTGCTCAAAGGTCTCGCCGTGACGCTGCGCACGATGACCAAGCGGTCGGTCACCGTGCAGTACCCGCACGTGAAGCCCGACCTGCCGGCGCGCAGCCGCGGAGTGATCGCGCTGAAGCAGGAGAACTGCACGGTTTGCTACAAGTGCGCGCGCGAGTGTCCCGACTGGTGCATCTACATCGACGCCCACAAGGAGTCGCACGAGCCGGCCGGCGGCGGCCGCGCCCGCAGCGCCAAGATCCTGGATCGGTTCGCGATCGACTTCTCGCTGTGTATGTACTGCGGGATCTGCGTCGAGGTCTGCCCGTTCGACGCGCTGTTCTGGAGCCCGGAGTTCGAGTACGCCGAGTACGACATCACCGAGATGGTGCACGAGCGCGAGCGGCTGGAGGAGTGGACCTACACGGTCAAGCCGCCGCCCGCGCTGGAAGACGGCGCCGAAGCGCCGGAGGAGGCCGCCTCGTGAACGCGCAGGAGTACGCGTTCATGGTGGTCGCCGTGATCGGCTCGCTCGCGGCGGTCGCGGTCGTCACCGCCCGCAACGTGGTCCACGCGGCGCTGTATCTGGTGGTGGCCCTGGCCTGCGTCGGCATCACGTTCCTGCTGGTCGGCGCGGAGTTCGTCGGCTGGACCCAGATCCTGATCTACGTCGGCGCGATCGTGATCCTGTTCCTGTTCGGGCTGATGCTGACCAAGGCGCCGATCGGGCGCGACACACTGGACCACCAGCCGCAGAGCCGGATCGTGGGCGGCGTCGTGGCGCTCGTGATGTTCCTCGGCCTCGCCGGGCTCCTGCTGCGCGTGTGGCCGGTGGGCACCACGGCCGCGTCGGACGCCGCGCTGGGCAGCACCGCCGCGATCGGTGAGTCGCTGTTCCGCGACTACGTCTTGCCGTTCGAGGTCGTGTCCTTCTTGCTGCTCGCGGCGCTGGTCGGCGCGATCGTGCTCGCGCGCAAGGACGAAGGGAGCGAGTCGTGATCCGGCTGCCGTTGATCCTAGTGTTCGCCGCGCTGCTGTTCTCCGCCGGGATCTACGGCGTGCTGGCGCGGCGCAACGCCGTCATGGTGCTGATGGCGATCGAGCTGATGCTGAACGCGGTCAACCTCAACCTGGTGGCGTTCGCCGCCGCGCTGCACGACGTGTCGGGGCAGATCTTCGCGCTGTTCGTGATCGCGGTGGCCGCCGCGGAGGTCGGGATCGGCCTCGCGATCGTGATCCTGCTGTTCCGCAACCGCGCCTCCATCAACGTGGACGAAGTGGACCTGCTCAAGTGGTAGGCCTGATCGGCTTCCTCGCGAGCGAAGGCGGCGCCGCCGCGGAGGAGGTCGTCAAGGCCGCGCCAAACTGGTTCGTCGAGCACGTGTTCTTGATCCCGCTGCTCGCGTTCGCGTCGGCGGCCCTGACGCTGTTCTTCGGCACACGCACGCCGGGCAAAGGCCCCGTCTACGGGATCCTCGCCATCGGCACGGGGCTGGTGCTGTCGCTCGGCGTGATCTGGAGCTTCGCCCAGGGCGGCGCCAACTTCGAGCACAACATCGAGTGGTTCCAGATCGGCCCGCTGCACATGGAACTGGGGTTCTACGTCGACGGACTCACCGCCGTCATGCTCTTGGTCGTCACCTCGATCTCGCTCATGGTGCACATCTACTCGCTGGGCTACATGCACGGCGACAAGCGCTACACCTGGTTCTACGTGGTGCTGTCGGTGTTCACCGGCGCGATGCTCGTCGTAGTCGTGGCGTCGAACCTGTTCGAGCTGCTGGTCGGTTGGGAGGTCATGGGCGTCTGTTCGTACTTGTTGATCGGGCACTGGTACGAGGACCACGCCAACTCCTCCGCCGCGATCAAGGCGTTCCTGACCACGCGGGTCGGCGACGTGCCCTTCATGTTCGGCATCTTCGCGCTGATCGCCCT
>DATECH010000008.1:0-3731 GCA_035287005.1 Actinomycetota bacterium | reverse complement strand
GCGACACCAGCTCGAGGAACTCCGCCAACCCTGCGTCGGGTTCGCGCGCCGCGGTCTCCATCGCGACCCCCGCAAGTTCCTGGATGTTCTCGATACGGCCCTGCGCCTCGATCGAGCGGTCGGTCTCGAGTTCTAGGAGGTACCCCGACTCCTTCGCGGCGAGATCGATCATCCGCGCCGGGCCGGCGCCGTCGTCGAAGTGCGCCTGCAGCGCGACCATGATCTGGTTGAACCCCGCCACAGCACCCTTCGCGCGGGTGTTGAGCACCGCGATCTCGTCGACCCGCCGGCATGCCTCGACAACGTCGATGTCCTCGGAGGCAGCGAAGGACTCGAGCGCCGCCACGGTCGCGTCGCCGATCCCGCGCTTCGGCGTATTCACGACGCGGCGAAACGAGATCACGTCCTGCGGATTGAGCAGCAGCCGCAGGTAGCCCAGCACGTCCTTGATCTCGCGCCGTTGATAGAAGCGCACGCCACCGAACACGCGGTAGGGAGTGCCCACCCGCACGAAGATGTCCTCCACCACCCGCGACATCGCGTTGGTCCGGTAGAACACCGCCACATCCCGGTAGCGGAACCCCTCGTCGTCGCGCAGCCGCTCGATCTCGGCGGCGACGAACATCGCCTCCTCATGCTCGTCGTTGCCGCGGAACGTCGTCACCAGCTCGCCCGGCGCCGCCTCGGTCCACAGCTCCTTCGGCTTTCGCTGCGTGTTGTGCTCGATCACGGCGTTGGCGGCGGCAAGGATGTTGCCCGTGGAGCGGTAGTTCTGCTCCATGACGAACACGGTCGCATCGGGATAGTCACGCTCGAAGTCGAGCAGGTTCTTGATCGTCGCGCCCCGCCACGAGTACACGCCCTGGTCGGCGTCGCCTACCACGCACACGTTCCGGTAGCGCTCGGCGAGTCTGTTGACCAGCTCGTACTGCGCGCGCGAGGTGTCCTGGTACTCGTCGACCAGCAGGTAGCGGAACCGTTCCTGGTAATGGCGAAGCACGTCGGGATGGTCGCGGAACAGCCGCACCGTCTCGGTGATCAGATCGTCGAAATCTAGCGCGCCGGCAGCGCGCTTGCGGACCTCATAGACCCCGTAGACCTTGGCCACGATCTCCTCGTAGAAGTTCGAGGCCATCTGGGAGAAGGCGTCGGCGTCCAGCACCTGGTCCTTGGCGCGTCCGATCGCGGCGGCGAGCTGCTTGGGTGGGAACCGCTTGGGGTCGATGTCGAGATCGCGGACGATCCCCGCGATCAAGCGCTCCGTGTCGCCGTCGTCGTAGATCGTGAAGGTCGAGGGCACGCCGAGGTGCTGGTGCTCACGACGCAGGAGCCGGGCGCACATCGAGTGGAAGGTCAGTAGCCACATGCCGGCGGCGGCACCGGTGCCCACGAGGTGCTCGACCCGTTCGCGCATCTCGCGAGCGGCCTTGTTCGTGAAGGTGATCGCGAGGATCTGCCCCGGTGCCACGTTGCGCTCCCGCACGAGGAACGCGATGCGGTGGGTCAGGGCCCGTGTCTTGCCGCTGCCGGCCCCCGCCACGATCAGCACGGGGCCCTCGGTGTGCAGCACGGCTTCACGCTGGATGTCGTTGAGGCCGCCGAGCAGCGGCGAGGTCGCGCTCACCTCAGCAGTGTAGGCGCGGTCAACGATGGACCTGTCGGATGCGTCACGACCTGCGACTTCCGGTCGATGGTCTCCGATCGCGGGTCGCGGTAGCGTGGTGCGATGTCCGTCATCGGCACCGAGGTCCCCGCGCCGCGCCGTCGCGTGAGCGGTCACACCGTGATGCGCTGGATCGGCATCGCGTGCTTGATGGGCGCGGCCTACTTCGCCGGCTACGTCGCCTGGCTGCTGTGGGGCACGGGACTGGAGACCCAGCGGGCGCAGGACGCGCTTCGCCCGACGACCGAGCAGTGGATCGCGGACCCCAAGCCCCCCTCCGAGGCTCCGCCGCCCGGCGGCGCGCGCGTCATCCCCGGCGACGCCTACGGCGTGATCGTGATCCCCTCGATCGGCCTCGACATGGTGGTCGTGCAGGGCACGGACTACGAGTCGCTGAAGGAGGGGCCCGGGCACTACGTCGACACCGCCGATCCGTGGGACGGCGCCGGCCGGGTGGGCATCGCCGGGCACCGCACCACCTACCTGGCGCCCTTCCTCGACCTAGACGCGGTGCAGATCGGCGACACGATCAGCCTGCACACCGAGTACGGACGCTACGACTACGAGGTGACCGCGAACTTCGTGTTGCCCGCGGAGACCGCGGGCAGGGTGCTGGAGCAGACCGCGGACCCGACGCTCGTGTTGACGACCTGTAACCCGAAGTACGCCTCCAGCCAGCGTCTGATCGTCGAGGCGAACCTGGTCGACAGCCCGGACACCTAGGCGTTCGCTACGCGGTCGGGGCCCGGCGGCGCCCCGGGCTGCTCGGTGGGGACCCGCCCCGTGAAGAACATCGCAAGGAGCGCGAACAGCGCGAGGAGCGCGAGCGTCGCGCGGAGTCCATCCACTCGGGCCTGCTCGTTCTCGTCCACGATCGCCTGGGTCGTCTGTTCGTCGACGCCTGCCTGCTGCAGTGCCGTCTGCAGCTGGGCATCGGAGATGAACTCCCCACCGCTCGACAACTGCACGTTCGCTTGTGCCACGACCTCGTCGGGCACGGCGGGGTTCTCATCGATCCCGGTTAGGAAGGATGCCGTCAAAGCCGCGATCAGGATCGAGCCCGTCAACGCGGTGCCGAGTGAGGCGCCGAACTGACTCGCGGTGTTCTGCAGACCGCCGACCTCGGGGCTCTGGCTGTCGGGCACGGCAGAGACGGTGACGGCGCCGAGCTGCGATGCGAGACCGCCCATACCGAGGCCGATCAGCAGGAGCGGCCCCGTGACGACCTCGGCGGTCGCTTCGACATCCATCGCCGTGAACAGCCAGATGATGCCGACGACGGCCACGACCAGCGCGATGTTCACGACCCTCCTCGGCGAGACGGTCGGGAAGAACTTCGGCACGCCTGCGGCGGCGACCAGCATCGTAATCGACATCGGCAACAGCTTGATACCGGTGTCGATCGCCGAGAGACCGAGCGCCACGGACAGGTACAGCGGGATCGCGAAGAACAGCCCCATCATCACCAGGAACTGGAAGAAGAACATGATCAGCCCGCCAGTCATCTGACGGTTGGCGAACAGTCCGGGGCTGACCAGCGGATCAGTTCCAGCCGCCTCACGGCGCCGGACGTGCTGCAGGAACAGCAACATCAGCGCGAATCCGGCGAGGACGAACCACACGGTGAGAGACATCCCAAGGACCGAGCGCGCACCCTCGGCCGGGAGGATCCAGCCCCACTCGGCGGAGCGGAGCACCGCGATGATCACGAATCCCATCGCCGCCGCCCACAACACCGAACCGAACCAGTCGAGTCGTGGGCGCTGATCGACCGGTGCGTCCGCAACCCTGCGAGTAAGCAGGAGGATGCCCGCACCGACGAGCACCTCGCCTGCGAACACCCAACGCCACGACGCGTAGGTGGTCGCGAGCCCGCCGATGAGCGGGCCCACGGCGACCGCGATCGCGCCGGCCGCTCCGACCAGGCCGTATGCGCGTGGTCTGCCCTCGGCTGGGAAGTTGCCGGCGACGAGCGCAACGATGGCGGGCATGATCAGCGCCGCGCCGACGCCTTCGAGGAACGACCATCCGAAGATGAGCCAACCCAGGTTCGGCGACAGCGCGGTGG
>DATECH010000007.1:0-13135 GCA_035287005.1 Actinomycetota bacterium | reverse complement strand
TTCGTCGACCCGCTGCCGATCCCGCCGATCATGACCACGGCGGAGCTCGCCGCAAGGGGCCTGCCGATGCGCTCGAAGTACCATCGGTTCCATCGCGACCTCGGCGAGACGCCGACGTTCGCGTACGCGACTCATCCCGGGATCACCTACCTCGGACCCATCGTCGTCGCGCAGCGCGGGGTCCCCGTGACCTACCTCGCGAGGAACCGCCTGGGGCGGCATCCACTCGGGATCGACACTTCATTGCACGGCCCCGACATGGCAGAGGATGCAGCGTCGCCGCGCGCATCCGTGCACATGCATGGCAACTACGTGTCCCCCGGCTCTGACGGCGCACCCGACGACACGTTCCTGCCCGGTGAGACGCACAGCTACACCTACCCCAACGACCAGCAGTCCGGCGGACTCTGGTTCCACGACCACGCGCTCGGCATCACCCGCCTGAACGTGTACGCGGGCCTGGCCGCCGGCTACCTCATGCGCGACGAGATCGAAGCGTCACTTGGACTGCCCAGCGGTGAGTTCGAGCTGCCGCTGATCATCCAGGACAAGGCGTTCCTGCCTCGAACCGCCGCAGGGCTGCAATCGCTCTTCTATCCCGATCCGTGGGAGCCGGAGTTCTTCGGCAACATGGCCGTCGTGAACGGCGCCGTGTGGCCCAACCTGGATGTCAAGGCGGCGATGTATCGCTTCCGCGTCTACAACGGCTCGAGCTCACGGTTCTGGAACCTCACGATGCGACCGGTCGCGCCGATCTGGCAGATCGGGACCGACACCGGGCTCCTGGCCACGCCCGTGCCGATCGACAGCATCGTCCTGGCGCCCGGTGAACGAGCGGACCTGTTGGTCGACTTCTCGCGGCTGCTTCCCGGCGATCGGACCAAGCTACGGAACCTCCGCTTGCCGAGTGATACAGAGAGCCCCGCGGAGCCACGCGTCCCCGACGTCATGCGCTTCCGCGTTGTGGCTGGCGCGGCACCGCCGTTCACCGTGCCGTCGGTCATCCCGGTCCCCGCCCCACCCGTGCCCTCCGCCGCCGTCCGCCGCCGGACGGTGCTGCTGACCGAGATCATGGATCCGGTCACCGAGGAGCCGCTGATGGCCCTGTTGAACGCGCGGCCCTGGGAGACCGATGAGCTGGAGCGCCCGAGGGTGAACACGCTCGAGCAGTGGGAGATCGTGAACCTCACGGCCGACACCCACCCGATCCACCTGCACCTGGTGCAGTTCCGCGTTGTGGGTCGCCAGCCGATCGACGTCGAACGGTATCTGGAAGACGTGTTCGGCACGGAGATGCTGACGCCTGCCAACGTCGGGACCGGCTCCCGGCCGTTCCCGTCGGCCGACGGCTACGTCGACGGTCCCCCCACGGGTCCCGCGATCACCGAGGATGGTTGGAAGGACACGGTGCAGGCGCACCCCGGGGTGGTCACGAGGATCCTGGTGCCATTCGGCCCCGATGCCGCCGATGGCGTGCCCTTCGGCCAGTCGGTGCCGGCGCCGTTCACGGGTCGGTACGTGTGGCACTGCCACATCCTCGACCACGAGGACAACGAGATGATGCTGCCCTACGAGGTGAAGCCCGCGTAGGTTCGGGATCGACTATTCGGCCCACAGGCCGCAGCGGTTGCACGACTTCGCGGCCATCGGATCGGTCCGCACCACTCGTCCGCCGCACTGATCGCACCTCGTCGGCAGCCAGCGCTCCGCCGTGGTCCACATCTCGTGGAAGGACCGGGGTCGCGTGACCCCCTGTACGAGTTCCTTCGCCACGGACACCATCTTGCCTCCCCTTCCGGGACCTCTGTCCCGGTACAAGGGTGGCAAGAGCGTGCGACCGGAGCGCGACTTGGGGATGAACATCCAACGACATCATGAGGCCGCGAAGGGCGCATGCACATAAGCCTTCAGGTCTAGCCCATACGACGCAGGCGATATCAGATGAAGTTCTTCGACACCGCCACGTCGTCGAACACGACGTCGTACGTACCCGTACTCGTGTGGCCGAGCAAGAACTGGCCGAAGAGCGTGGTTCCGAGACTGCCGGTGGCATCGAGCTCCGGTACGTGCACGCCGTTCAGCCACACCTCGGTGACGCTCGTCGCACCGGCGATCGTGTGCACCTCGACCGTGTACCACACACCGTTGCCGATGAACGAATCGCTCCTGGTGCTCGTGCCGGCGTTGTTCCGCGTGGCCAACGTGTCCGTGGAACCGTTCACGAACAACGAGAACTTGCTCCCTCCCGAGCCGTTGCGGAACCGCATCAGGTCGACCGAGCCGGTCCGGCTCACGACCTTGAAGCGGAACTTCGCGTAGAGCTCCGTGAGCGTCGGCGAGATCGTCTTGTAGGCGTACGTGACGCCTGTGCCGGTGCTCGTTTGCCGCGCCACCCAGGCGCCGCCGCTCGGCGACGGATATCCCTGTGCGACCGTCAGCCCGGTCACGTTCGTCCACGTCGACAGCGACCCCGACTCGAAGTCGTCGGCGAACAGCACGTCGAGCGACGGCGTGGTCACCTGCGCGACGTTGCTGTCCGGCGACGCATTGCCGGCCGCATCCCGCGCGCGCACCGTGTAGGTGTACTGCGTCGTGGGGCTGACCGAGGTGTCCGAGTAGGCCAGGACGTTGCCCGCCACCGTGCCGATCGGATCGACGCCGGCGTCGCGATAGATGTCGTAGGCCGTCACGCCGATGTTGTCGGTGGCGGCCGTCCACGTCAGGTCGACCAGTGCGGAGCTGGGTGCGGTCGCCGCCAGATCGGACGGCGCCGTGGGCGCCTCCCCGTCCAGCGACGGGGTCGTCACCTGGGCCGTATTGCTCGGGCCGGACAGGTTGTTCGACGGGTCTCGAGCTCGCACGACGTAGGAGTACTGGGTCTGCCCTTCGACCGTGTCGTCGATGTAGGCCGTCTCGTCGCCGGCCACCGTGCCGATCGGCACGGCCCCGCCGTCGCGATAGACGTCGTACGCGGCGATGCCACGCTGATCCGTCGCGGCCGTCCAGGTGAGGTCCACCCGATTGCCGGCTGGCGCCGTCGCCTCCAGGTCGGTCGGCGCCGTCGGCGGGGTGCCGTCCGGCGCGAAGTCGTAGGTGTTGGTGTCGAACACCTGGCCGAGCGCGTTCACGCCCGACACCGTCACCTGGGAACCGCTCACGTCCACCTTCAGGTAGTGGTTCACCTGCTCGGGCTGCGTGGGCTTGGGAGCGCCGCCGCAACTGCTGCCGCCGTTGGAGCCCCAGCCGAGGCCGTAGGTGTCGAGCGACGAGCACTTCGTGATCGGCTGCAGTCCGGCGCCGCCCCCGCCGGAGATGTAGTTCACGATGCCGCCCGGGGGCGCCCCGTTGTGCTGGTACAGGTGGGCGTGCCCGTTGAACGCGATGTTGACGCCGTTCTGCTCGAGCAGGCCTTCGAGGCTGTTCGGCCCGCGCAGGTACGTGTCCGAGGTCTCCGTCGCGTTGTCCGAGTTCAGCGGGTAATGGAAGACCGCGAACTTGAGCAGGGACGGGTGGGTCTCCAGGTCGTTCTGCAGCCACTGGTACTCGGGGCTGCTCTGCTGCCAGCGGTACGCGTAGTCGTTGCCGTACTCGTCGCTCGTGCCCGGGTTCGAGCTCGACCACACCGTGGTGAGCATGTAGATCCGGGTGTTGCCGACGTCGAACGCGTACCAGGAGCTCGGCGACTTCTGCGACGACGTGCCGTTCTCGCAGCAGTACGTTTCCATCCCGTACGTGCCCGCGGACGTCGAGACCGCTCGATCCTGCGGCCAGTTGTTGAAGTACGTCGCGTTGGCGCCGTGGTTGCCCACCGCGTTGAACAACGGAACCGTCGAACCCACCTTGGCCCAGAAGGAAGGACCGAAGACCGAGCTCTTGCGATAGCCGGTCTGCTGCAGGTCTCCGTAGTTGGTCTGGGTGCCGCTGTCGTAGGCGGTATCGCCCGTGCCGAGCGCGAACCGGACGCCGCTGGCAGCCATGGACGTCATCAGCGCGGCCTGCGCAGGATTCTGCCCGTTGGCGTCGGTGTCGCCCCAGTCACCGAACACCGCGAACGAGAACGGGGTCGTCGCGCCGGCTGCGATCTGCGACCAGAACTGCGGCGACGCATCGCTTGCCAGCAGGTCCGTCGGGCCCAGCCAGACCCGGTAGCAGTAACGCGTGTTCGACAGCAGGCCGGTGATCTTGGCCTTCCACTGATACTCGGGAACGCCGTTCACCGTGATGGCGGTCTTGGACGCCGACACCTTGTGCGCCACGCACGACTCGGTGCCCACGCGTCCGTAGGTGACGGTGCCCTTCGTGGCGGACCGGTCGGTCCCCCAGTTGACGGTGGCGTAAGTCTGCACCACGTCCGTCAGATAGGGGTAGCGAGTGAGTTGCGGCGCGGGTGTGGCCTCTGCGGGCGGCGTTCCCAGACCCTCGATCGCAGCCGTGGTCGGCACGAGCACGAGGACGAGCACCACGATGCGGGCGAGCGTCGATCGGCGGAACAATCCCATCACTTCCCCTCGCTCGGACGAGCCCAGAGGCCCAGCCCAAGCATCGATAGTACGACGATGATGACGATAGTTGTCACTATGTACAACACATACACGGTTCGGGCGTTCTCACGTCCGGCGGCTTCGTAGCGAGGCGCGTAGGACAATGCCGTGATCCGCCCCGGGTCGACCGGCTCGTCGAGCCACACCCCATGCAGCGGGTTGGTACGGGGTGTGATGGGTTCCAGATCGAACAGCGAGGTCGCCAACGCCGAGATCGAGGAGTGGTCCAGCGGGAGATCGGAGATCGTGCCCGCCATGGCCCACGGGGAGAACAGCACCATCGGCACGCGCATGCCGAGTTGGTCGCCATCGGCGGTGGTGGGCGGGGGCACGTGGTCGTAGTACCCGCCCCAGTCGTCCCACACGACCACGACCGCCGTGGTCGACCATGTCGGCGCGGTCTGCAGCGCGTTGAGGATCGACAGCAGCCGTAGATCGGGACCGACCACGAGCGGCTCGTGCGTCGTGGGCTGCGGAAGGATGTAGGTGAGACTCGGCAGTTCACCGTACGCGGCCTCCGCGAAGAAGTCGTTCTGCGATCGAACGTTCTGGCGCAAGGACGGATCGGTCCAGAACCGCCGCATCGACAGGATCGGCGCCCAGTACAGGGCGCTCGGCGTCGCGCGCTGCGACCGCGCGTACGCGCCGTTCGCGACCTTCGCCTGGTCGATCTGGTCGAGACCGCCGACGTAGAAGCGCCACGACACTCCCGCGTCCGTCGCCCGGTCGAACACGGTGCTGACGTCGTCGTCGTTCCACAGGCTCGAACGATCCGCGCTCGAGCCGCGGGCTCGACCCTGCGCGCTGCCCGAGATCAGGGTCAGCGCGTTGGGCAGTGAACCAGCCAGATAGGACGAGAAATAGCGGTTGAACACGACCCCGCGACCCGCAAGCTGCTCCCAGGGCGACGGCGTTGCCTCATCGATGACGGTGAACGACAGATTCTCGTTCTTGCCGCTGGCGCGCTGGGCAGCCGCGAAACCATCCATGCTGCCCCCGTTGAATGCTGTCGTCGCAGAGACCGGTCCATTGCTGAGTACCTCCTCTCCCGGTGGAACCCTGAAAGCGCGCGGCCCGAGTGAGGAGAACCCGCGGATCACCTCGGTCCGGCCGCCCGCCATCGGCACCTCTTGTCCAACCACCACTCCGTCGACACCTTGGAGCGTGCCCAGCGTGTGATCGAACGTGCTGTTCTGCTCGAGGATCACGACCAGGTGCTCGATCGGCGGCGCTGTCTCCTGCGCCGAGCCGGGCACGGGCGACACGCCGATCACGATCGCGCACGAGATGGCGACGAGCAGCACGCGCCTCACTGGCCGACCTCCACCGGCGCTCCGTGGAGCGGATCGCCACCGACCAGCGAGTACACGGCCACCCGGATCTCCGCACCCTCCGGCGCCACGCGGCCGGTCTTCACGTTATCGCCGTCGACCCACACGGTGAACACCGGCGTGCCCGAGTACTTCTCGACGTAGGACATGAGCCGCTGGCTGTAGAAAGGCGAGCGGTCCGCCGTGTACGCGTCCCAGATCGCGAACTGCACGTGGATCTGCCGGATCTCCGTGTCGGGGTTCGGGATCGGGCGGTAGGCCGGGTTCCGCAGTTTCGGATCCTGGCTGACGCTGAGCGCGTAGAAGTCACGATCGCCGTAGAAGCTCACCAGGTTGCCGAGCGACGGCCCCATCGTGAGCACGACGGTGTTCGAGGGCGTGTGGGTCCCGAGCCACTGACCCACCTCACGCCCGCCGGCGAAATCCTGCACCTCGACGTCGGTGGTGAACGGGCCCGAGAAGCTGCTGTCGCGGATCACCGCGCCCGCGCCGAGCGTGGGGCGGATCATCGGCATCAGGATCGCGACGCCCGCGATGGCGGCGACGATCGTCGTGCGCTCCAGCGACGTTCGCGCGCGCACCGCGCGGATCGCTTCCACGACGCCCCGCGCGCCGATCAGCGCCATCGCGGGGACCAGGATGACCGTGTAGGGCAGGAGCTTGGTCGGCCAGAACTGGAAGAACAGGCCGAACACGATCAGCCACGACAGCAGCAGCTTGGCCGCACGGTCGCGTCGCACACAGCTGTAGATGAAGCCGCCGACCACGCTGAGCACGGCGATCGGCGTGACGAAGATCCACAGGACCACCGGGAAGTACCACACCGGGTGGTTCGGGTCGCGGAACAGTTGGTAGACGATGTACCCGCCGGCATCCGAGCCCGTGAACACGAACCGGGTCCCGATGAACGGCGCGAGCATCAGGCCCATCAAGGCCAGGGCGATGACGCCGTCGCGGATCCGTGTCTTTCGAAGCAGCCCCGCCCACGCGAGATACAACAGCGCGGCCGGCGCGAAGACGATCATCGTCTCCTTGATCACGCACGCGACACCGGCCATCGCGCCGGCCAGATACAACCACCGTCGTGTCTCGACGCCGTAGTAGCGATACAGCGCCGCGAAGGCCAGCAGCACCGCCAGCCCCGCCGGCACATCCAGCAGGACCTGCCGGCTGATGAACACGTGGTACGGCATCAGGGCGAGCCCCGCCGCGGCGCCGAGGCCCACGGCCACGCCGTACATGCGCCTGCCCAACAGGTATGTCGCGTACACCGCGCCCACACCGAACGCGACGACCGTCATCCGCGCCGCGGTCTCGCTCATGCGACCGAGCAGGCTGAACTCGCCGGCCAGGATCGTTTGGAGCAGGAGCGGGTGCGCCCGAAACGGCGAGAACGAGCGGGCGAAGGCACCGACCCCGGCGAGCGAACCGGCCTGCCCGCTGTAGACGGCTTCGTCACTATTGAACCCGAGGGCGGTCAGCTGCGTGACGCGGACCACGATCGCCACGGCGATGACGCCGAAGATCGCCATCGGCACGAGCTCCCTGGCCCAGTCCCTTGCCGGTTGCTCCTGCTGCTGCGACGGCTGCGCCTGCTGTTGTTCGAGTTCGTGTTCCTGCACCTGCACAGCGTCGTCTTCCTGTGGTGGCGTCTCCGGCTCGATGATCGTCGGGGTACTCACGATAAACGCCCCCCGCCGACGTCACCACGCACTGGGCTCAGCCCTGGCCCTGCGGCATGCGGGCATCACGCAATGAGCGCACGCTCGCAAGCAGTCCGGACACGGCGGGCTCCGCGGGCTCGTTCTCGCCTTCGAGGATGTCGGACACCTTCTGCAGCAGCGCCAGCGCTCCCGACAACGCCCGCTCGACCTCCTCGGCCTCGGCCGGCGACAGCTTCTCGAACCGAGACGGGACCGAACGATCCTGCGTCGGCGCATCGCTCGTGCGAGTTGCGGCATCCATCGCGATCACGGACCCCGCTCGATCGACCTTCGTGGCGCCCGCGCCGGTGAGATCCAGCACGACCTGCGCGTCATCAACGACGGACACCACCTCACTGCCGGGTGCCAGCGCGACGCCCGCCGCCAACGACGGCAGCAGCTCGAACCACGCGCGATCGGGGGTGCGAAGGAGCACAGCCTCCAATTCGCCGGTGATGCCGCGACGGATCTGTTGCTCGACCGGACCCTCGCCGTTCGACAAGGCATGCGCGATGCGCGGGTACGGAGGGAACCCGTAGGCGTCCTCGGTGTTCTCCGACAGGATCTCGAACGCGGCTTCCGCGTCCAGCTCCTTGAGCAACGCGTCGCCGCGCTCGATCACCACGAGCCGATCGAGGCGGAGGGACGTCACGAGCTCCGCCTCGGGGATCAAGCGATCGACCTCGAATTTCGGCGGCGGGATGATCATCTGCACGATCGCGCTCATCGAGGCCACGGGCAGGTTGATGTTGCCGAACGCCAGGCCCACCGAGCGACCGAACTTCGAATGCAGCCGACCCTGCACCTGCAGCCACGCGCGCGTGCGCAGCGGCATCGGCGCTCCCTTGACCGCATGCAGCGTGTGCGAGGAGATCGTCAGCGGCTTCGGGTAGGACAGCGCCCGGCCGGTGGCGTCGATGATCACCATGTCGTCCGACACGAAGCCCGACCCCTGCTCCTTGATCGACTTCAGGCAGGTCGTCGTCTTGCCGGTGTCGGTTCGAGCCGTGATCAGGATGCCGTGCCCATCGATCTGCAGGCACGCGGCGTGGGCAAGGATGTAGCCCTTGCGCACCAGCATCCAGCGCACGACCGGCTCGACGACGTTGGTGTACGCCACGTGCGGCGAACGCCGCAAGAGTTTGGACACCTGGATCTCGGCCAACGTCTCGACGTCGATCTTGGCGGCGAACCCGAACCGACCGAGATGCTCGACGTAGGAGATCGAGCCCTCACCCTCCTGCACCGAGACGTGCCGCCGCAACCCACCGAACCCGCGGTTGCTCACCGTCACGGTCAGGTCGGGCTTCCGCGCGAGCGTCGGCACCGAGAAGCGCACCAGCTCGGGCAGCCGCGCCTCGGAGGCGATCCCGATGATCCCGTGGATGTCGTAGGACCAGGTCTTCTCCCTCGTGGACTCGGCGATGGAGACTCCGTCACCCGCCGTATCGTCGGTCGCGTCGTCGCCGGACGCGCGGCTCCCCCAGATCAGGTTGTCCGCGATCCCGAAGCGCACCAGGGTCATCGCGCCCAACACGACCGCGTTGGACACCAGGTAGTTGATGCCCGCACCGTCGGTGAGCAGATACAGGAACGGCGTGCGCAGCGCCAGCCAGATGTTGTTCATCAGGGCGAACCAGCCGAGGCGCACCCATCGACCCTCGTGGCCGCCGTCGAACACGAACCGCTCGACGAGCGCGAAGTTCCAGATCGTCGACAACTGGGTCGCCACGATCGCCGAGAGGAGGTAGTAGACACCGAACACGTCGGTGAACAGCCACAACGCGAGCTGATTGACCACCAGTCCGCTCGCGCCGACGATCGCGAAGCCGAAGAAGCGGCCGGCCCGGCTCGACTCGCGGGACGCTGAGACCTGCACGTCAGCGGCCATCGGTCGCCTCCTGAGGCACGACGGACGGATCGGAAGGTGCCGTCGCGGGTGGCCGGTTGAACGCCAACGACACGCAACGGCGCGTCGCCTCCCACACGATCGCGCGCGACATCTTCGACGTGCCGTACGCGCGATCGGTGAACACGATCGGGATCTCGGTGATGCGAAGGCCGCCCCGCGTTACCGCGACCACGCCCTCCACCTGGAACCCATATCCGTCGCACTCCGTCCCGTGCCTCAGCAGCAGATCGATCGCGGCGGCGTCGTAGACGCGGAACCCGCCCGTGACGTCGCGGGTGGACACTCGGAGCAAGGAGCGGGCGAACAGGTTGGCACCGCGCGACAGCAACCTGCGGTGCAGCGGCCATCCCTGCGACCCACCTCCGCGCGTGTACCGGGAGCCGAGCGCGAGATCCGCGCCGTCGCGGACCGCGTCGTCCAGGGCCGGGATGTACGCCGGGTCGTGACTGAGGTCCGCGTCCATCTCGCCGATGCGTTGGTAGCCATGCGCTCGGCTCCACGCGAAACCGGCGCGATACGCCGAACCGAGCCCCATGCGGCCGGTGCGCTCGAGGATCTTGATCCACGGGCGGGTGACGGAACGCTCGTGCAGACGCGCACCGGTCCCGTCGGGAGAGCCGTCGTCGACGAACAGCACGTCGACCGCGCGCACGTCGCGAACGGCCTCGACCTTCGCGATCAACGCGTCCACGTTCTCGATTTCGTTATACGTCGGCACAACCATGATGAGCGGTGGTTGCTCGAAGCCCAATGAAACGCCCCTCCCCATATGTGTGCAGCATGCGTACCGCGGCTTCCGCCCCTCGCCACATCCTTTCGGAAACAACGTTTCCCAAAGGCAGCATGTCGCGCCCCTCTCCCGGTCCGACACCCCTCCGGGTCGGACGTCGCCGGGCCTAACTAGACCAGACGGGGATAGTAAACACGCCGAACGACCTACAGTAAATGAGGCGAAAGGCGTAACCACCGCAAAACATGCTCTGAACAGCAAGGATACCTGTTGTGAAGAACTTGCGCTTTGGGGTCAACCCCGCTCTCTTACACTGTGCGGCGTATGGATCTTGCGGATATCCAGGCCTCGATGCGCGCGACCTACGGCCGGCGCGACGCCTCCCGAGGGGTCGACGCGACGTTCCGCTGGTTCGCGGAGGAGATCGGAGAGCTTGCCCGGGCGATCCGAACGGGCGACCGGGAGAACCTCGAACTCGAGTTCTCCGACGTGCAGGCGTGGCTGGCCTCGCTGGCGAACCAGCTCGACGTGGACATGGACGCCGCCATGGCCCGGTACGCGGGCGGATGTCCGAAATGCGCGGCGCAGCCCTGCGAGTGTCCGCTGTGAACACGATCACCGTACGGATGGCGGCCCCGTCGGACTGGGCGGCCGTCGCCGGACTGCTCGTCGAGCTCGGGCGTGGCGTGGCGGCGGGCACGGCGGATGATCCAACACACCAACTCCAGTTCGCGGGACACATCCGCAGGATCGACAACGTCACCCTGGTCGCCGAATCGGACGGCGACGCGATCGGTGTGATCGACATGGAGTACCACCAACGGCTCGGCGACCACCGGCCACAGGCGCGGGTGAACGATCTGGTCGTCGCCGATCGCGCGCGCGGCGCCGGTGCCGGTCGCGCGCTCCTCACGCGCGCCGAGGAGCTGGCCCGCAAGCGCGGCTGCTTCCGCATGGCGCTGGTCACCGCCGCATGGCGAGAAGACACCATCGCCTTCTACGAGCGTCAGGGTTGGCAGAACTACGGCCAGTGGTTCGTCAAGTCGCTGACCGACGAGGTCTCACCCGGCGGCGAACCGATCCGCGACGACAACTGACCCGTCGGCGGCCGACGCTCAGGCGGTCGCGAACAGCAGTTCGGCGATCTGGACGGCGTTCAACGCCGCGCCCTTGCGGACGTTGTCCGCGCAACTGAACAGCGCCAGCGCGTCGTCGCGATCCGGCACCTGGCGGACGCGGCCGACCAGGGCGTCGTCCAGGCCCGCCGCGTCGAGCGGACTCGGGAACACGTCGGCGGGCGGATCGTCCATCAGCACGACCCCCGGAGCGGCCGCCAGGATCGCGTGCGCCTCGGCGACGTCGATCGGCCGCGAGAACTCGGCGAGCATCGACACGGCGTGACCGGTGACCACCGGCACGCGCACGCTGGTGGCGAGCACCTGCAGGTCGGGGGCCGACAGGATCTTCTTCGGCTCCGCCATCATCTTGGTTTCCTCGCCGGTGAAGCCGTCGGGCTCGAACTCGCCGATCTTCGCCACGACGTTGAACGCGATCGGCTTGGCGAACAGCTCGCCGCGCGGCAGGGCGTCATGGTCCGGGCGCGCCAGCGACTCCACCTGACCCTGGAGCTTCTCGATCTGCTCGTCGAGCTCACGGGTCCCCTTATGTCCCGCGCCGCTCACGGCCTGGTACGAGGACAGGACGAGCCGGCGGAGCCCGGCCGCGCGGTGCAGCGGCCCGATCGGCAGCATCGCCGTGATCGTCGTGCAGTTGGGAACGGCGACGATGCCCGGCTTGGGCCAGCCGTCCAGCGCCTCGGGGTTCACCTCGGGGATGGACAGTGGGCACGCCGGGTCCATGCGGAACGCGCTGGAGTTGTCGATGCACACCGTGCCGTGCCGCCGGACGATACCGGGCAGGAACGCGCGGGAGGTGGAGGCGCCGGCCGACACGAACGCGATGTCGACGCCCGCGGCTGCCTCGACGGTCAGTTCGCGAACCTCGTGCTCGCGGCCCGCGAACGACACGGAGCGACCCGCACTGCGCGCCGAGGCGAGCGGCACGAACTCCTCGACGGGGAAGCGCCGTTCCTCGAGGATCCGCGTCATCTCCCGGCCGACCACGCCGGTGACTCCGATGACGGCGACCTTCATGACGGACACCCTACCAAGGGGGCGCGTGCCCTCTGACCAGCAGCTCTTACGTCGGCTCGCCCAGGTCGAAGCGGGTGTGGATCGCGAGGACGGCGCGGTCGCCGTCGGCTCGCCTGATCACGCACGACACGCGGATCGGCGAGGTCGAGATCATCTCGATGTTGATGCCCTCGGCCGCCAAGACGTCGAACATGTCTGCCGCGACGCCGGGATGCGACTTCATGCCCGCGCCCACCAACGACACCTTCGCGATGTCGTCATCGATCGTGAAACGCGCGGCGCCGATCTCGGCGGTCAGCGCATCGAGCGCCCCTCGCAGCCGGGGCAGGTCGCCCCGCGGCGCCGTGAACGACATGTCGGTCTTGGCCTCGTGCGACACGTTCTGCACGATCATGTCGACGTTGATGCCCTCTGCCGCGATCGCCTTGAAGATCCGCGCAGCCACGCCCGGCTGGTCGGGCACTTCGTCGATCGTGACCTTCGCCTCCTCGACGTCCAATGCGACGCCGCTGATCAGTACGCCTTCCATGTCGTCTCCGCTCCTGTCCTGCACCCAGGTGCCATCCTCGTCCGAGAAGGTGGAACGCACGTGGATCCGCACGCCGTGGCGCCGGGCCATCTCGACCGACCGTGGCTGGAGCACCTTCGCACCGGCGGCGGCGAGCTCCAGCATCTCGTCGTAGCTGATCACGTGAACCTTTTGCGCGCTCGGCACGACCCGTGGATCCGCCGTGAACACGCCGTCGACGTCGGTGTAGATCTCGC
>DATECH010000006.1:0-18421 GCA_035287005.1 Actinomycetota bacterium | reverse complement strand
GAAGCCGGAGGATCTCGCCGGGGGCGACAGCGGGCATAACGCGGACATCGCTCGACGGGTGCTCGACGGCGAGGCGGGCGCGCAGCGCGAGGTTGTGTTGCTGAACGCGGCTGCCGCACTGCAGGTGGCCGGTTTTGCCGAGACCCTTGAGGAGGGCATGGCGACGGCCGGACGGGCGATCGACGACGGCGATGCCGCGAAGACCCTCACCCGGTGGGTCGAGGTCTCCAACGCCGGGTAGCATCTGCGCGCGATGATCCTGTCCGACCGCGATATCCGCGCCGAGGTGGCCGCAGGTCGCATCACGATCGACCCGTTCGACGAGCGCTGCGTCCAGCCTTCCTCGGTGGACCTGCACGTCGACAGCCAGTTCCGCGTATTCGCGAACTCGCGCTACCCGTACATCGATGTGCGGGAAGAGATGCCGGATCTCACCGAACTGGTGGAGGTCAAGCCCGACGAGCCGTTCATCCTGCATCCGGGGGAGTTCGTGCTCGGCTCGACGCTTGAGCGCGTGGCGCTGCCCGACGACTTGGTCGCACGGCTCGAGGGTAAGTCGTCGCTCGGCCGCCTGGGTCTGTTGATCCATTCGACGGCGGGCTACGTGGATCCGGGCTGGGACGGCTACCTCACCCTGGAGCTTTCAAACGTCGCCAACCTGCCGATCACGTTGTATCCGGGCATGAAGATCGGCCAGATCTCGTTCTTCAAGCTCACGTCGCCGGCCGAGGCTCCCTACGGCAAGGCCGGCAACAAGTACCAGGGCCAGCGCGGCCCAACGCCGAGTCGCTTCTTCCGCGACTTCGACCGTTAGGCCTCCGTACCCGAACTACTCGTGGACCAGCGCGCCGGGAACCGGGCCCACACCCATCTGCACGGCCATCATCGCCGCCTGCGTCCGGTTCGTGACCCCGAGCTTGCGGAAGATGGCGGCGAGGTGCGCCTTGACCGTCTTCTCCGACAGATAGAGCGCGCCCGCGATGTCGCGGTTGGACCGACCTTCGGCGAGCAGCGACAGGATGTCGTGCTCACGCTGGGTCAAGCTGTACTCGGTGCGCCGCCCGTTGGCCGACCCCGAGCCGGAATCCTGATCCTCGAACAGGTTCTGGATCACGCGCGGGCTCAGCACGTTGCCGCTGCCAGACATGGCCACGTTGATCGCCTGGCTCAGGTCTTCGGGAGTCGCGTCCTTCAGGAGGTAACCGGAGGCCCCGTCGGCAAGCGCACGCTTCACGTACGGCGCGTTGTCGTAGGTGGACAGCATGATCACGGGAAGCTCCGCCCACTCGGTCTTGATCGCGCGCAGGAGCTCCAATCCGTCGAGGTCGGGCATGCGTACGTCGACCAATGCAAGGTCGACCTTGGCGCCCCCGTGGAGCGCCTCCAACGCAGCGGCTGAGGACTCGGCCTCGATCACCTCGGCGTCCGGGAAACCTTCCTTCACGACATAGTTCATCCCGCGCCGCACGAGCGCGTGGTCGTCCACGATCAAGATCTTCATCGTCCTTCACCTGCTCTCGTGACGGGGAACACGGCGACCACCGTGGTGCCGTGTCCGGGGGTTGAGGCCATCTCCAAGGTCCCACCGAGCGCTTCGGCGCGAGCTCGCATGATGCGGATTCCGAAATGCGGGTCTTCGTCGGTCACGGCACTCATGCCGCGACCGCGATCCTCGACTTCGACGTGCAGCGCCGTCGCGGTCGCCGACAGTCGAACGTGTGCGTCGGGCGCGCCAGAGTGCTTCGCCGCGTTCGCGAGCGCTTCGCTCACGATGGCATAGGCTGCTTGGATCGAGCCGTCGTCCAGGCCTTCGATGTCGCCCTCCACCTCCACGGTTGCCGGCAGACGCCAGCGAGCGGCCAGGTCGCGGATCAAGCCCGCCAGGGTCGGCATGGTGTTGAGCGGTTCCTCCGCGGTCATGTCGAACAGCAGCTCGCGGATGTGGCGCAGGTCCTCTCGGATCTCGTTCTCGATCTCCAGCAGCGTTGCCACGGCCCCGGCCGGGTCGGTTTCGATCCGATGACGCATCGTCTGCAGTTCCAGCACCGCCGAGGTCACCGACTGGGTCAGGCCGTCGTGGATCTGCATCGCCCATCGCGTTCGCTCCTCGAGCAGGATCGATTCCACGGCATGACGGACCGTGGGATGTCCACCCACGACCGCGTTCTCACGCGGGGACGTGTTGGAGGCGCCGACTCGCACTTGCATTCCCTTCCGACCAAGACCTTCGGTACTAGTCCCTTTTCGGACGGAGGTCCGGGAGTCTTGACCCTTCCGACCCTGTTCTTGTGGGAAACGGGGAGGCCGGGGGGGAGGGGATGCGCCGCGTTCGTCCGGCGGATGCTGGAGACGACGTCGAGGCACGCCGCTTACACATGAGCATTGCCTCGCACTGTGTCTACGGTATGGTGAATGCGAAACACAGAAAAGTTGCCAATAGGGCACTCAACTTCTATCATTTGCATGGGCG
This sequence comes from Actinomycetota bacterium, assembly GCA_035287005.1. Classification (GTDB taxonomy): domain Bacteria; phylum Actinomycetota; class UBA4738; order UBA4738; family HRBIN12; genus AC-51. The sequence goes on along the minus strand of DATECH010000006.1, from coordinate 15,951 downwards.
TGGGAAGCGGCCCCTCAAGACGAAGCGAACGGAACCGGGCGATCGCAGGGTCCCCGGCTCGGACGAAGGAGGAGTGCATGGCACGAGCGGTCGGCATCGACCTGGGCACCACTAACTCGGTGGTGTCCGTGCTGGAGGCCGGGGAACCGGTCGTCATCCCGAACTCCGAGGGGTCGCGAACGACTCCGTCGGTGGTCGGCTACTCGAAGAACGGCGAGATCCTGGTGGGTGAGGTCGCCAAGCGCCAGGCGATCACCAACCCCGATCGCACGATCCGTTCGATCAAGCGACACATGGGCGACAAGTCGTGGTCCCTCGACATCGACGGCAAGGCCTGGACGCCACAAGAGGTCAGCGCGCAGATCTTGTTGAAGCTCAAGCGCGACGCCGAGGGGTATCTGGGCGACACCGTGACGCAGGCGGTGATCACCGTGCCGGCATACTTCGACGACGCGCAGCGTCAAGCGACGAAGGAAGCCGGACAGGTGGCCGGCCTCGAGGTGCTTCGCATCATCAACGAGCCAACGGCCGCCGCGCTTGCTTATGGGCTGGACAAGGGTGGAGCCGACCACACGGTGCTGGTGTTCGATCTGGGCGGTGGCACGTTCGACGTATCGCTGCTCGAGATCGGCGAGGGTGTGTTCGAGGTCAAGGCGACCCACGGCGACACGCAGTTGGGCGGTGACGACTGGGACCAGCGGGTGATCGACTGGCTCGTGAAGTCGTTCAAGGACGCCCATGGCGTCGACCTGTCCAACGACAAGATGGCGCTGCAACGCCTGAAGGATGCCGCCGAGAAGGCGAAGATCGAGCTCAGCCAGGTGGCGGAGACGACGATCAACCTGCCGTTCGTGACCGCCACCGCAGACGGACCGTTGCACCTGGAGTTGAAGCTGTCGCGCGGCGAGTTCGAACGTCAGACCGAAGACCTCGTCGAGCGCTGCCGCGTGCCGTTCGACCTTGCCGTCAAGGACTGGGGCAAAGATGTCTCGGCGATCGACCACGTGGTGCTGGTCGGCGGGTCGACCCGTATGCCCATGATCCAGGAGCTCGTGAAGAAGCTCACGGGTGGCAAGGAGCCGCACAAGGGCGTCAACCCCGATGAGGTCGTCGCGATCGGCGCGGCGGTGCAGGCCGGCGTGCTCAAGGGCGATGTGAAGGACATCCTGCTGCTGGACGTCACTCCGCTCTCCCTCGGCGTGGAGACCCTCGGCGGGATCGTGCAGCGCATGATCGAGCGGAACACGACGATCCCGACCAAGAAGTCCGAGACGTTCACGACGGCTGCCGACAGCCAGACACAGGTCGAGATCAACGTCCTGCAGGGCGAAGGCGAAACCGTGCTGAGCCCCGGGGTGAGTTCGATCGGACGGTTCAATCTCGTGGGCATCCCGCCGGCGCCGCGTGGCGTACCGCAGATCGAGGTCAGCTTCGATATCGACGCCAACGGCATCGTCAACGTGAGCGCGAAGGACACTGCAACCGGCAAGGAGCAGGCCATCACGCTGACGGGTGGCACGGCCCTCAGCAAGGACGAGATCGACCGCATGGTCAAGGACGCCGAGGCGTTCGCGGCCGAGGACCACAAACGCCGCGAGGCGGCGGAGGCGCGCAACCAGGCCGACCAGCTCGCCTACACGGTGGACAAGTCGCTGGCGGAATGGGGCGACAAGGTGCCCGAACCCGATCGTGCAGAGCTCACGACCGCCACCGATGCGCTGAAGGAAGCGCTGAAGGACCAGGAAGCGGACGCGGCCACGCTCAACGGCGCCAGCGAGGCCGTGATGACGGTCTTCAGCCGGATCGGCCAAGCCATGTACCAGAACGTCCAGTCGCAGGAAGGCGGCGCGGCCGCCGGAACCGGCGACTCGGCGGCGCAGGAGGCCCACGATGACGAAGTCGTCGAGGGCGAGATCGTGGAAGAAGGAGGTGTGTCGTGATGCTTGCCAAGTGGGATCCCTTCCGGGACCTGCTCAGCGTGGAGGATGAGTTCGAGCGGCTACTCGGCCGTCCGTCCGCTCGGATGGCCTGGGCTCCGGCCCTCGACGTCCGTGAGACCGAAGACCGTTTCGAGGTGACCGTCGACCTGCCGGGTATGGAGTCCGACGACGTGACGGTGACGTTCGAAAGCGGCGTGCTGACCGTCAGCGGGAAGCGGGAGTTCTCGTCCGAGCAGAAGGATGAGACCTTCCACCGCATCGAGCGCAGCTACGGCTCGTTCGCACGGTCGATCCGGCTACCGCACGTGGCCGACCCCGAGCGCATCGACGCGTCGTTCGACAAGGGCGTGCTCTCGGTGCGCGTGCCTAAGGTCGAGGCCGCCAAGCCGCGCACGATCGAGGTCAAGACCTCGTGACCGACGAACGTGGCGACGACGCGCCGGTGATCAAGGTCACCGACAAGCGCCGGTTCGCGCGGCTGACCGAGGTGGAGGGGGTGGCCGAGGAGGCCACCCCCTCTCAGGACACGGCCTCGAACGCCGAGCAGGCCGATGCGCAGGTCGGCGGGAGCGAGTCCGAGCGGGAGTTGCGCGAACACCTGCAGCGGCTCCAGGCCGAATTCGACAATTACCGCAAGCGCGTCCTGCGCGAACAGACGGCCGCGGTCGAGCTCGCGGCGGAGCCCGTGATGCGCCGGCTCCTCGAGGTGCTCGATGATTTCGAGCTCGCGGTGATGCACGCGAACGACGACGTCGATCGCGACCGCTTGCTCAAGGGCGTCGAACTCGTCTACGCCAAGCTGCTCGATGCGCTCGCCGCGGAGGGTCTCGAGCGTATGACGGCCGAGGGCCGCCCCTTCGACCCGGCGCTGCACGAGGCCCTGATGCAAACGGGCGAGGGCGCCGGGGAACCACGCGTCGCCGAGGTCTTTCGTCCCGGCTATACCTTGCGTGGCCGGGTGATCCGCCCCGCAGGCGTGCGCGTGGAGCGGGCCGAGTAGGCGGCCATGGCCGGCCCCGAGGAGTTTCGGCGGGAGTGGTTCGACAAGGACTACTACGCGGTCTTGGGGGTGCCGAAGAACGCGAGTCACGCAGAGATCAAGAAGGCGTATCGCAAGCTGGCTCAGAAGCATCACCCGGACGCGAACCAGGGCAACGCGGCCGCCGAGGAGAGGTTCAAGGAAGTGTCGGCGGCCTACGACGTGCTCAGCGACGAGAAGAAGCGCGCCTCCTACGACAAGGCTCGGGAGATGGGCCCGGGTGGGTTCGGTGGCGTTCCCGGCGCGGGTGGGCCGGGCGGCGGCTTCGGCGGCTTCGGCGGTCAGGGCCCCGGCGGCGTCCGGTTCGAGACCGCGGACGTCGACCTGGGTGACCTGCTGGGCGGCATGTTCGGCGGGGGTGGCCGCGGTCGGGGGCGTGCGCAGCGACGCGGCGCGGATCTCGAGACCGAGGTCACCCTGTCGTTCGAGGATGCGATGGCCGGTGTCACGCTGCCGGTCACGCTGACCGGACCCGCGCCGTGCACGACGTGCCACGGGTCCGGCGCCGCGCCGGGCACGCAGCCCGTGCCGTGCGCCAACTGCGGCGGCAGCGGTCAGGTCGCCGTTAACCAGGGGTTCTTCTCGATGGCGCAGACCTGTCCCAGCTGTCAGGGGTCGGGCCGGCTCATCCAGTCCCCGTGCGCGACCTGCGGCGGCGCGGGGGCACAGCGTCGCAAGCGCACGATCCAGGTCAAGATCGCTCCCGGCGTGAAGGACGGAGCCCGCATCCGGCTGGCGGGCAAGGGTGAATCCGCCGGGTCCGGGGGCACGGCGGGAGACCTGTTCGTGCGGGTGCACGTGCAGCCACATCGGGTGTTCGGCCGCCGGGGCGACGACCTGACGGTCGATCTGCCGGTGACGTTCCCCGAGGCCGCGTTGGGCGCGAACGTCCAGGTGCCGACGATGAACGGTGCGGTCACCCTGAAGGTGCCGGCGGGAACGCCTACCGGCAAGACCTTTCGGATCAAGGGCAAGGGCGCTCCGCGCAAGACCGGGCACGGCGATCTGCTGGCGACGGTGGTCGTGGACGTGCCCACCAAGCTTTCTCGCGAGCAGAAGGACCTCGTCGAGCGACTCAGCGAGGCAACGGACGGATCGCCCCGGGGCTCACTCGGGGTGACGTGAGGTCGAGATGGAGCGGAATCGATCGGACGACGAACGGGCGGCGGAGGTACGCGATGACGAGCGCGCCGTGTACATCATCAGCGTGGCCGCGGAGCTCGCGGGCGTGCACCCACAGACCCTGCGCATCTACGAGCGCAAGGGGCTCGTGCAACCGCAGCGGACATCGGGCAACACACGTCGCTACTCGGAGCGCGATATCCGGATCCTTCGCCAGATCCAGGACCTGACGCAGGACGGCGGCATCAATCTGGCCGGCGTCAAGCGGATCATCGAGCTGCAGGCGCAGCTCGACGCGCTGCGGGCCCGCACCGACGAGCTGCAGGACCAGCTGCGCATCCGATCCGAACGGGCCGCGGCGGATCGGATCGACGGCAAGATCGTGCCGCTTCGCAGCGTCTTCCTCCCTCCGTGGCAGGCGGGGTCGACTCCGTGACGATCGTCCTTCGTGAGGACGGCGTGGTCCTGCGAGCGTTCGTTGGTGAGGACTTCGCCGCGGTGTGGGACGAGGAGACGCGCGATCGGGGCGAGTTCGAGTCGGCATGGGCACGCGACGACGAGCAGGCACGCACCCGCGTGCAAGCGCGGATCGAGCACTCCGGCACATGGCGAGACGGGCGGGTGCTCGATCTCGCCGTGGAGGCGGACGGCGTGCTGGCCGGCGACGTGCAGGCTCGACGCGACCTCGACTACGCCCCGCCGGGCATCTTCGACCTCGGTATCGGTCTGTTCGGCGAGCGGCGCGGACTCGGCACCGGGGCGATCGCGCTGCGGTTGGTGACGGACTTCCTGTTCGACGAAGAGCGAGCGGTACGCGTGCAGCTGAGCACCGACGTCGACAACGTCGCGATGCGTCGGGCCGCCGCGAAAGCCGGTTTCATCCTCGAAGGGGTGATGCGGGGGTTCTGGGAGGTGCCGGACGCGCCCGCCCGCGACTACGCGCTCTACGCGCGCACGCGTGACGACCACGAATCCGGCCGGTGAGGGCGGCGCCTGTGGACGATCGTCAAGCGAGGCCGTGACCACGCCGACGATCTGTGTATGAAGATCCTGCTCGTCTGCACGATCGCCCTGGTCGGAGTCGGCACGATCGCTCTTCGCGCGGCCGCCCGGAACCGGCGTCAACGAGAGCTCGTGCGCCTGTGTCTCGATGCAGGGGTGTCGTTCGCCGTGATCGACCCGTTCGCCGATACGCTGTTCCTTCCGTTCCGGCTGTTCGGCCGGGGGGACACTCGCGGGATCGACACGGTGATGTGGGATCCGCGTGACGACGGCGACATCCGTGTCTTCGACTACTGGTATCAGGAGCACGACGACGAGGGCATCGGGGTCAAGGTGCACATGACGTGCGGGGTCGTCCCGCTGCCGTTCGGGGTTCCGTCGGTCGCGGTCGTGCCGCGCGGCGTGTCCGATCCGTCGAAGCTGGAGATCGATGGCGCGCAGGTGCGCCTGGAGCTCGACACGTTCAACGAGCGCTTCGACGTGTGGGCGGCCGACCCGCGGGCAGCGGTCGCGCTGCTCGACCAACGGATGATGCAGGCGATCCTCGCCCTGCCGCTGCGCGTGGCGATCCACGTGCACGAGGACCACATGCTGTGCGTGGCGTCGCCGCTGGAACCGGCGCAGATGCTGGTGCTGCTCGAAACGGTTCGAACCCTGGCGCGGCGCGTCCCCCCGGTCGTGGCGAGCCTGTACCCCCCCAGGCCGTCCGAGGGGCCGTTCGAGGATCGCTGGCTCCAGGGTCATTGGACGCCCGCGCCGACGTCGGCCGAGTACACAGAACCGTCCTGACATCGGCGGATAATGAGCGGCACATGCCTATCCTGGTGACGGGCCTCACGATCGCCGGCGTCGTGGCGAAGAAGCGTTCGCCGACGGCGCCACCTGACTTCGGGCCGACCTTCACGGTGGACCAGGGGGGCTCGTTCTCGGCGCTTCCCATCTTGCTGGTGCTCGGGTTCGCGCTCGTGGCCGGCCTGATCGTCTATCTCAGCTATGCGGCGAAGAAGCGCCGCCGGATGGGGTTCATCCAGATGGCCGCCCAACAGCACCTGACCTACAGCGAGCAGGACCCCTTCGGCTTGCTCGGCTACCCGTTCTCGATCTTCCAGCGGGGCGACGGCCGTGGGATCGAACACGTTGTCCACGGCATGTGGCAGGAGATCAACGTGGTCGGCTTCGACTACTGGTACTACCAGGAGTCCACCGATTCCAAGGGCGGCACGAGCCGGACCTACTATCGCTTCGACTGCGTGCTCGTGCCCGTCCAGGCCGCATGCTCACGACTCACGATCGAGCGGGAGAACTTCCTCACGCGGATGGCCGACGTGCTGTCGTTCGACGACATCCAGTTCGAGTCGGAGCAGTTCAACGACACGTTCAACGTGAAGGCCGAGGACAAGAAGTTCGCCAACGATCTGATCGACGCCCGGATGATGCAATGGCTGCTCGCCGGCGGCAGCGACTACGCGTTCGAGGTGCTGGGGAACCGCGCGATGATCGTCGGCCCAAAGATCGACCCGGCCGCCTTCCCCCAACTGCTGGGTGTGGCGCGGGGCTTCGTCGACCATGTCCCCAGGGTCGTGTACTCGCTGTATCCGGGGTAGGCTCGCGACGAACAAGGAGGGTGTGCCGTGGAGATCTGGCTGATCGTCCTGCTGGTGCTGATCGCGGTCATCGTGATCGGCGGCATCGGCAGCTACAACCGCTTCGTGTCCCAACGCAACCTGATCAAGGACTCGTGGGCCAACATCGATACCGAGTTGCGGCGGCGATACGACCTGATCCCGAACCTGGTCTCGACCGTGCAGGGGTATGCCACGCACGAGCGAGAGGTGTTCGAGAACGTCACCAAGGCTCGGGCGATGGCCACCGCGGCGACCGGCTCCCCGGCGGCGCAGGCCGCGGCCGAGGGTCCCTTCGTCGCGGCGTTGCGGCAGCTGCTGGCCGTTGCGGAGAACTACCCCCAGTTGAAGGCGAACGAGAACTTCCTGGCGCTGCAGGGGGAGTTGTCCAACACCGAGGATCGGCTGCAGACGGCACGGCGCTTCTACAACGGCAACGTGCGTGAGTACAACCGGCGCGTGCAGTCGTTCCCGTCGATGATCGTTGCGAACTTCGGGCATTTCGAGCTCGAGGAATTCTTCGAGGTCGACGAGTCGCTGCGCGGTGAGGCAGGGGTGCCCAAGGTGGACTTCTCGTCGTCCTCGACCCCGGCGCCGGTCGCACCGCAAGCTCCGCAGGCGCCTCCCGCGCCGCCCGCGGATGGCGGTGGCGACGCACCGCCGCCGCCTCCCGATTGAGGACGCCTACTCGGCGCCAGGAGGCGGGCGCTCGCCGGGGTGGCGAGGCGTCGGGCTGTCGGTCGGCTCGAACAGCGGTGTTCGGCGTACCTCGCGGGTGAGCACCCACCAGGTGCCGGCCCACGCGAGCGCGATGCCTCCGGCGACCATCACCGCGGCGTACGGCCCGATCCGGTCGGACAGCGCCGACGTGATCAGGCTCGACACACCGAGCGAGAGCGTGATCAACGCGAAGTCGAACGCGAAGATGCGTCCCCGGATGTGGTCGGGCACCAGCCGCTGCAGCCCGTAGCTCGACAGCACCCATTGCGAGCCGCCGCCCAGGTGGGCGACGAGGATCGCGACCGCGGCGAGCCACAGGGTCGGCGTGATGCCGAGGGCCGCGTAGCCGACCCCGAACGTCGCGAGCGAACACGCGATCACCGGCAGCAGCCGCCGATGGTTCGGGCCGGCGAGTCGGTGACCCAGGAACGGGCCGAGGAAGGCGCCGATGCCGCGAGCTGCCATCAGGAGTCCGAAGCCGACGTCGCCCGCGTGGAAGATGTCCTTGGCGAAGACCGCGATCAGCGCGAGGACGCCCGCCGCCGCGCCGAAGCCGAACTTGACCGACACGAGCGCCCAGACGCGCCCATCCCGGCGTGCGTAGCGCACGGTTTCTCGCGTGGCCTCGGCGATGCCCACATGCTCGTCGTGCTCGCGCGGCGCCGAGAAGGGGCGGCGCACGCCGACCAGCAGGAGCGCCGAGACGGCGAACGAAGCGGCGTCCACCGCGAACGCGACGTTTCGTCCGAACACCGCCGCGACCACGCCGCCGGCCGCGGCACCCACCGCGAGCATCGTGCCCCACAGCGAACCGCTGAGGGCATTCGCCGTGGGCAGATCCGGCGGGTCCACCACGTTGGGCAACGCCGCGGACGACGCCGGATCGAACACGGCGGCGAAGACCGACAGGGCCACGAGCAGCGCATAGGCGAGCCACAGGTTGTCTGGTCCCACGAGCAGGAACGCCGCGCAGATGCCCGTGCGTGCCACATCGCACGCGATCATCAGCCATCGACGATCGAAGCGGTCCGCCAGCCAGCCCGCCCATGGTGTGGCGAGGAAGATCGGCAGTTCCTGGGCGAAGATCATCAATCCCACCGCGGTCGCTTCGCCGGTGGCCTCGAGCAGGAGGCCACCGAGCGCGACGAACAGGAACCAGTCGCCGCCCAGCGAGATCACCGACGCGAGGAACAGCCGGCGGAAATCCCGGTTGCGGCGCACGAGGTCGACGGACGCCCGAGCGCCGGTGGGGCGCTCGATGGGAGCGTCGCTCATGGCGTGTCAGACTACCCTCGACGTTCGTACGAGGAGGGCGTGTTGCTCGAGCACCTGACCTGGTTCAGGCAGTCGGCAATCCGGTGGTCGGACGGGGCGTACACCGTGTACATCGATCCGTGGGGGACGCCCGAGGGCGCTCCCGCGGCCGATGTCATCCTCATCACGCACGCGCACTTCGATCACCTCCAGCCCGACGAGATCGCGCGCCTGTCGCGCGCGGCGACCCGGGTGTTCGCGCCTGACGACGTGGCGGCGGGGCTGACGGGCAACGTGACGGCGGTCCAGCCCGGTGAGCGTCACGAAGCCGATGGTCTTCGCTTCACGACCGTGCCGGCGTACAACACGCGCGAGGAGGCGCTCGAGTTCCATCCCAAGGCCAACGGGTGGGTCGGGTACGTGCTCGAACTCGGGGACATCACCTACTACCACGCCGGCGACACCGACCACGCGCCGGAGCTGAGCGACGTGCGCAGCGACGTGGTGTTCCTGCCGATCGGGGGTCGCTACACGATGGATCCCGTGGAGGCCGCGGGTCTGGCCAACGCGATCGGCCCGAGGCTCGCGGTGCCGATGCACTTCGGGTTCGTCGTGGGATCTGCGTCGGACGCAGATCGGTTCCGTCGGGCCGCGGCCCCGATCGCGGTCGAGGTCATGACCCCGACCGACCCGTTCGAGCGGCCGTAGGGTCAGCTGTCGGGCAGGAGCCCGCGTCGACCGCGGATGCGCCGGTCCAGCTGCCCGAACAGCAGGTAGTCAGCGGCCACGCCCAGCACCACGATGACGCCCAGCGTGGCGAGCAGGGCCGCCACGTCCGAGCCCCGCGTATCCAGCAGGTGTCCGAGCCCCGCGGCGCCCGCGGTTGCCACGATCAGCTCACCGGCCATCAGCGCCTTCCACGCGAAGCCCCACGCTTGCTGGAGGCCCGCCATGATGCCGGGAAGCGACGCCGGGAAGATCACCGCGCGGTACAGCGACCACCCCTGCGCGCCGAGGGTCCTGCCCGCCCGCTCGTAGAGCGGGGGGACCTGGCGGATCGCCTGGAGTGTCGCCAGCGTCATCGCCGGGAAGGACCCTACGATCGCCACGAAGACGACCGCGCGTTCCGTCACGCCGAACCAGATCACTGCGAGCGGAACCCACGCGACGAACGGCGTGATCTGCAGGGCGACGACGAGTGGGCGGATCGATCTGCGAGCGAACTCGTTCAGCGCCAGCCCGAGTCCGAGCGCCACGCCGAGCACGACCGCGACGATGAACGAGAACGCGAGTCGCACGAGCGTGCGCACGGCGGCCTGGGGGATCGACCCGTCTCGCATGCCGTCCACGAACGCCGCCCAAACGGCCCCGGGCGATGGGATCGCGCCGGTGCTCGTCAGGGATGACGCGATCGACCATACCGCGATCACGACGAGGACGCCGACCAGCGGCGGCGCGATCTCGGCGAGCACCCTACGCGGGCGCATCGGCATCCCCCCTGCCGACCTCGTCCATCAACACACCGTGGATCTCGGATACGACGCGTGTGACCAGTACGTCGTCGAGGTCGCGCGGACGCGGCGTGTGGATGCGGAACTCTTCGAGCAGATGGCCCGGGGCGGCGCTCATCACGAGCACGCGGTCGGCGAGCAACGCCGCCTCGCGCACGTTGTGTGTGACGAACAGGAACGTCTTGCGACCCCGCGCCTCGACCCATGCTCGCTGCACTTCGTTCTGCAGGAGCTCGCGCGCCTGCGCGTCGAGGGCACCGAACGGCTCGTCGCCCAGGAGCACCTGCGGATCGGCAGCGAGGGCGCGCGCGAGTGCCGCTCGCTGCCGCATCCCGGCTGACAGCTCGTGGGGCTGCGCGTCGGCGGCATCGGCCAGGCCGACCTGCTCCAACCAGGACGTCGCCCGCGAGCCTCGTTCCTCGGCGGCCGTGCCCACCAGCCGAAGCGCGAGCTCCACGTTGGCTCGTACCGACAACCACGGGAACAACGCGGGATCCTGGAACAGGACGGCCCGGTCGGGCCCGGGTCCGTCGATCGGCTGACCATCGACGAGGGCCTGGCCGGTTGCGGGGGCGTCGAGTCCCGCCAAGACGTTGAGGATCGAGGTCTTGCCGCATCCGCTGGGTCCCAGCAGGCACACGAACTCGCCGACCGCCACGTCGAATGTCACGTGCGCGGCGGCGGTTACGGTGTCACCGCTGGCATGCCGACGGCTCACCGTGAGGTCGCGAACGGACAGCTTGGGCACGCCGGCGTCCCACCGTTCGCGCAACAGGCTCGTTTCCGCGTTCGCCATCAGCGTCCTCACCGCAGCCGGAACTTCTCGGCCATCTCCACCTGCACGACCTTGCCGTCTTGCACCACGAGCACGACCGTGCCGTACTGGATCTTGCGCAAGACGTCGGCCACCTTGGCCAGGACCATGCGCTCGTCGTCGGTCAATCCGAGGAGATCCAGCTCGTCGCTCGAGCCGGCCTCGGGCGCGTCGGAGTCAGCCATGCCCGGATGCTACGCCGCCGCACGGTCGGACAGCGTGGTCGTCATCACGGGGTGACCCACAGGAGGCCGGAGCCGACCGCGAGTAGCGGCACCACGAACAGCGCCCCCACGAACCCGGCGAGCCGCCTGCTGTCCTCGATCAGCCAGTCGTCGAGCCCGAGGACCGCGCGTTTGGTGGGCGCATAGAAGCACGCGAGGATCACCACCGACACGATCGTGACGCCGATCGCCTCGGCGAGCACGATCTGACCGGCGACCGGCGTCTTCTGCAGCATCGCGACGACCAGGGTGTCAGCAAGCGTCGTGATATTCGCGCCCATGATGTAGGGAAGCGCCTCGTCCCGCTTGACGTACCCCTTGACCGCCAACGGGACCAGCACGGTCAGGGCAACCGACACCGACAGGGTCAGCGTCGCCACGATGCAGCCGAGGAGGAACATCGTCCAGGGGTGCGTCAGCCACTCGCGACGCTTGGACGCGGTGGAGTTCGAGTCGATGTGCGGAAGCACGCGGTCGATCAGGTTGAACGACACCAAGATCGTGACGATGCCGACCATGAACAGCGCCCAACCGGGCAGGCGGGCCTCTGCTGTGTCGACGATCGGACCCCACAGGCGACCCAACACCGCGTCGAGCTGGCCTGAAGCGTGCCATTGGATCCCGTCGAGCGCACCACTGCGCAACACGAAGAACGCGATGATCATGCCGGGGATGTACTGCAGCATCGTCATCGTCATCGCTTGGATGCCGACGGCGAGCCCGGCCGAGCGCTGACTCTTGTTGCGGATCGTGTAGAGGAATCCGGTGACCAGCACGATGAACGAGGCGCCGAGGCGAGATCCGGACAGCATCGACAGCGTTTCAAGCTTGGTGATCGACCCGGCGCCGAACAGGCTGATCGTGGTCGCGGCAACCGGGGATCCCGACAGCACCAGGTAGGCGCCCAGCCAGCCCGTGCCCAGGGTCGACACCGGATTCGCGAAGGGGAACGAACCCTCGATCGAGGGACCGATCGCGGCGGCCCCCGTCTTCATCAGCTGGATCGCCAGGATGAACAGAAACATTGCGGGCAGGAACAGCAGTGCCTTGCCGAGGAAGTACGCACCGGGACGCTGGACGTCGCCGAGGATCGGTCCGAGGTCGAGGTGGTGGCGGACCTCCCCCGCTTCGTGCGGCACGCAGAACTCGCCGTCGACCTCGACCGCGGCTCGCTCCATACGGGCGAGGTCGCGATGGGTCTTGGACATCGACGTCCTCCTCGGCAACGAAAAAGGCCGCGACGCATACGGAACGCGTCGCGGCCTCCAGTCTTTCTGGTCAGCTGCGAACGAAACGGTATCGGAACTGCCGGGAAGGGTCAACCAACGGGCGCCGCCTCAGCGGACCAGCAGGACCGGGCAGTGGGCGTGCTGCACGACCTTGTTCGCCACGCCGCCGAGCAGCATCGACCGCCATTCCGTCATGCCCCGGGTGCCCAGCACGATCAGGTCGGCTTCGACGTCCGACGCGACCTGCACGATCTGCTCGGGCGTGTCTCCGGGCCGCACCCGGCGGATCTCGCCCTGCGCCGCGATCCCGGCCTCCCGGAACCGTTCGAGGGTGCCCTCCACCAGAGCCTCGGCGGAGATGTCGGGACCCAGATCGACGTCGGAGCCCTCGTACTTGGCGTGCTCGCGCACGTGGACGACCGTGACGACCGACCCGAACCGCGACGCCATCTCGATCGCGACCGGCACGGTCTTTCCGCCCTCGACGGACCCATCGATCGCGACGACGATCCGCGCGAACATCAGCCGGTCACGACCTCGACGTTGGACGCCGACACGCTCGTGCCGAGCGCCTCGAGCTGTGGCCTGATCCGGGCGAAGTACGCGACCGCGTAGGCCGCCCCCACGCCGATCGGGGCCAGGAAGAGCTGTCGCTTGACCCAGCTGCGTTTCGGCAGCCCGATCGCCTCCCATTGGATCTTCGGGTGTTGGGCTGCGTCGAAGGCGCCCCACAGGGCGAAACCGACGAGGGCGAGAAGCGCGAGCACGAGCCCCAGCAGTCCGGTGGGCAGCCCGAGCAGCTTGAGCCCGGAGGCCGCCAAGACGAACACGAGCAACGGTCGGATCACGCCGTCGGGCGCCCGGGACGACACACGAGCGCCGATCCACACGGCGGGGATCGATCCGATCAGGATCGAGGAGGTCAGCGCCAGCTCGAAGTCGCCAACGAGGATGTGCGCGAACGCCGCAGCGGCCACGAGCGGGATCGCCTGCACGAGGTCGGTCCCGACGAGCTCGGCGCCGCGGAGCATCGGGTACAGCAGCATCAGCGCGATGATCACGATCGAGCCCGACCCGACGGAGGTGAGGCCGACGAGCAATCCGCCGATCAGACCGACCGTCACCGTCGGCGCCATCCGCACGGCGAACGGCGCCAACGCCTCGTGCGGCGCATGACCCGCCAGGCGGGCCTCCGACGCGCGGCGTCCCTGGAGCCAGGCCTTGAACACCATGGCGCTCGACGCGAGCAGAAGGGTCCACCCGAGGAAGACCCTCGTCAGCTCCTCCACCTGTGCGCTGTTCCCCATGTCGTGCACGATGAAGACACCGGCGAAGGCCATCGGGATAGACCCGACACACAGCCACTTCACGAGCGGCCACCGGACGGTCTTGCGCCGGATGTGGACCCCGCCGCCGACCGGCTTCATCACCATGGCCGCGATCAGGTCCGAGGACACCGCCGCGGTCGGGCTGATCCCGAAAAAGATCACCAGGATCGGGGTCATCAGGGCGCCGCCGCCCATGCCTGTCATCCCGACGACGAACCCCACGATCGCACCGGCGAGCACGATGGCCCAGTCGATCTGCATCGTGACGAGTCTACCGGCGGGCCACCGTCTCCCTTGGTGCGTTTCGTAGACTGGTCCGGTCATGCCGGCCACCGTCGTACTCGGAACCCAGTGGGGGGATGAGGGCAAGGGCAAAGCAGTCGATTACCTCGCCGACCGGATGGACTTCGTGGTCCGCTACCAGGGCGGGAACAACGCAGGTCACACGATCATCGCCGAGGGACGGCTGCTCAAGCTCAACCTCGTGCCCTCGGGCGTGCTGTACCCCCACATCACAAACGTGATCGCCGACGGCGTCGTGGTCGACCCGGCTGTGCTGCTGCGGGAACTCGACGAGCTGACCGCCTCGGGCGTCGACGTGAGCGCGCTCAAGCTGTCGCTGAACGCGCATCTGATCATGCCGTACCACCTGGAGCTGGAAAAAGTGACCCAGCGGTTCCTGGGCTCCAACGCGCTGGGCACGACCAAGCGCGGGATCGGCCCCGCCTACGCCGACCGCGCCGCGCGTGTGGGCATCCGCGTCCAGGACCTCTACGACGAGAAGATCCTGCGCGCCAAGCTCGACATCGTGCTCAAGGAGAAGAACCAGATCCTGACGAAGGTCTACAATCGGCTGGCGATCGCGCCGGAGCAGATCTTCAGCGACTACCTCGGCTACGCCGAGCGGCTTCGCCCGCACGTGGCCGACACGGGTCGGCTGTTGCACGAGGGGCTCGTGGCCGGCAAACACGTGATGCTCGAGGGCGCCCAGGGCACGATGCTGGATCTCGATCACGGCACGTATCCGTTCGTCACGTCCTCGACGCCGGTCACGGGCTACGGGGTCGCGAGCGCCGGTTTCGGTCCGCAGCACGTCGAGCGGGTGATCGGCATCACGAAGGCCTACGTGACGAGGGTGGGGTCGGGGCCCTTCCCGACCGAGGCGCTCGACGCCGACGGCGACCGGCTGGGCGAGCGCGGTCACGAGTTCGGCACCACCACGGGGCGCAAGCGCCGATGCGGCTGGTTCGACGGATGCGTTCTGCGGTATGCGGCGCGTCTGAACGGCCTCACCGATCTGATCTTGACGAAGCTCGACGTCTTGAGCGGCTTCGAGACGCTGCATGTCTGCGTCGGCTACCGCGCAGGTGGTCAGACGTGGGACGACGTGCCGCCGAACCAGACCCTGTTTCACGAGTCCGAGCCGATCTGGGAAGAGCTGCCCGGGTGGTCCCAGGAGTTGGACGAGGTGCGCTCGTTCGACGATCTGCCGAAGGAAGCCCAGGGCTACGTGCGGTTCCTCGAGGACCTCGGCGGCGTGCCCATCTCGATCGTGGGCGTCGGCCCGGCGCGCGAGCAGAGCCTCGTGGTGCGCGCGTGAAAGTCCTGGTCGTGGGGGGAGGGGGCCGCGAGCACGCGCTGTGCTGGCGGCTCGCGCAGGACCCTACGGTGACGCGCGTGCTCGCGGCCCCCGGCAACGCCGGGATCGCGACGATCGCCGAGTGCTTCCCTGGGGTGGCGGCGGACGACGTGGACGCGTTGGTCAAGTTGGTTGACCAACAGGAGGCGGACCTCACCGTCGTGGGCCCCGAGGCGCCGCTGGTCGCGGGTCTCGCCGATGCGCTGCGGGCGCGCGGGCGCGCGGTGTTCGGTCCGAGTGCCGCAGCCGCGCGGATCGAGGGCTCGAAGGCGTTCGCGAAGGACGTGATGGCTCGGCGAGGCATCCCGACGGCGCGTGCGGGCGTGTTCGACGACGTCGAGAAGGCGACCGCGTTCGTCGAGGAGCTCGGTGGGCAGGCGGTGGTCAAGGCCGACGGGTTGGCGGCGGGCAAGGGTGTCACGGTGGCCCGCGACCGCGAGACCGCGGTCGCGGCCCTGCAGGACTGTCTCGTGCGCCGGGTGTTCGGCGGCGCGGGCGCCACCGTGG
>DATECH010000005.1:0-4840 GCA_035287005.1 Actinomycetota bacterium | reverse complement strand
GGTTCTCGGACAAGGCCAAGGCGATGGCGAGAGCCGGGATCTACAACCTACGGATCCACCTCGATCAGGTACTCCGCCCGATCCTGCAGCAGCATTGGCGGATCGGGGAGATCGAAGGGCTCACCGACGATGCCAAGATCGCGCGTGACCAGATCTTCGCCCACCTCGAACGGATCGACCGTATCGCAACGAAGCTCGACGAGCCCGCCGGCCCGTCAGCGCCTTCCGTGGCCGTGGCAGGTGAGCTGAGCGAGCCCTCGAGCTAGGCGCTGGCGAAGCCGCCCGGAAGACGAGGCACGATCTGTTCGGTGCGCACGCGCCGTCCGATCAGCGCGCCCACCATGGCCGCCACCGGAATCAGCACCGGACTGAGCAGGGTGACCATCACGAGGATCCCCACGATCAACTTCTTCTTCACGCGCGCCATATGGCCATCATAGACTCCGTCGATGTTGGGATGGTCGTTGGTCGCGCGAGGTGTGATGGCGGCCGTCCTCGCATCCCTGGTGGTCGTGCTGGTTACACCTGCGTCACGAGCGCAGGCGTCGCTGACATCGATCGCGCCGCTGCAAGGACCCGTCGGCGCAACCGTGACGCTGACGGGATCCGGCTTCACCGGGACCAGCGCGGTTCGGTTCGCGGGCCACGACGCTGCGTTCAGGGTCGTCGGGGACGACCAGGTATCCGCGGTCGTGCCCCCCGGCGCGGAGACAGGTTCCGTCGAGATCGACACGGTGGACGGATCGCTCTTCAGCCCGGACCGGTTCCTCGTGCAACCGAACGTCCTGCTCATCGTGACCGACGACCAACGGTGGGACACCGTCGTCAGCATGCCCCGTGTGCAGTCGGACATCGCCGGGCAAGGAGTCTCGTTCGCGAACATGTTTGTCACCAATCCCCTGTGCTGCCCGAGCCGGGCCACACTCCTGACCGGCAGGTACTCGCATTCGACCGGCGTGTGGTCGAACAAGGCGCCGTTCGGCGGGTTCACGACGTTCGAGGACGACGACACGGTCGCGACGGCGCTCGACGCCGAGGGATACCGCACCGGCATGTTCGGCAAGTACCTCAATCAGTACACGGCGACCGGGGGAACCTACGTGCCCCCCGGATGGGATCGCTGGAGGGTCTTTCTTAACGGCGGCTACTTCGACTACACGCTCAGCCTCGACGGCATCTCGCAAGAAAGCTACGGAAGCGCGCCCGAGGACTACTCCACCGACGTGCTGGCCGACCAGGCGGCCGGGTTCATCCAGGACACCTCGCCGCAAGACCCACTCCTCGTCTGGTTCGCTCCCCTCGCGCCGCACGAGCCGTTCATCCCTGCGCCACGACATGTGGGCACCTTGGCGGGCCTGGCCGCCTGGCGACCGCCCAGTTACAACGAGCCGGACGTCTCGGACAAGCCCTTCTACATCAGGAACGCTCCTCGGCTCTCGACCGATCGCCAGGCGGAGATCGATGCCCTGCGGCAGGCGCAGCTCGAGACACTCATGGCGGTCGACGACGCGGTCGCGCAGCTGCTGACGACGCTCGCGGTCATGGGCCGCCTCGAGGACACGCTGATCGTCTTCACGTCCGACAACGGCTACCTGTGGGGTGAACACAGGCGCGCCGGGAAGGTCGTGCCGTACGAAGAGAGCATCCGCGTGCCGCTCACCATCAGATGGGACCGCCTGCCCGGCACGGCGCCGACGCGAACGCGTCTCGTGCAGAACCTGGACATCGCGCCGACGATCCTGGATGCCGCCGAGGCCACGCTGCCGGGCGTGGAGGGCGAATCCCTCCTGCCACTGCTGAACGGCGCCGCGGGCGCATGGCGATCGCAGATGCTCTTCGAGCATTACGGTGAGGGCGCTCCGAGCTACTGCGCGATCCGCACGAAGGATCTTCTGTTCGTCCACTACCGCACGGGTGAGGAGGAGTTCTACCGGCTGGCCACGGACCCCTACGAACGCATGAACAGGATCGCGTCCACGACTGCGGCCGAACGCATCGCGAGCCTGCGTGATGCAGCGAGGGCACGGTGTAACCCGCTCCCACCGGACATGACCCCGTTCTGAGCCTCAGTGGCAGGCCGTGGAGCCGGAGTCCGTGAAAGTGGCGCCGGCCTCGGGGACGAACTGCCAGTCGTAGCCGGTCGAGCGCAAGGTGAGCTTCAGGATCCCGAAGGTGTTGTTGTTGCGGACCTGGCTGTTCGGGTGCGCGCTCCCGACCCCGGTGAAGAACGCGCCGCCCGTGCCGACGACGAACTGTCTGATGCCGCTCGCGTTGTCGGCGCCACCCGTCGCGTTCTGCGGGGCGAATCGCTCGTAGTTGTGGCTGTGCCCCGACAGCAGGAGTTCCGCTCCCCCGTCGTACAGCGCCTGCCACAGCGGCTGCACGAACACGTTGTCGCCGTCATGCCCCGAGCTCCACCGGGCGTGGTGCGTGTAGGCCAACGTGCACGCAGCCGGATGTGCGGACAGATCGGAGCGCAGCCACTGCTCCTGCGCCGAGCCGACGTCGCACGCGACCCTCGTACAGTTGGAGTTCAGCGCGATCAGGTGCCAGGCACCGACGTCGTAGCTGTAGTAACCCTTGCTCGGATCGCCCGCGAGCGAGCCGTAGTAGGTGAAGTGGCCGGATGCTCCCGAGGTGCCGTATTCGTGGTTGCCCACGACCGGGCGCGAGATCGACTTGACCCTGCCCCACGTGGGGTCGTACACGGCGTTGAACTGCGAGAGCGACCCGCTGTTGTACTGGTTGTCGCCCAGGGGCAGCACCGCCGAATACCCGCCGCCCACGAGCAGGTTCGACGTGTAGAGCTGGCGACACGCCGTCGACGTGCCGAGGCCCGAGTTGTAGTCGGCGTCGCTATCCGCACAGGCGATGTCACCCGCTGCCGCGATGACCGGCGAGGAGCCACCCGACGACGGGGTCGTCACGTTCGCGGTGTTGCTCGCGGACGACAGGTTCGGCACTTTGTCCCGAGCCTTGACGGTGTAGCTGTAGGACCTGTTGCCGGTCACGGTCGTGTCGCTGAACGTCGTCACGGACCCGATGCTCGCCACCAACGTCCCGCCGCGGTAAACGTTGTAGCCCATCACCGCCACGTCGTCGGTCGACGGGTTCCACGACAGGTCGACCTGCGTGGGACTCGGGGCGCTCGCCACCAAGGAGGTGGGGGCGCTCGGGGCCTGGGTGTCGGGAGCACCCATCGTGATCACGAGCTGCGGATCGTTGACCCCTTCCTTCGAATGCATGTCCAAACCATCCGACGACGTGCCCGCCAGCAGGAACGCCCACGTGCCGTTGCCGTTCACCAGCGTCGTCACGTCGTACTCGACCCAGGTTCCTGTGGAGATCCCGGCCTTGTCGTCGGTCGCGATGCTGGTCGGCCCGGGACGGTTCGACCAGTTGATCGTCGTTTCGGTCCACGAGGTGCCCGAGGTGAACACGGCCGGGCCGTCCACCGTCCCGGAGGACGCCCAGACGCGGAGCGTGGCGTGGCGAAGCGAGCCTGCGAGGCCGGACGCCGAGAACATGAGGTAGCTCTCGACATCGGAACTGGAGCCTGCATCGACACGCAGCGCGGTGGCGGTGCCGTAGTTCGTGGTCGGGTTGGCTTCCTGCACCTTCGCGTCCGCCACCGGCGTGAGGGTCACCACTTGCTGCGGCGTCGTCGTGTTGAGGGTGTTACTGAACCCCGACCGGTTGCCTGCGAGATCTCGTGCCTTGACCTGATAGGCGTACGTGATCCCCGGCGCCACGGTCGTATCGGCGTATGTCGTCACCGCCCCGACGGTCCCAACCAAGACCCCGCCCCGGTAGATCTCATAGTTCGTCACCGCGACGTTGTCGGTCGAGGCGGTCCAGGACAGGTCCACCCTGTTGTAGGCGACGGCCGTCTGCGCGAGGTTCGTCGGCGCCGTCGGGGCCTGCGCATCCGTCACCTCAACGGTCGCCGTGTTACTGAACGTCGAGCGGTGGTTCGCTGCGTCGAGCGCCCGGACCTGGTAGCTGTACGTCGTGCCCGCAAGCACGGTCATGTCGGAGTAGGCGGTCACGCTCCCGACCGTGGTCAGCAGCGACCCGCCTCGGAAGATCTCATAGCCGGTGACCGCGACGTTGTCGGTGGCAGCGGTCCAGGAAAGGTCGACCCGAGTCATGCTGAACATGGTCGCGGTGAGGTTCGTGGGCGGTGCGGGGTCCTGGGTGTCCGGGGTCGTAGCACTCGCGGTGTTGCTGGCCAGGGAGTCGTTGCCGGCGGCGTCGAGCGCCCGGACTTGATAGGTGTAGCCCGTACCGTTGACCACGCTCAGATCGGAGTAGGTCGTCACGTTGCCGAGCGTGGTCAGCGGCGACCCGCCCCGGTAGATCTCGTAGCCGGTAACCCCGACGTTGTCGGTGGCCGCGGTCCAGGAAAGATCGATGCGGGTGCCGCTGATGGCGGTCGCCGTGAGATCGGTCGGCGGTGTCGGGTCCTGGGTGTCGAGGGTGGTGACGTTCGCCGTGTTGCTGTCCAGCGAGTCGTTGCCGGCGGCATCGAGCGCCCGGACGGTGTAGCTGTAGCTCGTGTCCGCGGCCACATCCGTGTCCGAATAGCTCGTGAGCGCCCCGATGGTCGTCAGCAACACGGTGTCGCGGTAGATCTCATAGCCGGTGACCCCGACGTTGTCGGTGGCCGCGGTCCAGGAAAGATCGATGCGGTTGGCGTTGATCGCCGTTGCGGAAAGGTTCGTGGGCGCAGACGGTGCGATGAGATCGTCCAGCGTCGTTGCCGAGGCCGTGTTGGAAAGACCCGAGGTGTTGCCGGCGGCATCCTTGGCCTTGACCTCGTAGCGGTAGAGGGTCGAGG
>DATECH010000004.1:0-5111 GCA_035287005.1 Actinomycetota bacterium | reverse complement strand
CTGCTGAAGCTCCCGGAGGTCGAAGGTCGGGGTCCCCGTGGTGGAACCGGCGCGGAAGTACAGGAACAGGATCGCCACCAGGAGCAGCGCCGAGCCGGCCATCGTGTACAGGAAGAACTTCAAGGCGGCGTAGACGCGCCGCTCGCCGCCCCACCCGCCGATCAGCAGGTACATCGGGACGAGGATCGCCTCGAAGAAGATGAAGAACACGATCAGATCCAGCGCCAGGAAGGTGCCCAGCACCGCGGTCTCGAGCACGAGCATCGCGATCATGTAGCGGCGTACCTCGGCGGTCACCTTCCACGAGGCGAGCACCGAGATCGGGAACAGAAACGTGGTCAGCAGCACCAGCCACAGGCTGATCCCGTCGACACCGACCAGGTACTGCAGCCCGATCGAGGGGACCCAGGACGCCTGCTCGAGGAGTTGGTAGCCCGGGTCGGTCGCCGTGAAGCGCCCGAGGATCGTCAGCGACACGGCGAAGGTCATGAGGGTCACGAGCAGGGTGATCCAGCGGGCCCCGTGGTCGCTGACCTGCCGCCCGCCGATCAGCAGCCCGACGACGCCGAGCAGCGGCAGGAAGATCACCACGCTCAACAGGTGCTCGCTCATACGCGCACCCCGACGTAGCCGAGCACCAGCACCGCACCCACGAAGAACACGATCGCGTACGTGCGCACGAACCCCGTCTGGAGCAACCGTCCGCCGGCGGCCGCCCGTTTCACGAGGCCGGCGACGCCGTTGACTGCGCCGTCGATCACCTTCGCGTCGAACACGTCGGCGGTCAGGCGCGCGAGGGTCTTGGCGGGCTGGATCACCACGACGTCGTACGCGCGATCCACGTACCAGCCGTTGCGTGCGGCGGTGGCCATCGGCTCCATCCGCGCGCGGAAGGCCTCGGTGTCGACGCGGCCGGACCCGTAGATCCACCAGGTCATCCCGAGCGCGACGACGGCGACGGCCACGGCGATGCCGGCGAGCTCGAGGAACGACAGGCCGCTGCCCTCGTTCAGCACGCCGACCACCGGCTCGAGATAGACCGCGAGACGGCCGTCGGGAGACAGCTCCAGCAGCCCCGCGAACGTCACCCCGATCGCCAGGATCGCGAGCGGGATCCAGATCACCGGCGACGACTCGTGCGCGCGCTCGGCCGCATCGGATCGCGGCCTGCCGAAGAACGTCATGATCAACATGCGGCCGAGGTACAGGGCGGTCAGGAACGCCGCGAGCGTGCTCAGCACGTACACGGTCGCGCGTCCGCTGTGCTGCGCGATCTCCAGTAGCGCGTCCTTCGCGAAGAAGCCCGCGAGCGGCGGGATGCCTGCCTGCGCGAGCGCGCCGATCGTGAACGTGACGAACGTGATCGGCATGGCCCTGCGCAGGCCTCCCATCTGCCGCATGTCCTGCTCGTCGTGCATGCCGTGGATCACCGAGCCCGACCCGAGGAACATCAGCGCCTTGTAGAAGGCGTGGGCGACCAGGAAGAACATCGCGACCGCGTAGGCGCGCATGCCGACCGCGATGAACATGTACCCGAGCTGGCTGATCGTCGAATACGCCAGCACGCGTTTGATGTCGAACTGCGCGATCGCGCACGTGGCGGCGAACAGCGCCGTCGCGACGCCGATCACGAGGACCACCGTGAGCGCCGTCCCCGAGATCTCGAACAGCACGCGGGAACGGATCACCAGGTACACGCCGGCGGTCACCATCGTGGCGGCGTGGATCAGCGCGGACACCGGCGTCGGGCCGGCCATCGCGTCGGGCAGCCACACCTGCAGCGGCAGCTGGGCCGACTTGCCGATCGCGCCCGCGAGGAGCAGCAGCGCGATCACGGTCGCCGTGTCCTTCGTCAGCACGCCCGCGGCGGTGCCGAAGATCGGCTCGAAGTCCAGGGTGCCGAACTTGAACACCAGCATGGCCAGGCCGATCAGCATCAGCGTGTCGCCGATACGGGTGGTGATGAACGCCTTCTTCGCCGCCTCGGCGTTCGCGACCTTGTCGGACCAGAATCCGATCAGCAGGAACGAGCACAGGCCGACGCCCTCCCAGCCGAGGTACAGGATCAGGTAGTTGGCGCCCAGCACGAGCATCAACATGAAGAACACGAACAACGGCAGGTACGCGAAGAACCGACCGCGGCGCTCGTCGTGGGCCATGTAGCCGATCGAGTACAGGTGGATCAGCGCGCCGATCCCGGTGACGACCAGGACCATCGTGGCGCTCAGCGTGTCCAGGCGCAGATCGGCGCCGACCCGGAACCCGCCCACCGAGATCCAGTCGAACAGGTGCTGCACGAACAGGCGGTCCTCCGCGGGCAGCGAGAGAAGCGTGCGCACCTCCGCGACGGCGATCCCGAACGACGCGAACACGGCGACCGTCGCGAGGATCCCCGCCCACCGGCCCAGGCGCTTGCCCACGAGGAGGTTGAGCGAGGCCACGGCCAGCGGGATCGCCACGATCCACACGAGGGCCCCCGACGTGCGCAGCACGAGATCCGTCACCACCGCATCTCCCGGAGATCGTCGACATCGACGCTTCGATGACGCCGGTAGATCGACACGATGATCGCCAGCCCGACCACGACCTCGGCGGCCGCGACCACCATCGAGAAGAACGCGAGCACCTGCCCGCTGAGGTCGTTGTGCATCCGCGCGAACGCCACGAGCGTCAGGTTGACCGCGTTCAGCTGCAGCTCGACCGACATGAAGATCCGCAGGGCGTTGCGATTGACCAGCACGCCGACCGTGCCGATCGCGAACAGCAGCCCGGCCAGCAATAGGAAGTACGCGATCGGGGTCCTCACGGCGCGGCACCCACGTCGGCGCCGGAGGCGTCGAGCTCGGCTTGCGTGACGACCCGCACCTTGCGTTGCGCGAGCACCATCGTCGCCATCGCCGCGACGATCAGCAGGATCGATGTGACCTCGAACGGGAAGAAGTAGTCGCGGAACAGCACCTCGGCGACCGCTTGCGCGTTCCCCGTGGGCTGGAGCTGGTCGAAGCCCTCGGGCGCCAGCGTCGCGAAGCCGATGCCGGCGCGAAGCGCCACCGAGATCTCGGCGACGAACGCGATCGCGAGCACGATCGCGAGCGGCCGCTGCAGGAACAGCCGCTCCGTGCGCACGTCGTCGCGGTCGACCCCGAGCAGCATGATCACGAACAGGAACAGCACCATGATCGCGCCCGCGTAGACCACGATCTGCACCGCGAACAGGAACGGCGCGTCCAACAGCAGGAACATCACCGCGATGCAGCCGAAGTTCACGACGAGGAACAGCGCCGAGTGGATCACGTTGCGCATCACGAGCATGCCGATCGCCGCCGCGATCGAGATAGGCGCGAAGACCCAGAACACGACGTTGTCCAGGGGCACCTAGATGCCCTCCTTGTCGACCGGATCGGTGCCGAGCGCCGGCGGGGGCTCGAGCAACTGCTCCTTGGTCCAGATCGCGTCTTCCCGCGAGGTGAAGGCCAGCTCGTAGTAGCTGGTCAGGGTGAGCGCGCGGGTCGGACACGCCTCGACGCACAGACCGCACATGATGCAGCGCAGGTAGTTGATCTGGTAGTCCTTCGCATGCCGTTCCCCGGGGCTCACGGGCGCCTCGGGGTCGTTGTCCTCGCCCTCGACCCAGATCGCGTCGGCGGGGCACGCGTAGGCGCACAGCTCGCAGCCGATGCACTTCTCCAGTCCGTCGTCGTGGCGGTTCAAACGGTGGCGACCGATGTGCGAGCGCGCCGGCGGCGGCACGATCTCCTTCGGGTACCGCTCGGTGTTGTCGGAGCGGAAGGTCTGCTTGAACACCGTGCCCATGCCCTTGGCCACCGCCCACACGGGCGAGGACCTGCGTTCGGGCGCGGCCGAGTCAGTGGGCTCGCTCACGAGGTCACCTCCTCGCGGGGCGCCTCGAGCAACGGCTTCACCATCGTGCCGATCAACCAGACGGCCAGGATCAGCCCAACCGCGATCACGGCCCCCCGCGTGCGCCCGTAGCGCTCGGGCAGCACGACGATCGCGCCGGTCGCGAGCACCCAGAACAGCCCGAACGGGATCAGGTACTTCCAGCCGAAGTTCATCAGACGGTCGTACCGCAACCGGGGAAGGGTGGCGCGCACGAGCATGAACAGGTACATGACGAGGATCAGCTTCGCCAGGAACCACACGACCCCGCCGACCACGAACCACGCACCGTCCCAGGGCCACGGTCCGCGCCAGCCCCCGAGGAACAGCGTCACCGCGATCGAGGACACGACGACCGCGTTCACGTACTCCCCCAGCTGGAACATCGCGAACGGGATGCCCGAATACTCGGTGTGATAGCCGGCCACCAGCTCCGACTCGGCCTCGGCGAGGTCGAAAGGCGGGCGGTTGACCTCCGCGAGCGCGCAGATCAGGAACACGACGAACGCCGGGAACTGCGGCACCACGTACCAGACGCGGGATTGCGCATCGACGATCTCGGACATCCGCATATGCCCGGCGAACATCAGCAGTGCGACGAGGGACAGGCCCATCGCGACCTCGTAGCTGATCATCTGGGCGGTCGAGCGCACGCCACCGAGCAGCGGGTAGTTCGAACCGCTGGACCACCCCGCGAGCACCACCGTATAGACCCCGATCGAGGTCATCGCGAGCACCCACAGGATGCCGATCGAAAGGTCGGCGAGCTGCAGCCCGACAGTGCGTCCGAAGATCTGGACCGACGGACCGAACGGCACCACCGAGAACGCGAGGAACCCGGGGATGATCGCCAGCAACGGCGCGAGCCGGAACACCCAACGGTCGGCCTGCGTGGGATGGATCGCCTCCTTGAAGAAGAGCTTCACGCCGTCGGCGAGCGACTGCAGGACGCCGCGCGGACCGGCACGCATCGGACCGGCTCGCGTCTGCATGTCGGCGATGACCTTGCGCTCCATCCAGATGAACAGCAGCACCGACACGAGGATGCCGACGAACACGATCGCGACCTTGCCCAGCAAGATGCCCCAGTCGATCCATGTCACGAGGCATCCTCCCCCACGGCTGCGAACGCCTCGACGGCGACCGGCTGGACCTCGACGGCGGTCGTGCACGCGCCCGACAGGAGGGTGTTCGCGGCGAGCCCCGGCTGG
>DATECH010000003.1:0-8735 GCA_035287005.1 Actinomycetota bacterium | reverse complement strand
ATCGAGCCACGCGACCAGCGCCGACAACGGCGTGAGCTGCCGGTACCGCACGGTGGTCAGCTGCAGACTCCCCGACGGGTCGTATCGGGGCCGATCGCCCGCGTAGCTGATCCGGGACAGGACATCGCGAGCCGGCCCGGGGCCTTCGGAGTAGTACGGCAGGGGCACCCACGCCGCGGCGACGAACACGACGGCGACCACGACGAACGTTGCGGTGCGGGCGGGGTGGGCCGGTTTCCACATCCCGTCGATGCTACGGGTCGGGGGGTACGCTGCGCACATGCCCTACCTGTTGGTGCTCGTGGCCGCCCTCGCGTCCGGCGTCGCGGTCGCCGCGTACACCCTGCGTCACGACCCCGTCGCGGTGGCGCCGCCGCGTACGTGGTCACCGCCGGCCGTGGATCCGGCCCCCGAGTCTCTGGCACAGGGTCGCCCCAGCGAGCTCCCGTCCACACCCACGGCGCAGACTCGGGTCACCGGCATCGTCGGACTCCTGATCGCCGTCCTGGCCGGAGCCGGGATCATCGCCGGGGGTTTCTACCTGTTGTGGGAGGCGCTCTCGCGAGCCCTCGGTGGCACCTAAGGCACCTCGGGGGTGACGTCGCGCAGTTCCATGAGCAGGTGAGCGCTGAGTCGCCCGTCGTCGCGGAGCCTGCCCTCCAAGTTGTACCGCCCCGCCCAACCCTCGAGCGCCGCCGCCGTGGCTTCGTCCAGGGCGCCGGTCTGCTCGCCGTCGAACGCGGCGGCTGCGGCCAGGCGTCGCTGCAGCTCGGTCACCAGTTCGGGCGTCGCCTCCAGCACCTCGTCGTTGCGCACCAGCATCGTGTCGTCCCACACCGCGAACGCGCGGGCGAGCTCCGCGGGCGCGTCCACGTGATCGTCGACGCGCACGTCGATGTAGCGGTCGTTTCGTCCCTCATACCCGCCCTCGGCTCGCACGACGAGCAATGCGGCCGATTGCCTGCCACGACGGTCGCCACCGGTCGCATCCGCCGCGAGCAACGCCGCGAGGAGTCTGTCGCAGAGGTCACCCTTCGTCGCCATGAACACACGCGCGAGCTCCGCGACCACCCGCTCGCCTACCAGGATGTTGCCCTGAGCGGCGAACCCGTCGCCGGTGATCCCACCGGCCCATGACATGCAGTTCGACCCGGTGAACGAGGCGGCACCAGCGGACGCGTCGACGAACCCGACCTGGCGCTCCTCGCGGTCCTCGTCGGGCTCGATCACCGCGTCCAGCGCGGCCCCGGCCGGCAGACCGCCTCCCATCAACCGCAGCCCGTCCGGGCCGTAGTCGGTGTTCGCCCACGACTGCGTGGCGACCGCGCCGACGCCGGCTCGCGCCGACGGGACGACGGCCCCCACACAGGGGAACTTCGAGGCGACCGCAACCCCGAGGTCGCCGTTTCCCGGATCGAACGCGACGATCGAGAACGTCATCGGCTCACCCGCCTCGCAGGCCGCACCAACTGGAACGAGGATCGATAGCGCTCCAGATGCTCGAGCATGTGCCCCGCGCCCCGCACCACCGTTTCGCGCGGGTTCTCCGCGACGTGCACCGGCACCTCGCACTCCTGGGCGAGCAGCAGATCCAGGCCGGTCATCAGGGCGCCGCCGCCCATCAGGAACATGCCGGTCTCCAGCACGTCGTGGGTGAGCTCCGGCGGCGCCTCCGCCAGGGTCCTGCGGGCGGCGTCGATGATCCGCTCGATCGGATCGGTCATGGCCTGCCGGACCTCGACCTCGTCGAGCTTCACCTCGACGGTGTTGCCGGTGGACAGCTCGCGGCCGACCACCAGCGCCGCCCGGCCGCTGCCCATCGGGAACGCGGACCCGACGGCGCGCTTCACCTCATCGGCCGCGCGCTCGCCGATCGCGACCCCGTAGTGCGCCCGCACGTGCTCCTGGATCGCCACATCCAGATCGAATCCACCGACCATCACGGTGTGGCCGGACACGATCCCGCCCATCGATACGACCGCCATCTCCGAGCGCGCGCCGCCGATATCCACGATCAGGCTGCCCACCGGCTCCTGGATCGGCAAACCGGCGCCGATCGCGGCCGCGAGCGGCTCGTCCACCAGCGTCACCTGCTTGCCTCCGCTCATCGCCACGGCCTCTTCCAGCGCTCGACGCTCCACGGGCGAGCTCCCGGACGCGATCGTGATCAGGACGCGCGGCTTCGGGTAGCGCCCCGATAGCGACCGGCGGATCACGACCTCCAGGAAGCGCTGCGTGACCTCGAACTCGGTCATCGTGCCCTTGCGCAGCGGGCGCATGCCGACGACCTCGCCGGTCCCGCCGCCGATGATGCGCCAGGCTTCTTCGCCGACCGCGATGACGTCGCCGCTCACCGCGTGCAGGGCCACGACCGTCGATTCGTCGAAGACCACGCCCTCACCGAGCCGGTAGACCAAGGTGCTCGCGGTGCCGAGGTCGATCGCCAGGTCGCGGCCCACTCAGGCTCCCATGACCCAGTCCGACTCGCCGCCGGCGAGCGACTCCTTCTTCCAGATCGGGACGTCGCGCTTCAGCTCCTCGATGCCGAAGCGACACGCCTCGAACGCCTCGGCGCGATGCGGCGCGGACACCGCGACCACGACGCTGGTCTCGCCGATCTGCAGGGTTCCGGTCGCGTGGAGCACCGCGACGCGGCACACGGTCCAGCGCTCGAGCACCTGCTGGGCGATCTCGTCCAGCCGCCGCTCGGCGAGTTCGTCCCACGCCTCGTAGGTCAGATCGGTGACCTCGGCACCTTCGCCGCTGCGGTTGCGCACCGTGCCGACGAAGACACACGTGCCTCCGGCGGCCGGGTCGGCCACGGCCGCCAGCGCATCTTCGAGGGACGGCGGCTCCGTCGTGACACGCACGAGGGATCGTTCGACGGACACGCGCCCATCGTAGCCGCCCCTGGCGAGGGGCCCCACGGTGTCGCCCAGCATTCGCGCGGAAGGTCGTAGGCTGGCTTCTATGGGTACGCCCGGTGTTCCGTTCGGCATGGATCCCGAATCGTTGCGCGATGCGCCGCTGTTCCGCGAGCTGCAGCGCGTGATGAGCGGGTCCTCCGGCCCGGTGCAGTGGGAGCTGGCTCGTCAGCTCGCCGTGGCGGCAGCCGCCGAAGCGGGTCCCGACCCGGAGTCCGGCGACGGGGCGCTGGCCGGGATCGACGAGGCGGTCCGGCTCGCGGAACTGCAGGTGCTCGACGTCACGGGGTTCGCGCCGGTTTCCGACGTCGTTCGCGTCGAGCTCGTGCGGCGCGCCGAGTGGATCGCGAGCACCATGGACGAACTCGGTCCGCTGGTGGAGCGAGCGGCCGTGCGCATGACCGACGCGCTCGGTCGCGCCCTCGCCCAGGAAGCGCCCGAGGAGGGCGCGCAGCACGAGGCGCTCACCGGACTCGGGGTCGGTTCCACGCAGGCCCTGATCGCGCAGCTCGGGCCACTCCTGCAGGCCACGCAGGTCGGGCAGGTGTTCGGCTTCCTCGCCACGCGCGTGTTCGCCGGCAACGACATCGGCGTGCCACGCCCGTCGGGTCCTCTGCGGTTCGTCGTGCCCAACATCGAGCGCTTCGAGACCGATTGGTCGCTCGACGCCCGGGAGTTCCGCACGTTCGTGGCGCTGCACCAGGTCGTGCACCGGCTGCAGTTCGCTCAGCCGTGGCTGCCGATACACGCCGCCTCGGTGGTCGACGACTTCCTCGCGACGATGACGATCGACGTCGAGGCGATCCGCGATCGCTTCTCCTCGCTCTCCCCCACGGATCCCGAGGCGTTCTCGGCCGCGTTCGCCGGCGAGGAGGGCTCGATGTTCGGCGTCGTGCTCGACGACGAACAGCGTCTGAAGCTCGATCGGATCCGCGCGCTGATCGGCGCCGTCGAGGGATACGGCGACCACGTGTCGACCGCGATCGGCCGGCGGTTGCTCGGCACCTACGACAAGATCGAGGAAGCGATGCGGCGCCATCGGGACGACGAGGAGCTCGATCCGATCTTCGCTCGGCTGCTGGGAGTGGACGTGGGGCGCGAGCACGTGGCGGCCGGACGCGTGTTCTGCGAGACCGTCGTAGAGCTCACCGACGAGGCCACCCTCGCCGTGATGTGGACCTCGGTCGAGGCACTCCCGGGGCTCGCGGAGCTCCAGGAGCCCCGGCTATGGCTGGCCCGCACCGTGTGAGTCAACGACACGCGTCGCGTTCGGTATCCTTCGCGCCATGCCAGAGCTGATCGTCGGAGAACTCGTCGCCGCAGCGGTCGTGGACGCTCGCGTCTGGGACGCGCAGGGCAACATGTCGCCCGACGGCATCTACCTCACGGGGCAGCCCGGCCCCGCACTGCCGTTCGTCCTGTTCCGTGCCTGGAAGGTCCCCGTGGGCATGGTGCAAGAGGAGATCCGTCTGTTCGGACCGTCGGGTCGGATGCTCTATCGATGGGGACCCGAATACCGCCAGATGGACGGCATGTTCGACCTCACCACCGAGTTCGACGAGGTACCCCACGCTCTGTTCGAGGAGAGCGGCACGTTCGTGGCGTCCTTCGTGCTCGATGACCAGGTGCTGGGCGAGATCGAGGTGCCGGTCTACGTGCAGTCGGCCCCGCCCAAGCTCCACAAGGACGTCGAGGAGGGCCTGAAGAAGTCCGACGTGATCTGGGTCGGCGCGGACCGGAACGGCCGCCGCCGCACCGCGCCTGTGTGGTTCGCCTACAAGAACGGCAAAGTGCTCGTGCTGTCTCAGCGTGAGCCGGGTCCCGCGGAACAGACGGTGCCGGGTGTGGGAACCGCGAACGAGTTCGTGGTCATCACCCGCCGCAAGCTCCGCGACACGGCGCTCGACGAGCTGAAGGCCGCCGGCCGCGTGCTCGAGGGGGCGGAGTGGGAAGCCGCAGCCACGGTGCTGGTCGACCGGCGCCGCTCCCGCAACGGACCGCCGGCCGAGGCGCTGGCGCGCTGGCGCTCGACCTGCGACATCCTCGAGCTGACGCTCAGCGCGCCCGCCGGGTGAGCCCTACCGGTTGATCGGGCGGCCGAGCGCGTCGGCGATCGCCTGCAGCTTCTTGCCCAGCGCGATGATCTCGTCGGGCAACAGGGCCTGGGCGCCGTCGACCATCGCCTCCTCTGGCCGCGGATGCACGTCGATCATCACCGCATCGGCCCCGGCGGCCAGCGCGGCGCACGCCATCGGCGCCACCAGCGAGTGCTTGCCCACCGCGTGCGACGGATCGACGATCACCGGCAGGTGCGACTCCTCCTGGGCGACCGCCATGCCCCCGAGATCCAGCGTGTTGCGGGTGGAGGGCTCGAACGTGCGGATCCCGCGCTCGCACAGGATGACCTCGGAATTGCCCCGCTGCGCGACGTACTCGGCCGCCTGCAGCCACTCGTCGACCGTCATGGCGAGTCCGCGCTTGAGCATGACCGGCTTGTTGGTCAGCCCGACCTCCTTCAGCAGCTCGAAGTTCTGCGCGTTGCGCGTGCCGATCCGGATGCAGTCGGCCACCTCGGCGACGTGCGCCACCTGGGAGACGTCGACGACCTCGATGATGAACGGCAGGCCGAACCTGCGACGCGCCTCCTGCAGGATCTCGATGCCCCGATCCCCCAGGCCCTGGAAGGAGTACGGCGAGGTCCGCGGCTTGTAGACGTCGCCGCGCATGATGGCGGCGCCGGCGTCCTTGGCCGCGCGCACCGCGGTCATCGTCTGCTCCTCGTTCTCCACCGCGCACGGACCCGCGATGATCGTGAACGAGTCACGCCCCACCGGTACGGTGCCGACCTTCACGATCGTCGTCTCGGGGTGCAAGTCGCGGGCCACCATCTTGTAGGGCTTGCCGACCTGGATCACATGATCGACGCCGACCATCTGGCGCCAGTCGATCGCCTTGAACCGGTCGGTGTCGCCGACGAGCCCGACGATCGTGTGCACCGTTCCCCGCGACACGAACGCCTCGCCGCCGTTGGCGCGCACGCGTTCGGCGACGGCGTCGATCTCGCCGTCGGTAGCGTCCTGCTTCATCACGATGACCACGTGGTCGAACCTCCTCGTCCGGCCCGGTCCACCAGCCCGGGAAATCGAAACCCCGGGCGGTGTGGCCCGGGGTCGCTGGCTGGCAGGAGCTGCTGGCGACTACGCCGGGTCGAGCCCGAAGTAGAAGAACCAGAAGCCGTTGCGGCATTGCATATGCGTCATGGTGACAGAACCTGCCCGGCGGTGGCAAGCATCCACCAGCCCCCGGCGTCGACCGCCTGGCGCGACTGCCACGCCGGATCGCTTGCGGGGTAGTCGACTCGATAGTGGCCGCCCCGGCTCTCGAGGCGACGGGCGGCCGCGCCGGCCATCAGCCAGGCGACCAGCGTCGCCGACCGAGCGCCGCCGGGATCCGTCGCGCCCGCGAGGTCGGCCAGCAATGCCTCGAGCTCCACGCCGTCGCGGCGAACGCCCAGGAGGCGATCCGCGTGATCGCGGATCTTGCGCAGCGCCATGGCCCCCACGGGCAGCTCGGCCAGCGCGTCACGCGCCGCCGCGCGCCTGAACGCGTCGCCGTCGGCGAGCGCCGCGCGGCGGCCGAACACCAGGGCCTCGGCAAGCGAGTTGGATGCGAGACGATTCGCCCCGTGGACGCCGGTGCTCGCGACCTCTCCGGCCGCGTAGAGCCCGGGCAGGGTGGTCGATCCCCACAGATCGGTCAGGACCCCGCCCATGCAGTAGTGGGCTGCCGGCGCGACCGGCACCGGCGTGGTCGCGATGTCGAGGCCGACCTCGCGGCACTGCTCGTCGGCGGTCGGGAACCGGTGGGTGACATCGGCAACGGCCGTCGCGTCCAGCACGACGGGCCGGCCGGTCTCCTCACGCACGTGGAGCACGGCGCGCGCCACGATGTCGCGAGGCGCGAGGTCGCCTTGGGGGTGGAACCGATCCATGAACCGCGCGCCGTTCGCATCCCGCAGCACCGCGCCCTCCCCGCGCAGCGCCTCGGTCAACAGCCGCGCCGGATGTCCCGGCACATCCAATGCCGTGGGATGGAACTGGATGAACTCCAGGTCGGCCAGGGCCGCGCCCGCGTCCCACGCGAGGGCGAACCCCTCACCGACCGAGGTGTCCGGACCGGTCCGTCGCCCATAGATGCCACACGCGCCACCGGTCGCGAGCACGACACGGTCGGCGGCGATCAGCGCACCGCCCTCGATCCGCACACCCGTGGCCGCGCCGTCGCGCGTCTCGATCCCGACCGCGCGGGCGTCGACACGCACGATGCCGCCGTGCCGTTCCACGACCTCTTCGAGGAAGCGGTGGAGCGCGCGGCCGGAGCGATCGCCGCCGGCGTGATGCACGCGGCGCGCGCTGTGACCGCCTTCCAGCGCCGCCGTGGTGTCCTCGTCGAAGCGCATCCCCATCGCCTGCAGGGACGCGACGGCCTCGGGGGCCTCCCGCACCAGCACGTCGACCGCCGCCGGATCGCACAGGCCGGCGCCCGCCGCGATCGTGTCCGCCGCGTGACGCTCCGGACTGTCGTCGGCACCGCTCACGGCCGCGACCCCGCCTTGGGCCCACGCGGTCGCGGTGAGCTCGGCGGCGCCGGGCGCGATCACGGTGACGGCGCCGCGATCGGACGCGTGCAGCGCACACCACAGCCCCGCCGCCCCGGCACCGATCACGACGGTGCGGCTGCTCACTCGCTGAACACCGGACCGGCGGCCATCGTGCGTCCGGCCGTGGGGCCGATGGCGATCATCCGCTCGACCGCGCGACGCGCCCGCTCTGCGATGGCCGCGGGCACCTCGATCTCGAAGACCCCCTCACGCAGCGACGTCAGCAGGTTCTCCGGCGTGATCATCTTCATGTACTTGCACTCCGCCTTGCGGTCGACCGGTACGAACTCCTTGTCCGGACTCGCCTTGTGAAGCTGATGCAGGATGCCGGTCTCGGTGGCCACGAGGAATCGGTGCTTGGGCGAGCGCTCGGCCGCCGTCACCATGCCGCCGGTCGACAGCACCTTCGTGCGATCGGCGGGCAGCTCTCCCTCGCCGAGGAGCCACATGACGTTCGTCGTACAGCCGCACTCCGGGTGCACGAAGAGCTCCGTATCCGGCTGATCGGCCATGAGCCGCTTCAGGTCGCCGGGCTGGATGCCGGCATGGACGTGGCATTCACCCATCCACAGGTGCATCGAGCGCCCTGACTGCCGCTCGACGTGCGCACCCAAGAACTGATCGGGAAGGAAGAGGATCTCCCGGTCGGTGGGGATCGAGTTCACGACGTCGACCGCGTTCGACGAGGTACAGCAGATGTCGGACTCCGCCTTAACCTCCGCGGTCGTGTTGACGTAGGCGACGACGACCGCTCCGGGATGCTCCGCCTTCCACGCGCGGAGCTGATCGGCGGTGATCGAATCGGCCAGCGAGCATCCGGCCTCCAGGTTGGGTAGCAGCACGGTCTTGGTCGGAGACAGCAGTTTCGCGGTCTCGGCCATGAAGTGCACGCCGCAGAACACGATCGTGCCGGCGTCCGTCTCGGCGGCGAGACGCGACAGGGCGAGCGAGTCGCCGACGTGATGCGCGACATCCTGGATCCAAGGCACCTGGTAGTTGTGCGCCAGGATGACGGCGTCGCGCTCGGCCGCGAGCCTACCGACCTCCGCGGCCCACTCGTCGAACGACATCGTCGGGTGCGTGTCAGTCATCGATCCCGATCACTTCCAGCGACAGGTCGAGCGACGGCGCCGAGTGCGTGAGCCGGCCGA
>DATECH010000002.1:0-2489 GCA_035287005.1 Actinomycetota bacterium | reverse complement strand
ACTTGGGATAGGAATAGAAGGTAAACCAACCATGACTGGACGTCAATCCCAATTTAGGCTTTGGATTGTTGTCGCGAACTTGAGAGCTATAGCTTTCATTACCCGAGAGAGAAGGGGCTACCTGATCGCGAGGCCGCTGCCGGCGTCGAACAGATGCACGCCGGCCGGATCGACCGCCAGGTGCACGCTCGCGCCGGGAGCAGGCCGCACGTCGGGCGCCAGGCGCACCGTCACCGCCGCGCGGTCCTCGGCGACGGTGTCGGCTAGCAGGGTCGCCTCCTCGGGCTCGATCTGCACGCCCGCGTCGCGGGCCGACACCGTCCCGTGCACCATGACCTCGTCGCCGAGGGGTTCCACCACGTCGACATGCAGCTCGAAGCCGGGGCCGGGGTCGTCGGGGCCGACCGGGCGCAGCCCTTCGGGGCGGATCCCCACCACCACGTCAGCGTCGGGCACGCCCTCCCGCGCGAACACGAGGTCGCCGGCCCACACCTGCCCGTCGCGCACCGTTCCGCGCAGAAGGTTCATCGGCGGCGAGCCGATGAACCCGGCAACGAACACGTTCGCCGGGTGGTCGTAGACGTCCTGGGGCGCGCCGATCTGCTGCAGGCGCCCGGCGGACAACACCGCGATCCGGTCGCCCAGCGTCATCGCCTCCACCTGGTCGTGCGTGACGTAGATCGTCGTGATGCCGAGGCGGTGGTGCAGCTTCTTCAGCTCCGCGCGCATCTGCACGCGGAGCTTGGCGTCGAGGTTCGACAGGGGCTCGTCCAGCAGGAACACCTGGGGTTCGCGCACCAGTGCCCGACCCATCGCCACGCGTTGGCGCTGACCGCCCGACAGCTGGCCCGGCCGGCGCTGCAACAGCTCGGTCAGACCGAGCATGGCCGCCATGTCGCCGACCCGACGCGCGATCTCGTCCTTGGACGCCTTGCGTTGGCGCAGCGCGAACCCGAGGTTCTTCTCCACGGTCATGTGGGGATACAGCGCGTAGTTCTGGAACACCATCGCGATGTCGCGTTCCTTGGGCGGGATGTCGTTCAGCACCGTGTCGCCCACGCGGATCGTGCCGGCGCTGATCTTCTCCAGGCCCGCCACCATCCGCAGCGCGGTCGACTTCCCGCAGCCTGAGGGGCCGACCAGGATCAGGAACTCGCCGTCCTCCACGGTGAGCGACAGGTCCTCGACCGCCACCGTGGCACCGGGGAACACCTTGGTCACGCCGTCGAAGACGACCGTGGTCATCCCTTCAGCCCCTGGGTCGCGATCCCACGCACGAAGTAGCGCTGCGCGGCGATGAACAGGATCAACATCGGCATCATGCTCATCACGTTGCCGGCCATCAATAGGTTCGTGTCGTTCGCGTGCGAGCCTTGGAAGCTCATCAGCCCGAGTTGCAGGGTGAACGCGTGCTCCTTATAGATCGTCACCAACGGCCACAGGAAGTCGTTCCAGGTCCACAGGAACTGGATCACCGCGAGGGTGGCGAGCGCCGGCAACGACAGTGGCAGCACGATCACGAACAGCACCTTCAGCCGACTGGCCCCGTCGATCCGCGCGGCCTCCTCCAGCTCGATCGGCAGCGTGCGGAAGAACTGCGTGAGCATGAAGATGCCGAACACATTCGCCAGGTTCGGCACGATCAGCGCTCCCAGCGTGTTGAGCAGGTGCATCTGCTTCACGATCAGGAACGTCGGGATCAGCACCACCTGGATCGGCACCATCAGCGTGGCCAGCATGAAGAAGTACGCCACGCCCTTGCCCCAGAACCTGATCCGTGCGAACCCGTACGCCGCGAGCGAGCACAGGACCAGGTTCGAGGCGACGACGACGGTCGTGACCACCGTGGTGTTCCAGAACCACCGCCCGAACGGCACGCTGTTGAACGCGTTCGGGTAGTTGTCCCACCGGAACGACCCAGGCCACAGGATGGGCGGGAAGTGCTGCGTCTGTTCCAGCGTCTCGAGCGACGTCATGACGACCCACAGCAACGGCACGAGCATCACGAGCGCCACCGGCATCAGCACGAAGTGCCACGGGCTGAACGGCAGCCACTTTCGCCGAGGCGGCTCGACCATGCCGGTCTCCCCGCGCAGCGTCCGGACGTCGATCGCGCTCATGAGGAGTAGTGCACCACCCGCTTGCCTGCCCAGAACTGCGCGAGCGTGAGCCCGAGGATCACGAGGAACAGCACGTAGGCGAGCGCGGCCGCGTAGCCTGCCGCGCTGAACCCGAAGGAGCTCGTGAACGCGAGCCGGTAGATGTAGTAGACGGGAACGCTGGTGCGTCCGAGCGGCCCGCCGCGCGTGACGAAGTACACCTCGTCGAACAGCTGCACGGCGCTGATCGTCGACCACACGACAAGCAGCAGCGTGGCCGGTCCGAGCAGCGGCAGTGTCACGTTACGGAACGTCGACCACCGGCTGGCGCCGTCCACGGCCGCCGCCTCCACCAGCTCGTGCGGCACGCCTTGCAGCGCCGCGAGATAG
>DATECH010000001.1:0-9320 GCA_035287005.1 Actinomycetota bacterium | reverse complement strand
CCTCTACACGATCGGCGCGCTCGTGCTGGCGACGAAGTGGCCGAACCCGTTCCCCCGCACGTTCGGGTTCCACGAGATCTGGCACAGCGCCACGATCGCGGCCGCCGCGTGCCTGTTCGGCGCGATCACGCTGCTGTTCGTATCCTGAGCCTTCCGGCCTATCGACCGGGCGACGTGGCTCCGGTAGCATCCGGTTCTCGTCGCCTGGGAGGGGTCGGAGTGCTCCGCAAGACATCGGCGTTGGTCATCTCGTCCGCGGTGCTGGTCGCCGCCGCCTGGTTCCCGGCGGCCGCGCCGGCCGCGACGAGGGCTCCCAAGATCGCGGCGGTGGGCGACATCGCGTGCAAGAACCCGCCCGGCAACAACCGTCAGGTGTGTCAGTACGACGACGTCGCGGCGGCGATCGCGCGTCGCGACTACGACCGGTTCCTGGTGCTCGGCGACGTGCAATACGAGTACGGGCGTTACCGGGACTTCGTCGACAACTACGATCGCTACTTCGGCCGGCTGCTGCCGATCACCGAGCCCGTTCCCGGCAACCACGACTACGGAACCGCCGGCGCCGCGGGCTACTACCAGTACTTCGGGCGTATCGGACACGGCCCCGACGGGTACTACTCCTACGACCTCGGTGACTGGCACGTGGTCGCGTTGAACTCCGCGATCTGCCCGGCGTTCACCGGCTGCGGTCCCGGCGATCCCCAATACGAGTGGTTGCGGTCGGACCTCGCGGCCAGCGATGCGCTGTGCACGCTCGCGTACTGGCATCACCCGCGCCTGGACTGGCTCAAGTATCAGAACGCCGACTGGACCGAGGACTATGAGTTCCTGCGGGCGAAGCCGTTCTGGGACCTGCTGTCGGCGGCGCACGCCGACGTCGTGCTGTCCGGTCACAACCACAACTACTCTCGCTGGAAGCCGATGGACGCGAACCTCGCCGCCGATCCATCGGGCATCCGGCAGTTCATCGCGGGCAGCGGCGGGCGGAACCTGAACAACCTCGGCTCCGCGAGCACGAGACCCTCGACGTTCGCTCGGGGGTGGGCCGGCGGCTTCGGCTACCTGGAGATGACGCTGCATCCGGCGGGCTACGACTGGCGGTTCATGCCCGCCGACGGTCAGCTGACCTTCGTGGACGAGGGCAGCGGCAGCTGCCACTGATCGCTAGAGCAGCGACGTCAGATCCGTGATCACCGTGTGGCCGTTGGTGGAGGCGGCGAAGCCCTCCGCCGGCTGCGCGCCGTCGCGAACGATCAGTCTCGTGTCCATGCCGAGCGCGCGCGCCCCGTCGCAATAGGCGGTCTGGTCGTCGACGAACACGGCGTCGCCGGGAGCTGCCGCGAGGGCAGCGAGGGCGGCCTCGTAGATGCGCGGCTGGGGCTTGCGGGCGCCGACCTCGAAGGACAACACGATGGCATCGAACGCCTCGACGAGCCCGAGGCGCTCGACGATGGGACGCGTGGCGTTCGAGCAGTTGCTGACCAGCGCGGTCTTCGTGCCTTGCGCGCGAAGCGCCACCACCGTGGTCAGGGAATCGTCGTACAGATGCACCTGTTCGTTGCCGAAAGTCGCCTCGGCCTCGACGAGACTGCGCACGAGCGCGGGATCGGGGTCTTCGATGCCGGCCGCCGCGAGCAGCGCCCGCATGTCGTCGTCGGGCGTCGGGTAGGCGCCGACGCTTCGAGCAGGTCGCGTCTCGTGGTACGCCATGCCGATCGCGTCGGGATCGAGACCGGTCAACGACGCCAGCTCTTCGCGCCAGCCCGCCCAGTCGCTGAACGCGACGGTGTCGTACAGGTCCAGCAGGACGGCTCGCTCGGGCATCGGGGTCCAGCGTAGTGGCTTGCCACGCTTAGCCGAACAGCTCGGCGAGGTAGTCGTCGACCCCGGCGGTACCGCTGGTGGCCGTCATCGAGTCCTCGTCGACGCGGAGGGGTGGCGGCTGCACCTCGAGATGGGCACGCACGGAGTCGGTGTCGAGGAACCGCGAGACCGTCGCGTACATGTGCACATCGTCGCGGGGTTTGTGGCGTCGGTAGTAGCGCTGGGGGTAGAGCACGGTGACCTCGTCGCGAGCGCGGGTCAGCGCCACGTAGAGCAGGCGGCGCTCCTCTTCGAGCTCCTCGTCGTCGCCGATCGCCATATCCGAAGGGATGCAGCCGTCGGTTGCGTGGATCACGTGTACGGCGTCCCACTCCAGACCCTTCGCGGAATGGATCGTAGACAGGATCAGGTAGTCCTCGTCGAGCAGCGGGGGACCGGCGAGATCCGAGGTCGAGGCCGGAGGATCGAGGGTGAGCTCCGCGAGGAACCGCCCGCGCGACTCGTAGCCGCGCGCGAGCAAGGCCAGCTGGTCGAGGTCGGCGAGACGCGCGGCCGATGCCTCGTACTTCCGGGCGATCACGGGCTCCAGATAGGCGCGGATCCGCTCCAGCTGCGCGCTCGGCGACGTGACGTCTTCATCGATGCAGGCGCCGAGCGTCCCGCGAAGCTCCTGGACGGCGTCCCCGACGCCTTTGGGCACCTCCAGCGGATAGTCAATGAGATTGACGAAAGGGGAGGGAGTATGCTCGTCTCGCACGCCGATCTGGTCCATGATCCGGCGTGCGCTCGCCGGTCCCATCCCCTCGGGCAGTTGCAGCACCCGGAACCATGCGACCTCGTCGTGCGGGTTCTCGATGATCCGCAGCATCGCCAGCGCGTCTTTCACATGCGCGGCCTCGAGGAACTTCAAACCCCCGTACTTCACGAACGGGATGTTGCGGCGCAGCAGCTCGATCTCGAGCACGTCGGAGTGATGCGCGGCGCGGAATAGCACCGCCTGCTCCTTCAGCGGCGTGCCACGCTCGCGGGCGGCCAGGACGGAGCGGCAGACCGCGTCGGCCTGCCCGGTCTCGTCGAGGCACGCCTGCAGGGCCGGCGGCGCACCCTGGGTTCGCTCGGTCCACAGGGTCTTCTCGTGGCGCTGCGGCGACAGCGCGATGACCGCGTTGGACAGATCGAGGATCGGCGCGGTCGAACGGTAGTTGCGTTCCAGCTTCACGATCGCGGCCCCCGGGAATCGCTCGGGGAACTCGAGGATGTTGCGTACGGTGGCGGCACGGAACGCATAGATCGCCTGCGCGTCGTCGCCGACGACGGTGAGGTTCCGTGGGGTGCCCTGCGGCCGCATCGCATCGAGGATGTCTGCTTGCAGGGCGTTCGTGTCCTGGTACTCATCGACCAACACGTGGTCGAACATGCCCGCGATCGTGGGACCCGTTGTCGGCGAGGCCGCGAGCGCCTTCCAGAACAGGAGCAGATCGTCGTAGTCCAGTGTGTGCTGGGACCGTTTGCGCACGGTGTACGCCTGGAAGATCTGGCGGATGCCGTCGGCCTCATCGAGGCACCAGGGGTAGTGGCGCTCGACGACGGCATCGAGCCTCTCGCCGGCGTTCACGACCCGCGAATGGATCTGCGCGAGCGTCTCCTTTCGCGGGAAGCGGCGTTCGCGTGAGGAGAAGCCGAGCTCCTCTCGCAGCAGGTTCATCACGTCGGCGGCGTCGGCTTGATCCAGGACGGTGAATCCGGGCGATAGCCCGAGCGCGCGTCCGTGGATACGCAGCAACCGGTTGGCGACCGCATGGAACGTGCCACCCCAAACGCGACCCGCGTCCCGGTGCCCGCCGTCTCGCTCGGCGCGCGCCAGCATCTCTCGGGCCGCGCGCCTGCTGAAGGTCAACAGCAGGAGTCGCTCAGGTCGGACTCCGCGCTCGAGCAGCCAGGAAACGCGCGCCGCCAGGGTGGTGGTCTTGCCGGTACCCGCTCCCGCCACGATCAGGAGCGGGCCCTCGCCGTGGGTTGCGGCCGCGAGCTGCTGGGGATTCAGGGAGTCGAACATGCGTTCGAGCAGTGTACGCCTGAACCCGCGCCCGGTCGAGCACGCCTAGCTGGCCTGGATCCCTCGATCGGATCAGCGCGAGAGCAGGAAGGCGATGACCGAGGCCACGAGGACCACCCCGAGGATGCGAGCCCACGTCGGCAGCCGCCTGGGTGGCCCAACATCGAGCACCGGTTGCGGCGGCGCCTCACGGATCGGGCGCAGGGCCTCCACTTCTGAGCGTGTCGGAGCGAGCATCCCAACCACCTCCTCGAGGGCAACGCCTCTGTCGCCAGTATGGACCGGACGCGATCGGACGCGAGCGCTGAACGTCCCGCGGGCGCCGGGACTCAGAAGCGGGGATCGACATCGCGGAACGCGCGCGCGGCGGCCGCATGATCGAACCCGAGCTGTGCCGCCCGTCGCGCGAAGGCAGCGGCCGCCTTCGCCAGGTCGCGCTCCGGCGCTGCCAAGCGACGCGGGAGCGAGTCCGCGACGAAGGTTCCCGCCCGTCCTCTCCCGACGATCCAGCCGCCGGCTTCGAGCTCGCGGTACGCGCGCGCCACCGTGTTCGGCGCGAGCCCGAGCGTGTCCGCGAGGCCGCGCACCGTGGGAAGGCGATCGCCCGGCAGCATCGTGCCCCGCTCGATCTGTTTGCGGACGGCGTCACGGAGCCGTTCGTACGGCGCGCCGGCCTCGTGCTCGATGGTGATCGTTCGCATGGGAGACGTGTATCACACGCTCGTGGGCTATGGTTCCGCGATGCGGATCCACGTCGTGGTCGGTGGTCCGATGCTGGTCGAAGGCGTGCCGGCCGCCGTGTTGCGCCACGGCGAGAGTGGGTTCGAGCTCGAACCCTTGACGACGTCGGCGATCTTCGCGGTGTGCCGGTGCGGGCGATCGAGCGCGATGCCGCTGTGCGATCGCGAGGCGCCGTTCGGGTGTTTCGCGGAGGAGTCGCCGAGCGGTCCGCAGCCGGCGCCGTTCGGCTGGGACGTTCCCGATCCGGCCGACGGGCCGGCGTTGGCGCTGAAGCCGAACGGCCCCGTGCGGGTGGCGGGTGCGGTCCCGATCACGCACGGGGGGCGGGAGGTCCCCGTGCGCGACCGGGTCTCGCTGTGCCGGTGCGGCGCCTCCCGGTGCCAGCCTCTGTGCGACGGCTCGCACAAGATCGTCGGGTTCCGGGGCTAGGCGCTGGCTCCCAA
The DNA here is from genome assembly GCA_035287005.1 of Actinomycetota bacterium. Classification (GTDB taxonomy): domain Bacteria; phylum Actinomycetota; class UBA4738; order UBA4738; family HRBIN12; genus AC-51. The sequence continues at coordinate 4,256 of DATECH010000001.1, read as the reverse complement.
CCCGAGCTGTGACACGACGTCGGCGGGGAACACGTGGCAGTAGGGGGTGTGCCCGTTCCCCTCGTAGTAGCGCTGGTGGTAGTCCTCGGCTGGGTAGAAGGCCGTCAGGGGCTCGATCTGGGTCGCGATCGGACGCGGGAACGCGATCTGGGCCTTGGCGCGTGACTCGGTCGCGGCGAGCGCCTGCTCGTGCGAGTGGGTGAAGATCACGCTCCGGTACTGATCGCCGACATCCGGGCCCTGGCGATCGACCTGCGTCGGGTCATGCATCGCCCAGAACACGAGCAGGAGTTGCTCGTAGGTCACGACGGAGGGATCGAAGGTGACCTGCACGACCTCCGCGTGTCCGGACGTGTGGCTGCATACCTCCCGATAGGTCGGGTTGATCGTGACGCCGCCGCTGTAGCCGCTCACCGCCTCGGTCACACCGGGGACCTGCCGGAACACCCATTCGACGCCCCAGAAGCATCCGGCGCCGAAGGTGGCGCGTTCGGTGATGGTCATGTTTTCGTCACTCCTTCGCAGGTCGGGTTCATCTCTACAGTGTCGCGGCCCGTCGTGTCGTTGCACGGGCCGGGGGACTACCGGTCGCGCGCGTCCCGGGTGTACCCTCCGCCGGGTCCACATCTTGAACGGAGATTCAAACGTGAGCAGCTCGAACCGTTACGACGCGATCGTGATCGGCGGCGGTCACAACGGCCTGGTGGCCGCCGCGTATCTGGCCAAGCACGGCGCGAAGACCGTGGTGCTGGAGAAGCGACACAAGACCGGCGGCGCCGCCGACACGATGGAGCCGTGGCCCGACGAGCTTCCCGGCGTGAAGGTCAACACGCTCAGCTACACGATGTCGCTGATGCCGCCGTCGGTGCGCCGCGAGCTGCAGCTGGAGCGCTTCGGGTTCAAGTTGCTGCCGCTGGGCCAGGGGTACCTGCCGATGCGAAGCGGCGGCGCCATCATCCAGCACACCGACGAGGCGATCACGCGCGATTCGATCTCGAAGCTGTCCAAGAAGGACGCCGATGCCTACTTCGCGTTCTACGACTGGGTCGCCCGGATCGCCGACATCATGGGCCCGCTGTTGATGAAGACCCCTCCGCACATCGGCTCGAAGAAGTTCGGCGACATCAAGGACGTGTTCCAGCTCGGGTGGGCGCTGCGCAAGCACGTCGACGAGCAGACGGTGGCCGACATCACCCGGCTGTTCACGATGAGCGCGACCGATCTGCTCGACCGGTGGTTCGAAACGCCGCAGATGAAGGGGTTCATGTCGGTCAACGGCATCATCGGCACCTGGGCGGGCCCCGACGCCCCGGGAACCGCGTACGTGCTGATGCATCACTCCGTCGGCGACATCGGTGACGGCGAGGTGGCGAGCTGGGGTTTCATGGAAGGCGGCATGGGCGCGGTCGCGAAGGCGTGCGAGGAGAGCGCGAAGTTCTTCGGCGCCGAGGTGCGGGTGAACGCCGGGGTGAACAAGATCGTGACGTCCGGCGGCCGCGTGACCGGGGTCGCGCTCGAGTCCAGCGAGGAGCTGCAGGCGCCGCTGGTGGTCACCGCGATCCATCCGAAGATCACGTTCCTGCAGCAACTCGAGCGTACCGAGCTTCCCGACCGGTTCGTGCACGACATCGAGAACTGGAAGACGCGCAGCGGGACGGTGAAGATCAATCTTGCGATCGACAAGCTGCCGACGTTCACCGCCAACCCGGACTACGACCCGGAGATCCACGGCGGCGCGATCCAGCTGCTCGACGACAACGACCAGCTGGAGCAGGCCTACCAGGACGCCCGGTTCGGGCAGGCCGCCCGCGTGCCGTTCAGCGACACGGAGATCCCGACGGTGGTCGACAAAACGCTCGCCCCCGAGGGGATCCACACCGTGTCGATGTTCAGCCAATGGGTGCCGGCCGACTGGGCCGACGACGAGGACGACCACTGGCCCGAGCTGGAGGCGTACGCCGATCGGTTGATCCAGCATTTCGACGACGTGGCGCCCGGGTTCAAGGACTCGGTGAAGGCCCGCCAGATCATCGGCCCCAAGCAGATGCAGGAAGGCTGGGACCTGATCGGCGGCAACATCTTCCACGGGGAGCTCACGGTCGATCAGTTGTTCCACATGCGCCCGGCCGTTGGATTCGCGGACTACCGCACCCCGATCAGGGGCCTGTACCAAGCGTCGTCGGCAACGCACGCCGGCGGCGGCGTGACGGGCCTGCCCGGGCACCACGCGGTGCGCGAGATCCTGAAGGACAAGGCGATCAAGAAGTAGTCGCCCCGGGGCACTCCCGTGTTCACAGCTAGGCTCCCGCGTCATGGATACCGCCCACGGATCGCTGGCCGCGGTCTTCGCCCGATGGGCCCTGCGCGAGCGCGCTCCCGGGGTCGCGTGGGGGCTGATCCGCGATGGCGAACTCGTGGCGTCTGGGGGGATCGGCACGCTGCGCGTCGGCGAACACGCGCCGCCCGATGCCGACAGCGTGTTCCGGATCGCCTCGATGACGAAGTCGTTCACGGGTGCGGCGCTGATGTCGCTCGTGGCCGAAGGGCGGCTCCGGCTCGACGAGCCCGTTTCGACCTACGTGCCGGAGCTTGCGTCCTGGCGAGGTCCGACCACGGACGCGCCGCCGCTGACCGTTCGTCACCTCGTGTCGATGGAGTCCGGTCTTCCGAGCGACGATCCGTGGGCCGACCGGCACCTGCATCTGCCGTCCGAGGGCATGGACGAGCTGATCGCCGAGGGCGGATCGTTCACGTGGACGCCGGGCACGCGGTTCGAGTACTCCAACCTCGGGTGGGGGCTGATCGGACGTGTGATCGAGCGCATCTGCGGCCTGACGCCACAGCGGTTGGTGTCCGAGCGACTCCTCGGGCCGCTCCATCTGACTCGGACGACCTGGCTGCGGCCCGATGGCGCTGACGTCGCGGAGCCGTACCGGTGGCAGGAGGACACGTGGAGACGCGAGCCCGAGCCGCTCGGCGACGGGACGATCGCGCCGATGGGCGGGCTGTGGTCGAGCGTCGGTGATCTGGCGAGGTGGGTCGCGTTCTTCTGCGACGCGTGGCCGCCGCGCGACGACCCGGACGACGGCCCGCTGCCCCGATGGGCGCGCCGCGAGATGCAGCAGTTCCGGCGGGCCGACACGATCGAGTCGGTGCGTGTCCGCCCGGGGGGTGCATCCCGGTCGGTCGCCTTCGGGTACGGGATCGGCCTGTCCATCCGGTTGGATCCGAAGCTGGGAGAGGTGGTCGGGCACAGCGGCGGCCTGCCGGGCTACGGCTCGCACATGCGATGGATCCCGGATCGGGACCTCGGCGTGGTCGCTGTGTCCAACGTCTCGTACGGGGACATGGCCGCCGCGTGCGCGGAGGCGCTCGACGTGCTTGCGGACCGAGACGTGCTGCCGCCCGCCACGAGCCCGGCGGCGACGAGCGCGTTGTCCGACGCGGCCGCTCGGGCGATCCAGCTGGTGAACGACTGGAGCGACGATCTGGCCTTGTCGCTGTTCGCCGACAACGTGGTGCTCGACGACGATCTCGAGCGGCGCGCGGCCGACGCGTCCGGCGTCGTCGCGCGCCACGGCGCGCTCACGATGGAGGCGCTCGAGGTCGACGCGCCGCAACGAGGTGACGTGGTCGCCGCCCGGGGACTCGTGCGGATCGAGCTGGAGCTGAATCACCAGGGCAAGGTTCAGTGGTGGAAGGTGCTGGATCGCACGCGGCCGTCCGATGCGCCGATCGTGACCGACCCCAAGATGCTCGCCGAAGCGCCCCACAGCGCGTACGTGTTGCTGCGGCCGGTCGCCGCGCTGGCCGATGCCTTCGATGGCTGGCAGGGCGAGGTGCTCGACCGTCTCGCCGGGATCCAGTGTGCGGTGCCGGCGGCGCACGCGACCTGCAAGGCGTTCGGCTCGACGAAGGCACCGATCGATCAACCCGACGAGCAGCGCATCCGCGAGGTGGTTGCGGGATGGGCCGCCGCGACCGATCCGATCGAGCTCCGCGCCGAGTCGCTCGAGCTCTTCGAGGGGAACGAGCAGGTACCGGTCGTGATCCTCGCGATGTCCGAGTCCGTCCGCGACGTGCTCACCGATCTCTGGGTCCGGTGCGCGGCCGCCGGCCTTCCCGTCGGGCACAGCGATCACATCGGCGCCGAGGGTTGGCGCGCGCACTTGTCCCTGTGCTATCCGGAGTCGGCTCCACCGCAAGCGGTGTGGGAGCAGCTCCGCGCCTGGATGCGACACGTCGACATCGGGGAC